>CAYTQC010000019.1:14445-21181 GCA_964439735.1 uncultured Synergistaceae bacterium
CGTGACCGTTCCGAAAGGGCGATGCGGGCGCCGTTGTAGACCACCCCGAAAGCAACAATGATGGAAAACGAAAAGAACATTGCCTGGGAGAGCCACATCATTTCGGCTATTGTCCTGCTGAAATTTTCCCGTACCGCCCCCGTCAGCCCGAGGGATGCCACCCGGGGGCTATCCTTCACCTCCTCCAGGAAAGCGTCCCATTCCGCCATGTCGACCTTTACATGAGCTCCGCTGATCGTTTCCTCTTCACCGAGGAATCTTCTGAGTGCATCTATCTCCATATAGACCGCCAGCCCCGCGAAATCGGTTATGGTCCCCGAAAGCCGGGCCCGGAGAACAGGGCGCCTCCCTTCCCGGACTTCTACCTGCAGAGGATCGCCCGGAGAGACTTTGAGGATCTCCGCAAGCTTTTGGGACATGACCAGTCCCGAGGGAGGAAGGACGATCTCCCGGGCGTTTTCGTCCAGGAGGCGGTTCAGCAGGGGCTTTTCAGGAAGACCGTTTATGGCGGTCCTCCATTGTATGTGGCCTGACCGCAGAATAACGGGAACCGAGCGGAACGGTTCCGCCGCATACACTCCCGGAAGTCGGAGGATGGACGACAGGGCTCCCGGGCCTGCCGGCTCGAGAAGCCCTAGCGAGGCATCCTGTCTCTGGGAAAGGTTCCACTGAAACTCCATGAGGTAATCCACTCCGTCGGTCATCGCGCCGGGGAAGACGGGAATAGCCGTCGCAAGGGCGATGCCGAGGGTGGTGAGAAGAGCCTGCCAGGGCTTTCGTTCAAGGTTCCGGAGAGCCATGCGCAGGGAAGGCGAGAACAGCCTGTGTATTCCTGCCCGTTCAAGGGGAGACGGAGCGTAACGGGCAGGCGCCTCCGGCCTCATCCCTTCGGCAGGAGGGACGGAGGCGGCCCGGCTGACCGCTCTCAAAACTCCAAGCACCATGAAAGACGCCCCTCCCGTGAGCCCTATTGCCAGGGCCCCCCAGTCAGGCGTGAAGACCAGGGCAGGGAACTGGAAAAACTGCTGGTAAAGCGATACGAAGCCCCTTCCCGCCCACATTCCGAGGGTACCTGAAAGGGCTGTTGCCCCGGCAACGGGCACGAGGACGAATTTCAGGTAATGGAAGGCGACGGATGTCGATGTGTAGCCGAAAGCCCTGAGCTGGGCGATCTGCTGCCTCTGGAGCTTCACAAGGCGGGTGAGCACGGTGCCCGCCATGAAAGCGGCAATTGCGAGAAAAACCACGGGGAATGCCACGGAAGTTCCCCTGAGCCCCCTCAGTTCGTCCTGCATCATCTTGGCCGAAGGATGTTCGTCCCGGCCATAGGCGGTAAGCCCTCCGTAGGGAGCAAGCATCCTGTCGAGGTCTGCCTTGACCTCCTGTACGTCGGCACCAGGAGAAAGCCTGAGAGAAACGCTGTTGAAGGCGCCGTCGAGTCCAACCGCCTTCGAGAGTTCGCCGTAATTCATCCAGAAGATGCCGAACCGCCTGGGCTCCGGCAGCATTTCACCGGCCCTCGTCTCGTATATGTACTCCGGAGAAAGGACGATTCCGGATATCCGGAACCTTCTCCGGACTCCGTATACCGTCATGTTCAGCTCATCCCCCGGGAGAAACCCGTGAGCTCCGGCAAAACCGGCGCTCACCGCTATTTCATACCCTCTCCCCGGTTCGGGGATCCTTCCCGCCTTTACGTGGAGAAGATTCAGCCTCCCGGGCCTGTTCCCGGGAAGGGACAGGACAACTCCGTCAGCCGGTTCCTTCATGCCCGGGATGTCCAGGATCGCCGTGCCCCTGACCCTTGTTTCAGCCTCCGCAACTCCATCGATTTCGGCGATACGGGATTCAAGCCAGTTGGGAGCACGCTTCAGCTCGCAGAAAATATCGGCAAACCGTGCGGACGCATAGTAGTTTCTCCCGGTCTCCTCCAGCGAGACCACGAGCCCTCTCGACATGATCATCACGGAAAGGCCGCATACCATTACAAGGGTGACCGACAGCATCTGCCCCTTCATTTCCGCAAGATCCCGGAAGAGCTTCAGGTCAAGGGAACGCATGGCTTTTCACCAGGAAAGGGAAGAGGCCGGCCGGCGCTCTTCATTCCGGCGCATGGATACAATACGCCCTCCCGAGAGGTTGATGACCCTGTCCGCCATTTCCGCTATAGCCACGTTATGGGTTATGACCACCGCCAGGGTTCCCAGGTCCCTGTTCACACGGTCGATGGCTTCAAGCACGGTTATGCCCGTCTTCACATCGAGGGCGCCCGTAGGTTCGTCGCAGAGAAGGACCTCCGGCCTCTTCGCTATCGCCCTTGCGATAGCGACCCGCTGCTGCTGCCCTCCGGAAAGCTGGGAAGGGAAATGATCCATTCTGTCTTCAAGGCCGACAAGTCCCAGCGCTTCCTCTGAAGGCATGGGGTCAGGGGCAATCTCGGAGGCAAGATCCACGTTCTCACGGGCGGTCAAACTGGGAATAAGGTTGTAGAACTGGAAAACAAATCCTACCGAAGATCTGCGGAACTGCGTAAGGAGGTCGTCATCCGCACCGGTGAGTTCCTCATCCCTGTAGAAGAGCCGTCCTTCCGTGGGAACATCCAGGCCGCCGATGATGTTGAGCAGGGTCGATTTCCCGCTGCCTGAAGCCCCCAAAAGCACCACCAGTTCCCCGGCAAACAGTTCAAGGTCAACGCCGTCAAGGGCCCTCACCTCCGTTTCCATACCGGGGTTGTAGACCTTCACGATACCTGACGCCCGGAAAAGAAGCGATGATCCTTCAATTTTTCTTTCATTCAAAATTGGGAGTTCATTTTCTTTTTTCATGAAGACCTCCCGGACGGACCGCTTTACTCTGCAGATGAATATTTCTGAATTTACACCTTTATTGAAAAGCAGGCAAGCTTGCATACTGCGTATTTCTTCCGTTACCCGGTCCTTTCCCTTCATTTATGATATGAAAAACAGTAGAAAAGCATGATTTGAAAATTCAGGTGACCGTATGGGAATCATAATGTATAATAATTTGTTAGTCGAAAATACGAGGGGGCTTTTCAATGAAATTCCGTCCTGAAGTCAAACCGTTCCTACTGGGGTCGGCAGCGTTCGGGGGAGTCATTTTTCTTGTGTGTGCGGTCTGGGGACTCTCCATGGGAACATCCCTTTTTGCCGGCCTGCTTTCCGCGAACATCTCGGCAGGCTACATGCTGTTCTTCTTCCGGGATCCTGACGTCTTCGTCCCTGATGAACCGGGGTGTGTCATTGCCGCCGCGAGCGGAAAGATAGCCAGGATAACCGATGTGTACGAAAAGGATTACCTGAAGACAGACACCGTGCGCATCAGCATTTTTCTGAGCCTGTTCGACGTCCACGTGAACCGTTTTCCCATAAGCGGCTACTCCACGTTCCTGGGATATTTTCCGGGAAGGCGGCTTTTCACGTTCCAGGAGAAATCCTCGGAAGTGAACCAGCATAACAAGATACTGGTCAGGGGTGAGGGCACCTCCTGCCTTGTGACCCAGATCGTCGGTCCCGTATGCCGGAGAGTGGTGTACTGGCTGAGGAACGATAAAACCCAGCCGGTAAAACGCGGGGAGCGTTTCGGAATGATGAAGTTCGGTTCAAGGCTCGACATGTACTTCCCCAAGGGAGATATCGAGATAACCGCCCGGGTCGGCGACCAGGTGCACGCCGGCAGAACGGTGATCGCACGGATACTTCCCAGGGAGGAGAACCAGTGATGACCGGTAACCAGCTCAGGAAGCTGAGATTCCTGGCTAACTGGAGGCGCATCCTCCCGACGCTTGTGACCCTTTCGGCACTGTTTTTCGGGTTCGCGAGCATCCTTTCCACGATCGAGTCGATGCGGCTGGACATGCCCTCTCTGCTTGCGCGGTCGGCACAGTTCATCATGCTTGCCCTGATCCTCGACGGACTTGACGGGAACCTTGCACGATGGCTCAAGGGATCCACCGACTTCGGCGCCGAGCTGGATACGTTTGTTGACTTTTCCGCCTTCGGAGCCGCACCTGCGGTCCTCATGTACGCCCTGCTGCTCCACGGGCCAAGCCCGTTCTGGAGGACCATTCTGCCGTCCGCGATCGTCTTTTCCGGGGCGCTCCGCCTTTCCAAGTTCCGGCTTGTGGACCCGCTTCGCGGGCAGGGAGGTTTCATCGGACTGCCGATAACGGTGAACTCTTCGTGGATCGCGCTTGCAGCCTTTGCCGCCCAGGTCATGTACCCTGAAAGCCACATTCTCGTTACCGGACCGGTTTCAGTGGTTTTCCAGCTCTTCATAATCGTGATGATCTCGCTGCAGCTTTCAAACCTGAGATATCCCAAGCCTTCCAACAAGGTGAAATATTTCGTGCCGGCCGCTTTGCTCGTGCTGCTGCTCTGGATCCTCAGCGAGACCTACGCCGCATGGATCGCTGCCATACTGGTCTTCGGATGCCTTGTATATGTTCTTACCGGCCCGATGATCCACAAGCATTCGGCACTGAAGCGGGCGGAGGGAAAATAAAAGATGCGGGCCATCGGGATCGACCTCGGCGGGCACAAGACCGCAGCCGCCCTCGTAGAGAACGGGAGGGTCGTGCAGCGTCTCACGGAGCCTACGCCGGGCAGGGAACCTGACGATGTTACCTCACAGGTCGCGAAGATGGCCCGAATACTCGGGGCAGGTCCGGAATGTCCCGTAGGAGTGGGAATTCCGGGTATGCTCGACACCCTGCGGGAGACCGCCCTGCTGCTTCCAAATTTCTCCGGCTGGAATAATCTTCCGGTCCGGAAAATCCTCTCGGCAAAAATCGGACTGCCTGTGGAAATAGAAAACGACGCCAACTGCTACGCACTGGGCGAAGGCTGGGGAGGAGCGGCAGCCGGATTGACGGATTACGTGCTTTTTACACTTGGTACGGGGATCGGCGGAGGAATCGTGATTAACGGCAGGATACTCAGAGGTTTTCACGGCATGGCCGGGGAACCGGGACACCTTGTGGTAGGCGCAGGGGAACCATGCGGATGCGGATCACACGGCCATCTCGAGGGCATCAGCGGGGCAGATGCCCTCGAGCGCAACGCTGAAGGAATGGGGCTCCAGCCGGATCTGAAATACCTGTGGACAAGGAGAAGCGATCCATCGGTCGCTCCGCTCTGGGACAGGGCCCTTGACCACCTCGCGAAGGGAATCGCTTCCGCCGTTCACCTGCTGGATCCTCAGGCGGTCATTCTTGGAGGCGGGCTGAGCAAGGGCGAAGGCTTCCTCGACGTCCTCAGGCCGAGAGTGATCGATTACCTGGCCTCACCCTTCAAAAAGACCCTCGACCTGAGACTCAGCCTTCTTGGCAACGATGCCGCCTTAATAGGCGCCGCCGCACTCACGGGGAAATAGCTGTTTCCGGAAATAACGCAGCTCCTTCCAGAGGGGACACCCGAATGAGAGCACCGGGCAACGAACGCATTTCACCTGATATTTTCAGCAAACGACCCGTTTCAGGAAACCTGTTCTCTCTTCTGCCCGTCGACGGGAGGGAATCTCTCTCTGTCGCATCGGGAAGATCGGCACTGGCGAAAGGACTGGACTCACTGCCGAAAGGCATGATTTCCGGAAGAGCCTGGCTTCCTTCCCTGTGCTGTCCGTCCATCGCCTATCCCTTCCTCAGGCGGGGATTCCGCCTTTTCTTCTATTCCTCTCCGGAAAGCGCATCCCTTCCCCGCTTCCTGCCTGGAGACGTTTTTCTCTATATTCACTTCTGCGGCTTTCCGAACAGGTCTGCTGAAGCAGCCCTCAAGGCCATTCCCGTGCCAGAACGCCCGTTTATTTTTGAAGACTGCGTCCACGCTCTTTTCACACCGGGTGTGGGGATGTTCGGCGATTTTATTCTTTACAGCTTCCGAAAATTCCTTCCGGTACCGGACGGCGGACTTCTCATCTCCCGTTTCCCTCTTGACACAAAACTCGAGCCTCCCATGGAATTCTTCGTCTCCTGCAAAGTACTCGGAAACCTCACCGGAGACCGGTCACGGCTACGAAGAGGTGAGGATCTGCTCGATGGAGACGATGAAGCCCGGGCCCCGTCGGAAATGGGACGTTTCCTGCTGGAAAGGACGGAATGGGAGTCCATTCCGTCGAGAAGAAGACACAACGCCGCAAGGCTTTCAGACCTTCTCGGATTCTCCCTTCCGGGCGGCGCTGAAAGCGTCCCCCTCGGGGTCCCTTTCAGCGCGGAAAAGGGAAAGGATGAACTCGAACGGAGGCTTCGTGCGGCAGGATTTGAACCGCCATTGTCCTGGGACTGCCCTCCGGGCGCCCCTGATGATGAAGCGTCACGGACGATTGTCCTTCCATGCGGTGAAGAGCTGGAGGAGAAAGACCTCCGGGAGATAGCGGCAATATGCGAATTATGGCAAAAAGACAGAAAGTAAAGTGTTTTTCATGAAAAAGAGTTTCTGCTGACTTGCGCACGCTATACATTATGCGTTTCTCTGTATCCTATACATTGCCTTTCCCGGGAAGACAGGATCCGGAGAATTCTTTATCTGCCTCGCTCAGCCATCAAGGGATAGCCGGGCTCCTCTCTCTTCATCTACGAAAGATACTCCTCTTGCTTTGCACCGGTCCTCTCTTCATACCGGGAAGAATCCGGGACCCCCTCGGAGTTACCATCTTTGCCCTCGTCTATTTTCTGCCCCTGATTTCATTTATTTTCCGGATTAATAAAGTCTTCCCTTCGGAT
>CAYTQC010000020.1:0-21020 GCA_964439735.1 uncultured Synergistaceae bacterium
GTTCGAGGTTCGAGTCCTCGCCGAGGAGCCAGATAGTTTCCAGGCCATTCTGGAGTCATTATCCGGATTGGCCTGATTCTTTTTTTACGGCGTCCATTCTTCCATGAAAGAGACTGTAACCGAAACATCCCTTTTGAGGCGCCGATCGCTTCGGTATTTTGAAAAAGAAAGAGGTACACGCATGTTCAATAAGAAACTGGTATTTATTTCCGGAAAACCGTTCTGGCTTCTTCCGGAAGGCAGCTTCCTGGCCGTGGAACAGAAGAACGGCAGGATCGTTGACCCGGTGCTTTTCCGTAAGCCTGAGGACCGCTGGGGCGGCAGTATTTACGGAGAACAGGGAAACTGAAGGAATTCCCTTCGGAATGACCAAAAAACAGAAAGCTCTTCCCTTCGGGGAGGAGCTTTTTTGTGTTTCAGGCCGGGTCGATGATATGATTTATGAAGTCGGGAAATCCTTGATCAAGCCGGAAAATCCTGCGGTTCGGCCGGCATTTATAAGGACGGTATATATATGGACAGGTGGAAGTTTTTTTCTGTCACGCATCGGGAGCACATTATCTGCAATCCGATGAATCTTGAGAAGCTTGAGCAGCTTATCACACTTCTGCCTCTGAGACCCGGGGCACGTGTGCTTGATATAGCTACTGGAAAGGGCGAGTTTCTCATCAGGCTTGCGGAACGGTACCGGGAAATGACCGGGACAGGAGTTGATCTCTCCCCCTACTTCATAGCTGATGTCCGGAAGAAGCATCAGGAACGTGTTCCGGATGTCCGACTCCATTTCCTGGAGATGGACGGGGCCGGGTATGTCCCGG
This sequence comes from uncultured Synergistaceae bacterium, assembly GCA_964439735.1. Lineage (GTDB taxonomy): Bacteria > Synergistota > Synergistia > Synergistales > Aminobacteriaceae > Aminivibrio. The sequence goes on from CAYTQC010000020.1 coordinate 819, forward strand.
ATACCCCGGAGAGTTTTGACCTGGCAGCCTGCATAGGTGCAAGCTGGATTTTTGGCGGGCATCGGGGGACGTTGAACGCGCTGAAAAGAATGACAGCCCCGGAAAGCTGGATCCTTGCGGGAGAACCGTACTGGAAGCATGAGCCGGAAAAAGAGTATTTAGAGGCGATCGGAGTGAAAAAGGAAGACTTCGGAACACATTATGAGAATGCAGAGGCCGGACGGGAGTACGGACTGGAGCCTGTCTACACACTCGTAAGCAGCCAGGATGACTGGGACAGATATGAAGGGTTGCAGTGGTATGCTGCGGAAACCTGGGCGAATGACCATAGGGATGATCCGGATGTGGAGACCGTTCTGAAGCGGGTTCATGAGAGCAGGACGGCATATCTGAGGTGGGGGCGGGAAACGCTGGGGTGGGCGATTTATGTGTTCAGGAAAGGGAGCATAGGACTTTCCTGATTTGTTGACGCCCATTACTGGACATGGCCATGACGATTCTGATGAAAACAGAGGCATCACCGCCTTCGAACAAAACGTTCCACCGGATGGACGGGAAAAGGTGTTGGAAGAACGGTCGTGTTTCTATAAGAAACAGAATGGTGGAATGTAAATGAACGAACCATCTCCCTTGTTCCGGAAGCTGTTCCTGGAACTGTTCGAGTCGCTTCCCAGGCAGGGCCCGGGGAGCAGGGACTGTGCGGCCAGGGCGCTTTCTCTTTGCAGTGGATTGCCGCATGAGCCGAAAATTTTGGATCTGGGCTGCGGCGTGGGTGGTCAGACACTTCACCTTGCCGGGCTGACTTCAGGTATTATAACCGCCGTAGACATCCATGCACCAAGCATCGAACGGCTGGAGTCAAGGGTGGCTGAGCTTGGCCTTTCAAAACGGATTATCCCTGTGGCGGCCGATATGACAGACACCGGGCTGCCCCCTGAAAGTTTTGACCTTGTCTGGTCGGAGGGGGCACTGTACAGCATCGGGATCAGAAAAGCGCTGTCGGTCTGCAGGCAGCTCCTGCGTCCGGGAGGGTATGTCGCGTTCACTGACGCGGTCTGGACTGTTGAGGACCCTCCTCCGGAAGTTAGAAAGCTCTTTGAGTCGGAATACCCCGGTATGGGAAGAGTTGAGGATCTCCTGGAGATAATTGCAGCGTCAGGTTTCGCGGCAGTGGGGCATTTTACGCTGCCCGACGAGGCCTGGTGGACGGACTTCTACTCTCCCATGGAAAAGCGTATCGATGAGATGAGGCAGCTATACCAGGGCAACGGGGAAGCGCTGGCCGTGATCGACATTCTTGCCAGTGAGCCGGAAATGCACCGGGAATCGTCGAAGTGTTACGCTTACGAGTTTTTCGTGGCGCAGCGAAAGGCCTGAATGTCCCGGCATTTTTCAGGATGAGCCTGTGACGGGGGAAATACGGAATAAAAAGGGTGGATATGGAGAGAAAAAACGAAGGGGCTTCCGTGCCGGATCTCAGGCTCTACCGTGACCTGGCGGAGTGGTATCCCCTTCTGACGCCTGTGGAGGACTACGAAGAAGAGGCTGATTTCTACCGCAATCTTTTCAAATCTTACTGTCGGAATACTCCCCGCACCCTCCTTGATCTCGGCAGCGGCCCCGGTCACAATGCGGCATACCTGAAGGCCTCTTTTTCCTGCACCCTGGTGGACCTGGAGCCGGCAATGCTGGAACTGAACCGCCGCCAGAACCCGGAATGCAGGCATGTGCAGGGAGATTTGAGATCCATCCGGCTCGGGCAGGTGTTCGATTGCGTTCTCCTCCATGACGCAGTGAACTGCATGAGGAGCCGCAGTGATCTCGCTGACGCCGTCACCACGGCCTTCGTCCATACGGCCCCCGGGGGAACGGCCCTGTTCCAGCCGGATTTTGTGGCCGAAACCTTCGAAACCGGCACGGAGACGGGCGGAAGCGAAAAGGACGGCCGTGCGGTGCGCTATCTCGAATGGCGATGGATCCCTGATCCCGGGGCGGAAATGTACGTGGCCGACATGGCCTATATTCTGAGGGACCGGGACGGGAGTGTACAGGTGGCCCATGACCGCCACTGTATGGGACTCTTCCCCAGGACTGTGTGGCTCGAGCTGATAAGAGCGGCAGGATGCGAACCCCTGGCCGTTCCTTTTGTCCCCGGACAGGACAGCTTTCCGGGACTGGAGACTTTTCTGGGCCTGAAGCCCGGCACTGCCTCCGGAAACAGGCGATAACGCCGCACGGGCCGAAACAGGGAGAAAAAGCTCTTCCGGAAAAGGAATAGCTTTTTCCATGTTCTGCTTCTCTGGAACACATGGTACACTTTTTACTACGATCCGGTATCTGGCAGAGAAACTGCAGACGGGACAGGAGGCATGACTGTGTCTGACGGAACAGGGAAACCGCGGCCCGAAATTCGCGGTGATATTCTTTTTGATCAGATAAGGACGCTTGCTTTGACAGGGACCGATCCGCTCGGGGGAAGGACGAGGCTGACCCTGACGGAAGAGGACCGGCAGGCCAGGGATCTTCTCGTGAAGTGGATGAGGGAACTGGACCTGGATGTGAGGGTAGACCGTTTCGGCAACATTTTCAGTATCCTGGAAGGGAAAGACGTTGAAAAGAACAGCCTGATGATCGGCTCTCATATCGATACGGTGATCCATGCCGGGCCCTACGACGGATGCTACGGAGTACTTTCGGGACTTGCGGTTGCCAGGGCTTTTCGTGAGGCCGGCTGTATTCCCGGGCGTCCCCTTGTCGTTGCGGCGTTCACCAACGAAGAAGGAGTGAGGTTTCAGCCGGATATGCTCGGTTCACTGGCCTTTGTGGGCGGCATTACGGCGGACGAGGCTCTCTCGGTGAAGGATGACGGAGGCATCACCGTGGGTGAGGCGCTCTCCCGGATAGGGTACAGCGGAAAGGAAGAGCCGGGGTTTCTAATTCCTTCGGAATACATTGAACTTCACGTGGAGCAGGGGCCGAGGCTTGACGCCGAAAAAATCCGTATCGGGGTTGTGGAGGGAGTACAGGGTATCTCCTGGTGGCGCGTCTCTATAACAGGTAAGGCCAACCATGCGGGAACGACCCCCACGAATATGCGCCACGACGCGGGATATGCCGCCGCGAGGGTCTCGGTCTTCCTGAGGGACCTGGCGGTTACAACGGGGACAACGCTCGCAACCATCGGGACCATCAGTTTTGAACCCGGGGCAGTGAACGTCATACCATCAAAGGCAGTCTTCACGGTCGATCTTCGCGACCCCGACTCCACAAGGTTGACAGAGGCCGAGGAAAAACTCGCGGAGTTTCTTCAGAAGGCCGCCAGGGAAGAGGGGGTCCAGATATCCAGCGAGCACCTTGTACGGTTCGATCCCGTCGTCTTTGACAGGGGACTTGCCGGCGAGGTGGAAAAAGCCGCTTTGTCGAGGGGGCTCTCTTCCATGCGCATGGTGTCAGGAGCGGGGCACGATGCACAGATGATGGCCAGGGTGTGCAGGGCGGCCATGATATTCGTCCCGAGCGTTGGGGGGATCAGCCACAATCCGGATGAGCATACCCCGGAGGAAGACCTGGCTGCAGGTGCCGGAGTGCTGCTCGACGTGGTGCTGAAGCTCGTCGGCTTTTCTTTTAAAGAGAAATGAATGAAGGGATCCTTCCTTCATTCATTTCAGGAACTCCCTGAAGTCAGCAAGCCGCGCGGACGGTACGGGAAGCTCCGCCATTGAAGCCAGCCCTGCCGGTGCATTTATGACCTGGGGGATCATGTTTACGGCGAGAGCTGCAGTGGCCGTTCCTCCCGGTATTTCCGGCTTGATGGCGACCCGGATGTCCGGGATCCCCTCGATGGTTATGTAGTCTCCCGTTTCAACTCCCTCGGAATCCGGCTGGATCTGCTGGGGGTGTTCGAGGATGATGACCGGTTTCCCTCCCGCCCATCCTTCAGCCCGATGGCTGCAGCCCGCAACCTGTCCGGGCAGGACGTCAGCGCAGGCGGTTTTCCTGGAAGTCCGGGAGATGATCGGGTCAACGGACTGGGTGATTTTTTCGAGCCTGATCCCTAGTGAAGACGCGATCATGTGTATTGACTGGGGAAAGCCTATATGCCCCACGATGGTGCCGTCTTCAAGCCCGCGGCGGAATTCCTCAGGGGAGCAGCCTACGCCTTGTGTTTTCATGACCGTCGGTCCGAAAGGAGACAGGTCGTTTATCCTTTTCGCCGAGATCTTCCGGACACTGGAACAGGTACCTGAAAGGGCTATTATCAGTGTGTCGAGCACAAAACCCGGATTGACCCCCGTCCCCAGTACAGTGACGCCCCTTGATTTTGCAAGGGCGTCGATTTCCCCGGACTCTTTCGGGGCAGTCAGCCATGGATATGCCCATTCTTCAGCTATGGTTATCACATTTTTGCCACTTTGGATTATTTTTTTTACGGGTTCCAGCGTCTCTCCCAAAAAGGAAGAAACAGCGAGAAGAACGACATCTGCATCCATTGAAAGTACTTCTTTGGTATCCCGGGATACATTGATTTTTTCGTGTCCGCTGATCCCCGTAATTTCACTGAGAGGCCGCCCGGCTTTTCCGGGCGATGAGTCCAGAGTCCCGACCAGTTCCACCCCTTCCTTTCCTGCAAGGATTTTTGCCATGAGCGTTCCCATTGTTCCGATTCCCCAGAGGATGATCTTGATGTTTTCCATGACGTCCTGCCTCCCCGAAATGCTGCGAGTTAAAAAAAGTATGGAGTTTCCCAGTCTCCGTGTCAATCAGGGAAAACACATCAACGGCAGGCGCCGGGGCAATGGTTTCGAATGTCCCCTATTGCAGGGGAAGGTTGTTTGCTGAGAGAATATGCATGCCGCAAAGGCAGACGGGAGCGTGAAGTCAGAATGCAAAAAGCGCTTGAAAACGTCCTCGGGGCAATAGGAAACACTCCTCTGGTAAGGCTTGACCGGCTTGTGAAAGCCTGGGGGCTTGACGGTACCCTCTATGCCAAGCTGGAGTACCTGAACCCGGGCTTCAGCAAGAAAGACAGGATCGCCCTCAGAATGATAGAGGAAGCGGAACAGTCCTGTCGCCTTGTTCCCGGCCAGGCCGTCGTGGAACTTACGAGCGGGAATACCGGAACTGGGCTTGCCATTGTGTGTGCCGTGAAGGGATATCCTTTTACCGCTGTCATGTCCAGGGGCAATTCTATGGAACGGGCCCGGATGATGGCTGCCCTTGGAGCGCAGGTCGTACTTGTGGAACAGGCGCCGGGATCTCCTCCGGGACAGGTTTCCGGCGAGGACCTTGAGCTTGTGGAGGCTGAGGCCCGGCGCATCGTCAGGGAGAAGAATGCGTTCAGGGCGGATCAGTTCCTGCTGGAAGGGAATGTCAGGGCCCACGAGTTCGGCACCGGCGAAGAGATGTGGGAACAGGCGGAAGGCAGGATCGACGCTTTTGTGGATTTCGCCGGTACGGGAGGCTCTTTCGCCGGGTGCACAAGGGCACTGAAGAAGCACAACCCGTCCATACGGTGCTACGTGGTTGAGCCGGATACCGCGGCGTGGCTTGCGGGGAAAACAATTACCGATCCCAACCACAAGATCCAGGGCGGAGGATACAGCAGGGATCTTCCTTTCATCGACCCGGAAAGTGTGGAAGACTACCTGGCGGTGGGCAGCGAAGATGCCGCCGAAGGGTCACGGGCCCTTGCCCGCTGGGAAGGTATCTTTTCAGGCTTTTCCTCCGGTGCGAACCTGCAGGCGGCGGCTTCGCTTCTGAGGGGCAGGGAAAATGGGAATATCATCGTCTTTCTCGTGTGTGATTCCGGACTGAAATACCTGAGTACAGACCTGTACAGCTGATGGGGTGAATTCCGTCGAAGGGGAGGGCTCTGCCGTGGAGAAGCTGAAGATCCTGGTCAGGTCGGAGATAGGAAAACTCAGGGCGGTTATCATGCAGCCCCCGGGAAAGGGCATAGAGCGGTGTACGCCTCTGAACGTGGGATCTCTTTCGTGGGACGCCGTTCCAAGCCCCGCAAAGGCTGCGGAGGAGCACCGGAAATGGGTGGCTGCGGTAGAGTCGTACGGTGCCAGGGTATTTCTGTTCCAGGATCTCCTCCGGGATGTCTTCGCCCTGCACGGAGTGAAAGAGGAGTGGCTTCCCCGCATACTGGATGCCGAGCGCCCCTTTGTCTCCGGGCAGACCCTGGAAGTGCTTCTTGAATTTTTGTCGGGCCTTTCTCCCGAAGTGCTGGTAGAGCGGCTGTTCTTCGGGATGACGAAGGACGAGCTGAGCAGGGAAACCGGGGAAGTGTCTCTGGGGGACCTGGCGGACAAAACGAGCGAGTGGTGCCTTTTTCCCATGACAAACGTACTCTATTCCAGGGATTCCGGGGCAGTACTGGGCGACGGGATGATCTTCGGAAGGATGCTGAACAGGGACAGGATGAAAGAGCCTCCCTGTCTCAGGGCCATATTCCGCCGCCATCCCCTGCTGAAGGATGCGGGATGGAAAACATGGTACGGGGCCGCCGATGAGGATGACACTCCTGTGGAGGGAGGAAACGTCCACTGCTACAGCAGGAACGTATTCGTCATCGGTGTGAACGAGAGGACTCACTCCTCGTCCATTGAAAAGATCGCGAAGAGAACCATGGAGTCAGGGGAGATAACGGACGTGCTGGCTCTGGTCTTCGAAAATCAGAGGATCGGCCCGCAGGATTCCATCGGCCTGAACGTTCACGTGGACATGTTCCTGAACATGATCGACCATGATGCGTTTCTCTTTTTTCCCTATATCGAAAAGAAGATCACGGTCCTCCACATTAGCCGGGGGCGGGGGGAACGATTGAGGATCACCCGGGAGAGCTCCCTGTTCGGAGCTATAAAGAAGGTCCTGAAACTGAAATCGGTCCGGATCATCAAGGTCGGGGGAGAGGAGAGCGAGGCCGTCGCCTTTTCCGAACAGAGGGCAGGTTCAGGAGGAAATACTTTTGCGCTCGAGCCGGGGCGTGTCTGTATTTGGGACAGGAATACCGGCACGATCAAGGCCCTGGAAAAAGCAGGCATACAGGTCGTGCCCGTTGATGCGGACGAGCTTGTGAAGGGCGGCGGAGGTCCCAGGTGCTCTACAATGCCGCTGTGGAGGGACGATTTTTAGGGTCGTCCCTCCACGTTGCTTTGAGCGCCGGGGCAGCCGGTCCAGACTGCCCCGGCATAAATGCCCCGGAATGCAGATGCTCCCGGGCAAAACGTCATGATCGTGTTATGGATTGCAGGGATCCGGCTTTCTTTGCAGGTTCTCCTGCTCCTCTCAGCGGCCGCGAAAGACGGCCGGACGCTTGGCGAGAAATGCTTCCACACCTTCCCTTCCGTCATCGGATGCGGCGAGGGCAGCGAAGAGCTCTCCGCCTGCTTCTACAGCACGATCCACCGGAAGGCCGGACATGGAAGCAAATCCTCTTTTTCCGGTTTTCAGAGAAAGGGGGCTCTTGGAGGCGAGACGTTTCGCAAGGTTTCCCACCGTCTCCTCCAGGTGTTCCCTTGATGTTACCTCGTAGACAAATCCCAGTTCTTTTCCCTTGTGAGCGGGAATGAGATCCCCGGTAAGGACATACTGGAGCGCCCGTTTTTCACCGATCCACCGCGCGAGCTGGTATCCCGGCTCAAGACAGATGAGCCCCACGTTCACAGCTGTTGTGCCGAAAACCGCGTCATCTGATGCCACAATGAAATCGCAGGCAAGGGCGAGCCCGGTCCCGTTCGCAAGCGCATATCCCTGGACTGATGCGATCACCGGTTTTGTCATTGCGGCCAGCGCGTGGTTGTGACGGTCCATCAGCGCTAAAAAGTCCCGTATCTCATGGCGCTCTTTTGAGAGGTACTCCTTCAGGTCGATGCCGGTGGAGAAATTTTTGCCTGCGCCGGAGATTATCACAACGCGGACGGAGGTGTCCGCCTCCATGGTACGCAGCGCATCGCTGAGTCCGGAGGCCAGTTCGACGTTGAAGGTGTTCATGGCATCAGGCCTGTTGAGGGTTACCGTTCCGATTCCGTCTGAAACGCTTGTCAATATGGCTGTCATTTTTTCCCTCCCTGGTTGGTAGTGGTTTTGTCGAGGCGGGGCAGAGCACGTGCCGAAGGGCAGAGAGCCAACCCTCCCCGGGATGTGCAGCGGAGTTCTTCGGGAAGCATTCTCCCCACGCTGTCCACTGCGCTTATGGTTTCGTCGAGGGGTACAGGGCTTGTGTAGCCTGAGAGCACAAGGTCGGAACACAGGAAAGCTTGTGACGCGAGTGCGGCGTTCCGGCTGTGGCAGGGGATTTCCACAACCCCCTGGATTAGGTCGCAGACGGACCCCATAACGTTCTGAAAAACTGTGGCTGCTGCATCGCACGCCTGCCCGGGTGTACCACCTGCAGCCTCAACAACGGATGCGGCAGCCATTGCGCCAGCCGCGCCTATTTCCACCTGGCATCCTGCAACCTCAGCGGCAAAAGTACTTCTGCTGTCATGGAACAGACCTATGGCACCGGCAGCCCAAAGGGAATCCAGAAGTTTTTCTTCGGGAACGTGAAAGTCCTCTGCCAGTGTGACCAGGACGCCCGGGATAACACCGGCAGCCCCGCCGGTGGGAGCCGCGCAGACAACGCCGCCTGAAGCGCACACATGGAGCGCCGCCATGGAGCGGATCGCGGCCCGGGCGTGGGGACCGCCGACAAAGAGGCTTCCATTTTCCGCAGATTTCCATAGTTTCCCGGCGGAGGGGCGGAGCAGTTTCATGGGAAGGTTGTTGGAAAATCCCTGTTTCACCGAGTTGATCATTATTGCCAGCCTGTCTGACATCTCCCTTTGAAGAATGGCTTTGTCAACGCCCAGGAGTTCCTCTTCATAGGCAAGGGAAGCTTTTCCCAGGGACAGACCTGCTTTTTCCGCGGCTGAAAGCATGCCGGCCGCCGTCGAACAGAGTCCCTTGCCGGGCATGGGAAACATCACAGGCTCTGCGGCAAATATGATATGTTCTTCAGCTTTTCCTGACAGTCCCGCAAACAGGTCTTCCGGCAGGGGTTTTCCGGACGAAGCGTGGATCAGATATTCATCACGGGAACGGATGAGTTCGCATTCCGTTCCCCGGATTTCCGGGAGAACAGGAACCTCTTTCCCGGAGACTGAAAGGAGAAATTCATACCGTTCCCCGGTGATCAGGAGAGGGAAACCGTTCACGGATGCTATTTCAAAAGAGCCTCCTCCCGTTGAACGGCTGTGGATCACAAGCTTCCTTCCACCTCCCCACAGGGTGAGGAGTGAACTGTTGGGATGGTCCGCTTCAGGGAATGTGCGGCATTCAAAAGAAATATCCAGGCCAAGGCCGGGGGCGAGGGAAAGAGCGGAAGGAAAATCAGGTTCGGTGAGAGATCTGCCCAGGAGTCCGGAAGTGAACGCGAGGTCGCTCCCCTGGTCGTGATAACAGACGGCAAGGGAACTTGACGGGTGGAACGAAAAAACAGCCTTTTCGGGAGGGCGGCCGAGAAGCATGCGTGCCATGCGCCCTATCCTCCAGGGTCCGGCGGTGTGCGAACTTGAGGGTCCCCGCATGACAGGGCCTATGACATGGTTGAGAATGCTGACTTTTTTCACAGAGCAGACACCTCCGGTCAGGAAAATCTTCTGTTATTATGCAGTATACCACCTGGAATTTTCCAGAAGTACAGCGGTTCGGACAGGTAAAAATGCTTTCCCTTTTCGCCCGTGTTTGTGATAGATTAATGCAATGAGGTGATGAGAATGAAAATCATGACAGCATTGACCCTGATGATAAGCCTTTTGTTCTCTGTACCGGCAGTTCCCGGAGCCGAAGCGGCCGATTCCTTTTTTGCGAAAGTCTGGGAAAAGGCAATGCCGAAGCTTGAGAAGTCGCTGCAGCTTTTCGACAGGCAGAAGGAACTTCCGGAATCAAGTTTTTTCGGCGAGGACCGGAAATCCAACACAAAAAAATACGAGGAGCTTCTCGACGAGGTCTTCGAGATCCTCATCGGATCGGAACTGCACAATTCAAGACAGGAATACGGTGTGCTGGAGATGAAGATCGGGCGGGCAGGGGATGAGATCTCGCAGCTACAGAAGGAGCGGATCACCGCTCCGGAGAAAAGCTGGAACCCGTTGAAAAAAACAAGGGCGAAGATCGATGGAAAAATAGAGAAGTTGAAAGAAGAAATAACGGATCTCAGCACGAGAAAAGACGAGCTGAAAAAAGGCATGAAAGACTCGCTGCAGGCAATGGGGGTGAAAGTAGAGGAGCGCCAGCTCGATATCCTTCTCTCCAGCGTGAGCGGAGACGATATTCTGTACCTTCTTCTCGCCGCTGACAGCATCCGGAAGATCAACCTGCAGATAGTGGATCTGCTCAGGGGCGGACAGGGAAACGTGCAGTCAGCCAGGAAATATACGGGTGTCCACATGGTGCTTGTCGATCTTTACCTTCAGGCAAACCTTGACGTGATGGATAAAATCGGGAAAGAGTACATACCCCGCCTTGAAGGAATAATGGTATCGGCGAAGAAGCTGGGGGACGAAGCAAGGCTGATGCTCGCGAAACCGGGGACTGACGAGAAAACCAGGCAGGTGCTCGAGGTCAACGTAAAGGCCAATGAACGGACAGTGAAGACTGCCGAACTGTACCGGAAATATCTCAGGGGGCAGGAAAATTCACTCAGGGATGCCGTGGGCAGGCTGAGACGGGATCATTCTGTCGCAAGAAATACGTACGATACAGTGAAAACAGGCAGTGACCTTATTTCCCTTATCCAGATTTCCATGAGCACCCTGGAGGGGGTTTTCGGATTCGTTGTTCCTGACCTTTCGCTGGTGTATGACCAGGAACTGATGAAGGAGTTCGAGCGCATAACCGAGCGGATACGAACCGGAAGCTGACCCGGGGCATTTTGAGCCCGCGCCTTCGGCCTGTCCTGAGGAAAGATATTTGGTCTTCCCCCTGAAACCGTCAGGGAAAAAAGGGGAGGATTCCATGGAAAAAAAGAACCGTTTGCCCGACAGGACAAAAAGAACAGTTTCAGCTGCCCTGTTCTTTCTGTGTTTTCTGCCGCTGCCGGCGTTCTCATTTTTTGGCGCAGGCAGCTTTCCTCTGAAGACTGCGGCATATGGATCGAGTCTTCAGAAAAGCCGCGTCTGCAACACACACAGGAGTGCTGTACGGGAGTCCGTTTCATCCCGGGGAATGGCTCTGGAGATCTGGAGGCAGGCAGCGGTATTGCAGATTGAGAAGAAATACGAAGAGGCTCTTGAAAAATACAGGGAAGGGCTGGGATTTGCCGAGGATGCTCGTGTCCGGGAACACGTGGACAGGCTCGAACAGTTTCTTTTGCGGCACGACCCTGGGGAAAGGAACCACCTTGAATCAGCCCGCGAGAAGGCCCTGGCTATCTGGAAATACGCGGCGGCGCTGCAGCAGGCGAAGGAGTACTGGGAGGCTCTTGAAAGATACAGGGAAGGGCTCGCAATTTTTGAAAACCGGAGAGTCCGTGAGCACGTGGAAAAACTCGAGCTGTTCATTCGACGGCTTCTTTCCCAGGGAGGCGTTGAGATTCGCGTTCAGGAGAGAAAACGGAGGCTTGAGATTCCAACAGCCTGAAGCCGGTGCTGAAGAGCTCCAATGCCGTTTCCCGGCAAGCCTTGTTCGGGGCCTTGATCAGCGGTTTTTGTTCTGCATTTATTTCAGGCCCCGGACCATGATATGGATTTTACCCATATTACCGGAACAGGTTTTCATGGCGAAGGGATGATCATTGAGTGAAAAGTGACGGTCAGAATGCCGGAAACCGTGAGTTTTTAGAACAATATATCCCGCTGCTGAATTTTTTCGCCGAGGTGTGCGGAGGAGAATACGAACTCGTTCTCCACGATGTTTCCCGGCCTGAGGCATCAATTGTCGCTATCCGGAACGGGCATATCAGCGGACGGTCTGTAGGCAGCACCATGTCCGAGTATGCCCCGACGTTCATACAACTCATACAAAGGGGCGACTTCGACGCGGATATGGTCGCTCACGTTGACAGGACGACTACCGGGCGGATCCTCGAATCCCACACTTTTTTCATTAAAGACTCAAAAGGTGAGCTCCGGGGGATGATCTGCGCAAATCATGACGTCACGGACCTTTTAAAGCTACACGATGCGCTCCATGAAAAAATCCGGACCCTCAACGGACTTTCCAGGGAATTTGCTGAAAGGACAAAAGAGGAAACGGCCGGCCTTGAGGCTATTTTTGAAAAAGAAAGACACTCCAATCTCGACGGCCTTATGGATGTCATCATAGAGCAGGCTCTTGTTGAATGCAGTCCGGCCCCTGAGGAAATGACCCCCGCGGACAGGATGCGGTTCGTAGGGATACTCAAAAACCGCCGTTTCTTCTCCATGAAAGGGGCTGTTGAAAAGGTTGCAGGGCGTATTGGTGTGTCGGAAGCAACGGTCTACCGTTACCTGAAGAAGGCATGACCGGAAAGACGGAAAAAGAGGTCTTCAGAAAGAGATTCCCCGTGGAATCTCTTTTTTGTTGCAGAAAGGCACAGTATATGATAAAAAATTATTATTAACAGCATGTTCTGAATGGATCTACCGGAAAGGGGATAGCCATTGATGAAAGAAATTCTCACGGGTAATGAAGCTGTCGCACGTGGAGCCTGGGAAGCAGGCTGCCATGTCGCCGCGGCGTATCCCGGCACTCCGAGCACGGAAATACTCGAAAATGTGAGCATGTACAGGGAAATGTATTCGGAGTGGTCTCCGAACGAAAAAGTGGCCCTTGAGGTTGCCTCCGGAGCATCCATGGCCGGTGCCAGGGCCATGTGCGCCATGAAGCACGTGGGACTGAATGTGGCTGCGGATCCCTTGTTCACCATGTCGTACATCGGCGTGAACGGAGGACTTGTAATCGTCGACGCCGATGATCCCGGGCTGTTCAGTTCCCAGAATGAACAGGACAACAGGTGGTATGCCCTGCACGCGAAGATCCCTATGCTTGAACCCTCGGACAGCCAGGAATGCCTGGATTTCATGAAAGCTGCTTTCGATATTTCGGAGCAGTTTGATACCCCGGTGCTGCTGCGGCTTACTACACGGATCTGCCACAGCAAGGGAATCGTAAGGACCGGTGAACGCATGGAACGTCCTGTTCGGGACTATAGCCGGAACCCGGCGAAGAATGCAATGCTTCCGGCTTTCGCAAAGGCGAAGCATTACATGGTTGAGAAGCGGCTTGAAGAAATGCGTTCCTTTGCAGAATCATCTCCACTCAATTATATGGTAATGAATGAAGGTGCAAAAATCGGTGTCGTGGCAAACGGAGTGGGATATCAATACGCCGTGGAAGCTCTCGGGGAGAGGGCGAGTTACCTGAAAATCGGTTTTTCCTGGCCCTTCCCGCGTACTCTGGTCCGTGAGTTCGCATCAAAAGTGGAGACTCTTTGGGTTGTGGAGGAAAACGATCCCTTCATGGAGCAGGAAATCCGGGCTATGGGCATCCTCTGCTCAGGGAAGGACGTTCTGCCGCTTGTGGACGAACTCTCCCAGGCTATAGTCGCAAAAGCTGTCCTGGGAACTGAACCTGCACAAGGAACGGAAATAGGAATGACACCTCCAAACCGGCCGCCCCTGCTGTGTCCGGGGTGTCCTCACAGAGGAGTGCTGTTTCCCCTGAGCGGGAAAAAGAATGTTGTTGTTACAGGGGACATCGGCTGTTACGGTCTTGGTTCCATGCCGCCGCTGAATGTGGGAGAGAGCACCATTTGCATGGGGGCAGGATTTTCGGCGGCAATAGGATTCCAAAAGGCGCTGGAAAAAGCAGGAAAAGACAGGAAGGTTTTCGGCATCCTCGGAGATTCGACTTTTTTCCATTCCGGGATCACAGGACTGATCGATGCCGTGGTGAACAAATCAAAAGGGGTCTTTGTGATACTTGACAACCGGATCACCGCCATGACAGGCCAGCAGCACAACCCTGGGACAGGCGTGACCCTCATGGGTGAGAAGACCGCTGCACTGGATATACCGAAACTCTGCGAAGCCTGCGGCGTGAAAAGCGGAAATATCCACGTGGTCGACCCCTACGACCTGAATGCGGCGAAGAAAGCTGTGGACCTGGCGATGGCCGCTGATGAGACCACGGTAATAGTGACAAATCGTCCCTGTGCCCTCTTAAAGGATGTCCAGAGGGAAAGGTCGGACCTGTTCTGTACCGTTGACCGGGAAAAATGCATTCTCTGCGGAGCGTGCCTGAACCTCGGCTGTCCTGCCATAACAAAAAGGGATGGCAGGATCGCCATCGATCCTGTGACGTGCAACGGATGCGGGTTGTGCCTTCAGCTCTGCCCGAAGCAGACCATTTCAAGGGAAGGTGAACTCCATGAATAGCAAGGGGAAAAACGTCCTGCTTGTTGGTGTCGGGGGCCAGGGAACGATCCTCGCGAGCAGGGTCCTGTCGGAAGGGCTGCTCGCCTTCGGATATGACGTGAAAATGTCCGAGATCCACGGAATGGCGCAGAGGGGAGGAAGCGTATCGACCCATGTGCGGTATGGCGAAAAGGTCTTTTCCCCTGTGATATCAAAAGGTGAGGCCGATATACTGGTAGCCTTCGAGAAGATGGAGGCTCTCCGATGGCTTCCCTATATTGCCCGGGACGGCATGCTCATCGTGAACAACCATGAAATTTTTCCAATGCCGGTAATCCTCGGTCAGGCGGAATATCCCTCTCAGCTGGAGAAAACGCTCTCTGAAGCGGTACCGCGATGTGTCGTCATTGAAGCTGCAAAGGAAGCGAAAGAGATAGGCGATCCCAGGGTGATGAACATGGTGCTTCTGGGAGCGGTGGTGAAAAAACTGGGCCTTGACGAGATGTCATGGGAAGAAACGCTCAAGGCATGCGTACCGTCTGCAGCCTTTCAGGTCAATGTGCTGGCTTTTGAAAAAGGAATGAACCTGGCGGGGTAGAGGATCGGCAGCGGACTTGAAGAAAAGGACCCAAAAGCGGGGAGAGTTCCCCGCTTTTTTATCGGATAAAAATATGCTGTATGATATACTTCTCTACTATAAAATCACAGGAGAAGCGAGTGGTATTCATGGAAAAAGTCCAAAAATCATCACCTGGTACTTCCAGAAATATAGTTCTCGCTGTGGCTGCTCTTACGTCTTTCCTGCCGCCGTTTATGCTGTCTGCAGTCAATATCGCACTTCCGGCTATCCAGAATGCCTTCGGAGCCGGTGCCGTTCTTCTCAGCTGGGTGGCAACTTCGTACCTGCTCTCTTCTGCGGTTTTTCTGGTACCGGCCGGAAAGATGGGTGATATCTGGGGGAGGAAACGGGTACTGGAGTGGGGGATGTGGATATTTATTTTTTCCACCTTTCTCTGCCCTTTTTCCCCATCCATGCCGCTGTTCATCCTTCTCCGCGCAGTGCAGGGAATGGGCGGATCGCTGATGCTCACCATGGGCATGGCTATTCTCACGTCTGTATTCCCGTCTTCTGAAAGAGGGAAGGCGCTCGGTGTCAATGTGGCGGCCATATACCTGGGATCATCGGCGGGGCCTTTTTTCGGGGGGATACTGATCTCATTTTTCGGATGGCATTCCGTGTTTTTTATCAATGTATTTCTGGGAGCGGTTTCGCTCCTGCTGCTGAAACGAAATGTCAGGTTCGAGTGGAAGGAAGGATCGAGCAGGAGCATGGATATCACCGGCTTCCTTGTCTACGGGGTATCCCTTGTTGCGGTAATGTACGGGGCCTCTGTTTTGCCTTCGGGGACCGGAATGATCCTTATGGCATCCGGTACGCTTCTGTTTTTCGTTTTTCTCAGGAGAATGCTGACGGTTGAAGATCCCCTGTTCGAGGTCAGGCTTTTTTCGGGAAACAGGGTGTTTGCGTTTTCGAACATCGCGGCGCTCATAAACTATGCGGCCACATATTCAGTCGCCTTCCTCCTCAGCCTTTATCTCCAATATATAAAGGGAATGAGCCCTTCCGAGGCAGGAACCATAATGGTGATCCAGCCGCTTCTCCAGGCGGTTCTTTCTCCTGTTACCGGGAAACTTTCCGACCGTATAGAACCTGGGCTGCTTGCCTCCGGAGGGATGGCATCCACGGCGATTGGCCTGGGGATCTTCGCCTTCCTCGGCTGGGGTACTTCCATGTTTCTTATTGTGTCAGGGCTTGTGCTCTTGGGGCTCGGTTTTGCTTTTTTCTCATCCCCGAACACGAACGCCATCATGGGGTCCGTTCCGTCACGGTATTACGGTGCCGCCTCGGGGGCTGTGGGGACCATGCGGGTCCTGGGACAGATGACCAGCATGGCTGTTATCACCATTGTTTTTGCGGCACTGCTTGGAGGCGGACAGATCACCCGGGAGCGCTACGATGCCTTTCTCTCGGCTGCGCGGATCTGTTTTTCTATTTCGTCTCTTCTCTGCTTCACAGGGGTTTTCTTCTCCTGGTTCCGGGGAAGCCTGCATACCCGGCGCAGTGAGGTCGTTTCCGGGGAAGGGGAGACTGGTTAACCGTGATCCATGGGATCTTGTTTTTTTGTGAAAATACATGTTGTGAGATAGAATTTCTGAAGGAAAACGATTGCGGGGTGAACGAGAATGATAGATTTTGAAAAAGGATACTCCCTCGAGGAATATTTTACGAAAGGATACGAAGAAGAGCGCGACAGGCAGAGACGGGCCTGCGAACGGACTGTGTATTCAGAAGCCTTTGAAGATGCGGTGAAAAAAGTTAAAAAAACTGTAATGCTGGCCGCTTTCGCTGAAATCTACTGTCCTGATACAGTCGTAGTCATGCCCTTCGTGAAGAGGATGACCGACCTGAACCCCCTGGTCCGTCTCGGTGTATTCGAGCGTGACCCTTACATGAAGGAAATGGAGGCCATGACCGGAACGGCAAGGATCCCGACGCTTCTTTTCTTTGACGGGGAAATGAACCTCAGGGGAAAGTACGTGGAGCTTCCCGACGGGCTGAAAGATAAAATGAAAGATGCTGACCCTGGTGAACGGAGCGCCATGGGGCTCGATTACCGAAGGGGCAAGTATAACGCCCTGATCCAGGAACAGCTCGCTGAAATTCTTTCTCTTTTTCACTGAAAACTCCCGTGAAATGCAGTAGATGGGGCTGTCAGTTTCAATAGAAACGAGGTACTGAATGTCTCTTTTAGGAGTATTTTTCCTTTTTCTCCGCCTCGGAGCCTTAACGTTCGGCGGTGGGATCGTCATGATCGGCTTGCTCGAGCGCGAGCTTCGGGGAACAGGCAAACTGTCGCCCGGAGAAACCATGGATATGATCATTTTCGCTACCGCTCTCCCCGGGCCAATTGCCGCGAACCTTGCCTGGCTTGCGGGAAGGAAACTTGCAGGAAAGACCGGGGCTTTTACGGCAGTATTGGGTACTGTTATTCCGCCGTTTCTCACGATCCTTTTCCTTTCAAAATTTCTTCTGCTGTACATGAACGATCCCAGGATCGCCGCTTTTTTCCTCGGAGCGGCATGTGCGGTGGCTGTAATAATCGGAGGGGTCGTTTTCGACATGACGAAGATTTCCTTTTCCGGCGGATGGAAGGATATGGCGGTTTTTGCCGTGGTTTCCGTCCTCCTCCTCGCCTTTCGCATGTCTCCGTTTATCGCCCTGGGAGCAGGGCTTTCGCTGCGCCTTGCTCTTGGTGAGGGGAGAAAACAGTGAGCGCTCTGCCGGTACTTTTTCTGACCTTTGTACGGATCGGCCTGGGGGCGTTCGGAGGCGGTCTCGCCACCATACCGTTTATCCATTACGAGCTGGTCGTTTCAAACCCCTGGCTGACGGAAAGGGAATTTGCAGACGTCGTCTCTCTTGCGCAGATGACGCCGGGACCTGTAGCGGTAAACGCTGCCACGTTCGTCGGGTATCGGATAGCCGGTTTTGCCGGGTCACTCACCGCAACGGCGGCTGTTGTGGCAGCTCCGCTCGCTCTTTTGGTCCTTGTTGCCTTCCTTGTGTCCCGGGCATCCGGGAGGACGAAGGAATGGACCGAAAGGGTCCAGCGGTCACTTCGACCTGTTGTGGCCGCAATGCTCCTGGCCGCCTTCTGGACGGTAGTCCGGCCGCTTGCAGGCGATTGGCGGCTTTGGCCCTTCTCCGCCGTTGTACTCGGAGCCTCAAGGCTTCCCCTTACGAGAAGATATCCCCAGGTGCTTTTAATCGGGGCAGGGGTTTTAGGGATCCTGCTCTTTTAACGGAAAAAATTACTGATGAGAAAGGATTGATGCTGCCGTGGAGATGAAAGTTGCCCTTATAGATTTATCGGCAGGCAGTACTGAAGTTGTGAACGTTCCGGAGGAATTGCTCCGAAAGTATATCGGAGGCTCGGGACTGGCAACGTATTTTTTGTTCCAATACGGTTCTCCTGAAGCGGATCCCCTTTCACCGGAGAATCCCCTTATCTTCATGAACGGACCATACCAGGGGACCGGCATACCTACGTCCGGAAGGCATCAGGTCGTAAGCAAATCGCCTCTTACCGGGTGTTTCGGTGAATCGGACTGTGGCGGAACGTTCGGGTACCATATGCGGAAAGCGGGTTTTGACGGCGTGGTGTTCCTCGGACGGGCATCCTCTCCGGTGTATGTCGCCATGAAAGACGGCGTTATTGAAACACGGGATGCAGGATTTCTCTGGGGCAAGGATACGTTTGAGACTGAAGAGGCCCTCCTGGAAATCGAGGGCAGACCCGGGGCTGTCGCATGTATAGGCCCTGCAGGCGAACGGCTTGTGCTCCTTGCGAACATTATGCATGACGGGCCAAGCGCGCGGGCAGCCGGCCGGGGAGGCATGGGAGCGGTTATGGGGTCGAAGAACCTCAAGGCGGTGGTGGCACGGGGAAACGCTTCCGTCCCAATGGCCGATCCTGAAGCCGTTAGGGAGAAATCCAGGGAAAAGGCCCGCTGGTACGCAGAAAAAATGCCTGCCATGACCCGTTACGGTACTGCCGGCGGAGTAGCTTTCGCCGAGCAGAACGGTGACCTGCCGCTCAAGAACTGGAGCATGGGGAGCTGGAGCGACGTCAAGTCCATAACGGGCGAGGCAATGGCTGAAACTGTCCTGACGGGAAACTGGGGATGTACGGCATGCCCCATACGGTGCGGCCGGGAAGTTGCATTCGATGAGATCAGCGGAGGCGGCCCCGAGTATGAAACCCTGGGAATGCTGGGAAGCAACTGTCTTGTCAGCGATCTCAAGGCTGTCTGCAGGGCGAATGATCTCTGCAACAGGGAGGGCCTTGACACGATCTCGTGCGGTTCAGCGGCAGCTTTTTCCATGGAGCTTTTCGAGCTGGGGATAATCACCGAGAAAGATATCGGGTACCCCCTTGCCTGGGGAGATGGGGAGGCTCTGCTTCGTGTTCTCCGTGATATCTCGGAGAAAAATGGGTTCGGAAGCATTCTCTCCATGGGAACACGGAAAGCGGCGGAACTGATCGGAAAGGGAGCTGAGAAATACGCTATCCACAGCAAGGGGCTCGATTTCCCTGCCCATGACCCCCGGTGCTACAAGAGTCTTGCTGCGGGATACGCCACATCCAACAGGGGGGCGTGCCATCTCTCGGGGTACTCGTACGCCTTCGAACGGAGTGCCGTTTACCCGGACCTCGGGATCAACGAAGTCCAGGACCGGTCTCTGGACGAGGGGAAAGGGGAGCTCAACGCGAAGCTTCAGGACATGATGTGCGTTTTGGATTCCCTGAAAATGTGCAAGTTTCCCTTTGCCAATACGCCAATTACGGATATCCTCGCATGGCTGAACGGGATCACCGGCTGGGATGTGACCGGGGAGGAGCTTCTGGAGACAGGGGAAAGGATATTCAACCTGAAACGTGTCTACAATATTGCCTGCGGCCTAACCGGTAAGGATGATACCATTCCGGAGCGGATCCTCAGGGAGCCCAGAGGATCGGGAGGTTCTGCGGACTTCCTTCCTGTGCTTGAGGTACAGCTGAAAGAATACTACGGGGCCAGGAAGTGGTCTCCTGAAGGTATTCCTCTTCCTGAAACACTTTACTCCCTCGGGCTTGAACCGTTTATTCACTTCCTTGGACAATAGGGGAAGGGACGGCGCATCCGGGGCCGTCCCTTTTTTTCCCAAAATGAATTTTGAGGGGCCGTTTCTTCAGATACTGCGTGAACAATCGGT
>CAYTQC010000021.1:0-20375 GCA_964439735.1 uncultured Synergistaceae bacterium
GCCTGCAGATGAGGAGGGTATCTGGGAAAGAAGATTGACGTTTCCGGTTCTCACCCCCCGGGATGGTGATAAGTGGATCGATCTTGCAGTAACCCCGGTCGGCTACAGGGGAGATAATGCTCTTCTGGCGATCGGGATAGAGGTCCCTTCACCTGATCTCACAGGCGCGGCGGAAGAGAATGACGAGGCACCTGCCGCTTTTCCGGGTGTCGGGGAGGACGTTGTTTTCGCTGTCCTGAACGACGAAGGGGCTCCTGTTTTCCTCACGGAAGGATTCCGGAGCGAGAGTGCATTGCTGTGGGGAGACTACGCTGTCGAAGGCAGTCCACTTCTTGATATCGTTCCTGCAGGAGATACGGGGGTTCCGTTCAGGCTGGCCTTCGAGAAAGCATGGTCCGGAGAGCGGGCGGAAATAGGGCAGGAAGCAGGTGACCGGTATTTAAGCCTTGTTTTTTCACCGGTTTTTTCAAGAGAGGGGCAGATAACCGCTGTCTCGCTTTCGATCTCGGACAAGACAGGTGAACGCCTCCTCCAGAGAAAACTCAGAGTGCAGGAAGACATCAACAGAAAGTTTCTTGCCGTTTCATCTGAAATGCTGGTCGCTTTTACTCCGGATGATGGGCGGATTCTTGACTGCAGCAGCGCTTTCCTGTCGAGGATAGGGCTTGAGCGTGAAAAAGTTGAAGGCCAGACACTTGGGGGCCTCGGACTTGTACCCTATGGTTCTGTGCGGCCAAAACTGGTGAAGGAACTTGACGAAAAAGGAACTGTCCGGGATTTTGAACTTGCCGTTACAACGATCTCCGGCAGCCGGTTCAACGGCATTCTTTCCGCAGTAAAGGCGGATACTGTCGAAGGCCCTGCCGTTCTTGCCTCGATACGGGAAAAAATTATCCCCGCTCCCGATGCCGGGAAAAAAGAAACGGTTCCCCGGAAGGAGGACGTGCAGCCTGACTCTCCCTCCGGCATCCCCGGCAGGGATGACTTCGAGAAAACGATGGCGGCGGAAATGGAGCGGGTTGTCCGGTTTCGTGGAAGTTTATCAGTCATTCTTTTCAGCCTTGACGGGGTGGCCGATATTTCAGCGGAGATGGGGGAAGATGCTGCAGGAAAGCTTATGACTGATTTCATATCAGTTGTAAAGAGCAGGATACGGTCCATGGATTTTCTTGCCCGGTGGGAGGAGAACGAATTTGCCGTACTGACGCCCATGAGCGGTTACCTTGCCCAGCAGATGGCTGACAAGATCCGTGACTCGGTCTGCCATCACAAGTTTCTGCCTGGACGCGGGGTTACATGCAGCCTTGGAGTCTGCGAATGCCGCAGGGAGATTTCTTCCGCCGAAATGGTCAAGCGGGCTTCACTCGCCCTGAGAGAAGCGAAGAGAGCGGGAGGAAACAGGGCAGTCCTGGCACCTTCGATTTGAACCGGGAAATCATGGCGGTACCGGAACGCGATTTTCAGCCCCTGTCGGGAATGTGTTGTCTGTCTCGTGCAGATTTGAAAGGAAGGAAGGAAAGCGTACTGCCGTAAGGTGCGCGATACATAATGATATATGATGCGATAATCGTCGGATCCGGACCTGCCGGAATTTTTGCTGCCATGGAGCTAGTCCGCCACAACAGGAAGGTCCTGGTGATCGACAAGGGGAAGGTCATAAGCGAAAGGAAATGTCCCATAGTTGAGGGGAAGAGCAAGACCTGCCTGAACTGTGAATCCTGCAGTATCGTCTCGGGTTGGGGCGGCGCAGGTTCTGCATCTGACGGAAAGCTGACCCTGACCACCGGGTTCGGAGGGAATCTTGAGGAAAACATAGGGGAGGATGCCCTCCTCGATCTGATCCAGTACGTTGACAGGGCCTTCGTTGAGCATGGCGCCGACAATAATGCCTATGAGCCTTCCGGCCCGGTAGTGAAGGACACTATACGAAAGGCATCGGGAGTGGGACTGAAGATCCTTCCGGCACGCATCCGCCACATTGGAACCGATGCTTCAAGACAGGTCCTGAACAATATGTACGAGGACCTGAAGCAGAAATGCGACATCCTCATGAACACTTTCGTTGAGGATATCGTTATTGAAAACGGAAGGGCGACCGGCGTACGCCTTGAGGACGGGAAGATCCTGAGAGCGGAATACGTCATCGTGGCCCCTGGGAGGGAAGGGGCTTCCTGGCTGGCGGAAATAGTGGAGCGGCTGAACATCCCCATTGCGTCCATGCCTGTGGATATCGGTGTGCGCGTTGAGGTTCCCGACAGCGTGTGCGAGGACCTGACACAGCATTTTTACGAAGTAAAATGCCTGTACAATACCCCCACATTCGACGACCGGTGCCGTACATTCTGCATGAATCCCTCGGGATTTGTCGTATACGAATACAATAAGTCCCACGATCTTGTCACGGTCAACGGGCACAGCCTCAAGACAGTGAAGTCGAGAAACACGAATTTCGCCATTCTTGTGACGAAAAATTTCACCCAGCCGTTCAACGATCCTATCGGCTACGCGACTCATATCGCAAAACTTGCGAACATGCTCGCAGGAGGGGGCATCCTTGTCCAGAGACTTGGAGACCTCCGCGACGGCAGAAGATCGACCCCTTCCCGCATAGAGAGGGGTATGATAACACCCACGGCAAATGCCCAGCCCGGGGATCTCAGTCTTGTCCTTCCGCACAGGTACCTGACGGACATAGTCGAGTTCCTGGATGCGCTCAATTCGATAATGCCCGGCGTGAACCAGAATGATACCCTGCTGTACGGTGTGGAGATAAAGCTGTATTCTCTGAGGCTGGAGCTGCGGAAAAACCTCCAGGTCCCTGTTATTGAGAGACTTTTCATGGCGGGAGACGGCGCCGGAGTGAGCAGGGGCATAGTGCAGGCTGCCGCGAGCGGAGTTGTGGCCGCACGGGCGATAATCGGCTGAAGCTGGAGATGGATCGCGGCTATGAAACTGCTGCTTTCTGGAATTCTGATTTTTGCGCTCTTTTTTTCCGGGGCCGAAATGATCTCCGGTGCACCGGCTGTTGAAGCGCTTATAAAAAATCTTCCCAGGTTCGAAGGGTGGAAAATGGAAATGCCGTTTTCCATGCCGGAAGATGAGTTCGTCACTGTCGGTGCTGATTACTCACGGGGGGAACGTTCGTTCCAGTTCATGGTGATCGCCGGTCAGGGAGCCCCTTCAGCCGGTCCGCTCCCGGAAGAACTGGAAAGGGACAGGGCGGCGGGGAGTGCGGAGACGGCGGAAGCATGGTTCTCCTTCTTTTCTCTTGGAGGATTTCCGGCAGTGAAGCTGGAGATGAAAGACGAAAGCGGAGCGACGGTCTGGATAGACCTTGAATCCAGGGGATGGCTCCTGTTGGGAGGAGACGGAATGAGGGGAGACGAAATAGTGAAGCTTCTCGGAAAGGTGAACTTGAAAGAGTTCGCCAGGCTGGTGAGGTAGTTATGCGTATAAAGGCGAAACCTGACGATTTTGCAGTTGAGGAAGTCATTCACTTCACTCCCTCGAAGAAAGAAGGACCTTTCCGTGTCTACAAGCTCGAAAAAAGCGGGTGGAACACTTCTGACGCCATAAGGGACGCTGCGGCAAAGAAACAGGTACCTGTAAAGGAGATCCGTACCCTGGGGAAAAAAGACAGGCACGCCCTGACGGTTCAGCACGTTTCAACGCCGGCGGGGTTCGACCTGACGTGCCGGGGCGAAGGCTATTCCGTCAGTTTTGCCGGTTTTTCAACAAAGCACCTTGAGCCTGCGGTGCTCAAGGGGAACCGTTTTACCCTGGTCCTCCGGGATATGGGGGAGCGGGAAGCCCGACTGGCGGCGGCAAGACTGGAAAGTGTCGCGTTCAAGGGATTCGCGAATTACTTCGACGACCAGAGATTCGGAAACGTGGGAACGAAGGGCGAATTCCTGGCGGAGATGCTGGTGAAGCGGCGTTTTAGCGCGGCGCTCCGGAAGTATTTTTCCTTCTGTCATCCAGACGCCCCTGTTTACCTGAAAAAGCGGAAAGCAGCGCTGGCTGAGAAATGGGGCAAATGGGACGAAATGGTCCCCTTCTGTACGGAACCCCTGCTTGGAAAAATGCTTTCCATCCTGCGAAAGAAGGGTGAGGATGGGGCCCGTGAATGCCTCAGGCTCATTCCTGCTGAAGAAATGGGAATGTATTTCTCCTCCTATTCGAGCTATCTATGGAACGAAACTCTTTCCCGGTTCCTTGCGGGAGAAGATGGCGATTACTTCGAGATCGGGCTGAAGACCGGCCCTGTGCTGCAGTATCGTGAAATGCCCGGCGAAGTATTCTCACGGCTTTCTTCGGAACCTCTGCCTACCGTCGGGCCGGATATGCCTCCGCTTCCTCCGGATATGGGAACGGTTTTTTCGGGATTGCTCGCTGAGCGGGGAGTCCGCCTGTCGAAGTTCAGGATGAAGGAGATAGGGCAGTCGTATTTTGCCTCATTCCCCAGGCAGTGCGTTGTTGTGCCGGGAGATCTGAAATGCGAAAGGGAAGAGGATACCCTCTTCCCCGGAAAGCTGGCTATACGGACCGGATTCTTCCTCCCGCGCGGCAGTTACGCAACCATGCTCCTGAAAACTGCTGCTGCGGGGCCGGTCATCGGCTGAACTTTTTTCACGAGCCCCGGACGTAGCGGTAGACAATGCCTTCAAACGGCCTGGGAGCTGTTCTGGTTGCGATCCGCATCTGCCTGTCGTCTATTGAAATGACACCGAGGATCACAGGAAAGGGGAAATCCCTCAGGCTTGCTATGGGCTGGATTTTCTGCAGTTCTTCCCGTATGACCGATGTCTGGTCTTCGTGATTGATTTTCAGGAACACGTCTTTCAGCCAGATCTCTTTTCCTTCCCTGAGATCGAGCCCCGACCTCACTTCTGCAAGGATCGTGAGGGAGGGGCTTTTTACGTGATAGTGCCCTTTTGCATTTATTTTACCCGGTTTCAGGTCAACGGAGATCCCTGTCCAGTCTTTTCCCGAATATTCCGTGAGCACCTTATTTATATCTTTTTCCAGGACTATCGCCTCGAAGTTTGTTCTGAGGGCTTTTCTCACCACGAGAGGCTTTTCTGCAGCAGTGTCCCACCCGGAAGGGGGATTGAACTCCACGAAGGCGGCCTCTATGGCAAGCCTTTCCACGCGGCATCCGCCTATGAATGCTCCTGTCACAATGCAGTGCAGGTTCCTGACGCTGCCGTCCGTGTCGGGTTCATGGTCGAGCCTGAGCTCTACCGCTTCCGGTTTTGCAAAAGAAACGATGAGCGAAAGCAGCTTCTCCCCATTTGTGCTCGGGGTGAATGATCCGTTGAAGGTCCTGCTCTCACCGGCTGCGGCAGTGTGAACGCAGAAAAGCATGAGAACGAAAAGGAGCACACATTTTTTCCCCACGTTATTTCCTCCCTGTGTCCTGTATTGCCCCGCTTAGGGGATGGTAACATCCGGTCTTCCTATTGAGAAATAGGAGAACCCCTGCCGCTTCATCTCCGTCGGAGAATACTGGTTGCGTCCGTCGAATATGACCGGGGAGGTGAGAAGCGACCTGATCCGCCGGAAGTCGGGCTGCTTGTAAATGTCCCATTCAGTGACCAGCACAAGGGCGTCGGCTCCGTTCACCGCATCGTACTGATTGCTGAC
Source organism: uncultured Synergistaceae bacterium (assembly GCA_964439735.1). Lineage (GTDB taxonomy): Bacteria > Synergistota > Synergistia > Synergistales > Aminobacteriaceae > Aminivibrio. The sequence goes on from CAYTQC010000021.1 coordinate 5,647, forward strand.
GTAAATGACTCCCTGGAGCTCTCCCAGAGCTTCACGGGTCTCGTCGATGGCCTTCGGGTCATGAGCCTGCACTTTCGCTCCTGCAGCGGCAAGGTCGAGGATGAGCGCCTGTGCGGGAGCTTCCCTGACATCAGATGTCTTCGGCTTGAACGAGAGCCCCCATATGCCGATGGTTTTTCCCCTCAGGCTGCCGAAATGACGCTCGAGCTTTTCGAAGAGAACATGTTTCTGCCGATCGTTCACCTCTTCCACAGCTTTCAGGATCTGCATTTCATGCCCCTCAATGCGGGAAAACTCCTTCAGCGCCCTGACGTCCTTCGGGAAACAGGATCCGCCGTAGCCGCATCCCGCATTCAGAAAAGCGTATCCGATACGCGAGTCGGAGCCCATGCCCAGCCTGACTTTTTCCACGTCCGCACCGAGGCGTTCGCACACTGCCGCTATTTCGTTCATGAAGGAGATGCGCGTGGCGAGCATTGCATTCGCTGCGTATTTCGTCATCTCCGATGAACGGATGTCCATGAAGAGCACTTTTTCCGGCGGAAGGAAATTGTACAGCTCCCTCATTATTTCGGCGGAACGTTCGCAATCTACCCCTACCACGACACGGTCAGGTTCCAGAAAATCCCGCACTGCAGCCCCTTCGCGCAGAAATTCAGGGTTCGATGCGACGTCGAAGGAGATGTCTTCTCCCCGTTTCCTCAGCTCTTCCCGGACGGTACGGCGGACGAAGCTGCATGTGCTTACCGGAACGGTGGATTTTACCACCACAAGCTTGTAGTCCTTCATGGAACGTCCTATTGTTTGTGCGACAGACTCGACGGACGAGAGGTCCGCGCTTCCGTCATCTCTTGAAGGGGTGCCTACCGTTATGAAGCACATGAGAGCATCATCCAGGGCGGAGGAGAGGTCGGTGGAAAAGGAGAGACGCCCCGCTTCGAGATTGTTCCTTATGATCTCCTCGAGACCGGGTTCATAAAAGGGAACGTTTCCCTCCGATAGTAAGCAAATTTTCTCCTCGTTGGTGTCGACGCAGATCACGTCGTTTCCGAATTTAGCCAGGCAGACTCCCGTTACCAGCCCGACATACCCTGTTCCCACCACTGCGAGCTTCATTCGTCTCCCTCCTCCCGGGGGCATTTCTGGACCGCCAGTGTCCCGGAACGTCCGGGCAGTTCTCCCTCAGCCACGTCGCATACGTGGATGAGGGGATTTTTGACTGAAAGCTCAAACGCGATGTCATGAAGGGTCTTGAAGACGACCCCGCGCGTGGTGCACCGGTCGAGAAAGTCTTCAAACAGGCTGCTCTGAGCCCTTCCTTCCATCTCCGCGTGGATCGTGTGGACGTTCAGCCCCGGCTGGACAAGATCCGCAAGAAAGCCCGCCGCGTCTGTATCAGACAGATCTTCTCTGCCGAGCACTTCGTCAAGGGTGGGCAGTGTTGTGGGGATCTGGATGGTTTTGAAGGTCCTTCCGTCCATACGTGGGCGGAAGGGGTATCCTTCCCCCCGTGTATCGCTGCAGTATTCGAAGCCGAGTTCGTCCTGGACCGCGAGGCTCGACGGTGTTACCTGCCATCCGGGGGCTGCACAGCTTTTGGGTTTCCGCGAGGAGAACCGTTCGAACAATTCCATGGCCTTGTGGAATTCATTCCGGACCTCTTCTTCGGAGAGACGTTTGAGCCTGTCCTGCCACTTCACGTGGTCCCAGCAGTGAATGCCGCAGTCGTGACCTTCGTCCACTGCCCGTATGAAAATCCCGGGTTCAGGCTGCACGATGAGGGGGGCCGGCAGGAGCGTGCCGTAGAAAAGCGTGGAAATTCCGTACGTTGAGGGGGCCTTTGTCCGGAGCATCTTCTCCAGGAAGCCTTTGCGGAAAATACGCCGGATGGCCTTTCCGGAATTGTCAGGCCCGAAGGAGAAAAAAAATGAGGCCTTTATTTTCCTCGCCCTGAAAATCTCCAGCAGGCGGGGGACCCCTTCACGGTAGCCTTTCATGGTGTCCACGTCTGTTTTGAGGACGAGCACTGTTTCAGGCAAGAAAAGTCACCTACCCTTCGACGTAGCTGTGGATGGTTCTCTCAACTGCTTCGCGGAGGGGTACTTTCGGAATCCAGCCGAGGGCCTTTTCTATCGCTTTTATGGCGGGAACGCGGTTCTGCATGTCATCATAGCCGTTTCCGTAGTACTGTTCGGCAGGCATGATCGTTATGGATGCGTCCTCGGCCGCTTCACGGAAGGATGGTATTCCCTTCATTATCTCGATGACCAGGTGGGCCAGTTCCTTGATGGATGCGTTGTTGCCGGGGTTGCCGATGTTGAATATTCTTCCGTTGCTTGCCTGCTCATTGGCGAGGATCGCGAGCAGGGCATCGATCCCGTCCGATACATAGGTAAAGCTCCGGTGCTGTTCTCCGCCGTTTACAAGGGTGATGGGCCTTCTGCTGAGGATGTCGAAGACCATCTGGGTTATGGAGCGGGCAGTCCGTTCTTCTGCGTCCCTGAACGTGTCGAGCCTGGGACCTATCCAGTTGAAGGGCCGGAAGAGGGTGTACCGGAGGCCTTTTTCCTGGCCGTAGGCGGCGATCACCCTGTCCAGCATCTGCTTGCCGCAGCTGTATATCCAGCGCATCTTGTTGATAGGCCCGACGATGAGGGGGCTTTCTTCCTCATCCAGCACAGTGTCGGTACTCATGCCGTATACCTCGGACGTGGAGGGGAATATGACACGCCTGTCCTTCGCGGCGCACATGCGCACGATTTTCAGGTTCTGTTCGAAATCGAGCTCAAATGTCCAAAGGGGCTTGCTCAGGTAGTAGGCCGGCTTGGCTATGCCCGCAAGGGGCAGGACTGCGTCGCATTCAGTTATGGCGTGCAGCAGCCACTCGTCTGCGGTGAAAATATCACCCTGGGTAAAGGAAAAATTCCTGTTCTCTTCAAACTTTTCGAGGTTCATTCCGGAAAGATCGAATGCATTGACTTTCCAGCCGGTTTTTTTCAGGACCCCCTCGATGAGGTGAGACCCGATGAATCCGTTTGCCCCAAGTATCAGTATATTCACTGTGAAACCTCCCAATGCATCGTGTTTATCGCGCGTATCCGCACGGTGTGCAGTATATCATGTTCCGTCAGCCGAGACGTACACCATTTTCCGGGAAAAAACCGGGTGCGGTGCAGTCCTGCTCTTCTTCCCCCTCCCACTGGGCCCTGAGGATCCGGATAGCTCCGTCTGCCGTCTGTACGATCGTTGGAATCTCTGAGATGACGGTACCCGGCTCTGTTCCCTTCCCTCCGTCTTTTTCGGGCAGGACCTTCCAGACGTAGAGCTTTCTCCCCGCCAGAAATGTGTATGCCCCCGGAAAGGGGTGAGTCACCGCCCGAACAAGGTTGTAGATTTCAACAGCGCTCTTGTTCCACTGGATGATCCCGTCTGCAGGGGTCCTTCTGCCGAAGACTGTTGCGTCCTCTTCCCTCTGGGGAATTCTGGGAGCAGTCCCTTCGGCTATCCGTTCTATGTTGCGGGCGACGAGAATACGGGCCGCCTCCGCCACCTTTTTTCCCACGTCGAATGCCGTGTCTTCGAAGAGAATGGGTACTTTTTCCCGGTCCACAATATCTCCTGCGTCGGCTCTCCTGACCATGTGATGGAGCGTTGCACCCGTTTCGGTTTCCCCGTTCAGCACGGCCCAGTTGATGCACGCCCTGCCCCGATACCTGGGCAGCAGGGAGCCGTGTATATTGAAGGCGCCTTTCGGGGCTATGTCAAGAAATCGTTCGGCTATCATTGACCGGTAATAAAAAGAAAAGATAACATCCGGCTTCAGACTTGTGAGCAGCCGGTAATCTTCGTCGCCCGGAAAGGGCGGGGTATAGACCGGTATGCCTGCGCTCCCGGCGAGCCCGGCAGCCGAAGGGAACCAGATTTTTTCTTTCGGATCGTCCTCGTAGGTGAAAAGGGCCTGAACGGTCACCCCCCGCTCAATAAGTTCCCGGAGGCAGACGAATCCTACTTCGCTGTAGGCGAAGACGGCCGCCCGCAGGTCAGTCATTGATGTCCCATTCCCTTCTGATAACATACCTCGGGCGTTTTCTGACCTCAGAGTAGATCCTGCCTATGTATTCTCCGATAATTCCCACGCAGGACATGGTGATCCCCATGAGAAAGAAGTTTATGTTGAGCAGGGTGAACACTCCCTCGGCCTCCGGACCGACGATAAGCCGGCGGAGGAGCAGGAAGAGAACGAAGAGAAAGCTCAGGACGGAAACAGCCATCCCGATCATGGTGACAGCCTGGAGCGGATAGAGGGAAAACCCTGTCATGAGGTCGAAATTCAGCCTTATGAGACGGAAAAAACTGTATTTTGACGTTCCATGCTCCCGTTCGCTGTGCATCACCGGTATTTCCACCGGGTTGACCGCAAACTTCTGCGCCAGGGCCGGGATGAACGTGGTACTTTCAAAGCTCTGGTTGATGATATTGACAATGTCCCTCCTGTAGCCCCGAAGCATGCATCCGTAGTCGTTGAGCTGAAGGCCGGTGATCCTGTTTGTAATGGAGTTGACGATCCTTGACGCCATTTTTCGAAACTTCGGATCCTGCCTGTTCTGCCGGATCGTTCCCACCACGTCGTGCCCCGCGTCGATTTTTTCAACGATCCGGGGTATTTCCTCGGGAGGATTCTGAAGATCCGCATCGAGGGTGATGACTATTTCTCCCCTCGAATGGTCGAACCCGGCCATGATCGCCATGTGCTGGCCGAAATTGCCGTTGAAGTCAATAATTCTTACTTTCTTCGGATTGGCTTCGTGAAAGCTGTACAGCATCCTGAGAGAACTGTCTCTGCTCCCGTCGTTCACGAAAATGATCTCAAAGGGCCGTTTCATCCCCTCCATTGCGGAGAGCAGCCTTGGCATGAGGAATGGAAGGCTTTCCTCCTCGTTGTAGACGGGAACGATTACAGAGACGAGTTTTTTGTTTTCAGGCATAGTGGCATCTCCTTTTCGGCTCGAAGTACAGTTCACGGACGGTTCACCATCACGATCCGCTTGTCTGTTTTTATAACGATGGAGGACAGGGGCGGGGCAAGAAGTTCTGTCACCCTTCCGAGGCGATCCGAGTTTATCACCAGGATGACCCTTCGGTCACCGTCCCAGAGGCCTTTCAGCTGTGTTTCATCAATGAACCAGGAGGGATCTTCCTCCTGCTTTGCGCCGAACTCGAGTTCACCCAGGTAGTTGATGAGTACAAGCCGCTGCTTCAGGTAGAACGGAAGCCCCTGGTCGTAGTTTCCGTACTGGGCGATCACGTCCCCCGGGGTGCGGATTTCCCCGATTGCCGAGGCAAGCTCCCTGGCGGACAGAAGGCTGTCGTACAGAAGAAAAACCCTCTTGAACGAGAACATGGTGAAAAAAGCGAGAATGCAGAGCGCCGAAGCCATAAGCCGGCGGTTGCCGCGACGGTAGAAGATCCAGCCTGAGGTGACAAAACCGCTCAGCAGCAGCGCGACGGGAAGAGAATAGGGCAGGAGCTGCAGAGCGGAGATCCTGTCGTTCACGAACGGGTAGATGAAAAGAGCCAGTATGAAAGGAATGAGGAAGAGTGAGTTCCAGATGAGAAATCTTCGGGCTCCCCTGGGGTTTTCATCCTCGGTTATACGATGGAGTACCTTCCCCATAAGAATTGCCAGGGGAGGAAAAACCGGTATGATGTACGGGATGAGCTTTGAATTTGAGAGAGAGAAAAAAACGAAAATGACCGCGAACCAGAGAAAAAGGAAAAGTTCCTCCTTTTTTTCCCTGCCGAATGAACGGAGGCGTGAAGGAATGACGGTCCTGAACGACCCGGGCAGAAGACCTGTCCATGGAAAAAGTCCCACGAGCAGTATGGGAATGAAAAACCAGGCGGGCTCATATCTGCCGTGCATTTTCGTGGCATACCGCAGAAAGTGTTCCTGAATGAAGAAGAAGTAGAAGAAGTCGCTGTTGACGAAGCAGACTGCCATAAACCATGGAAGAACAAGGACAAAGAAGAGAATGATTCCGGGAAGGTACAGGGCGGAACGGACGATGTCCCACCGCCTTGTAAGGATCATGTACCAGAATATGATGCCGCCCGGAAGAACAATGCCTATAAGACCTTTCGTGAGAAGCGCGAGGGCTGCCCCGGCATAGAACAGGAGGTAAAACCGGCGGTTTTTCTCAAGACCGAACCAGAAGCCTGTCATGGACAATGTCAGAAAGAAGGAAAGGGGCATGTCGGTGATATTGATCTGCCCTATGGCAAAATAAACCAGGCTCGTGGTGAGGATGGCTGAGGAGCACAGGGCTGTTTCCTTCCCGAACATTGATTTTGCAATGATGAACGTACACAAGATCCCCCCGAGTGCCAGAAGTGCGGGCCAGAACCTTCCGGAGAACTCGGTTTCACCGAAAACCGCCTGGGCCGAGGCAGTGAGCCAGTAGTGAAGAACCGGTTTTTCAAAGTATTTGATGTAGTTCAGCTTCGGGGTGATGAAGTCGCCCGACTCCCGCATTTCACGGGGAATCTCGGAATATCTCCCTTCGTCCGGTTCGAGGAGTCCGTGGTTCCCCAGACCCCAGAAATACAGTGCGAAAGCCAGGAGCACAAGAATCAATATCCGCAGCGCCATACGGGGGCGGGAGGTGTTCATCGAATCATCCTTTTCTGATAGTATCTTGAAACACGAATTTCTATATTGTACATGATACTCTTGTTCACGATGATGCATTCTACCCGAAGTCTGACATTTTGTGGATGCCCCGTGGAGTATAATCCTTCGGGAGCGATGCTGTATGAAGGAGAGGAAATGTCTTGGACAAAATGACGTTTTTTTTGCTCGCAGGTTCAGCGGTCTTTAATGCCTCGGCCAACACGATGATGAAACTTGCCTTCGGCCATCAGAAGGACCTGCTCGATAACGGGGCGCTGAACGCGGTCCTGAAAATAATAACGAACCCCTGGGCTGTTGCGGGCGTTGGCTGTTTCGGCATTTCGTTTATTTTCCTGAGTGCTGCATTGACACGGACCGACCTGTCCATCGCCTATCCGTTCATGGCGGGGCTCGTGTTCCTGCTTGTCCTTGGCGTGTCGGTGCTCTTTTTCTCGGAACAGGTCAATCTGTGGAGAATAGCGGGGATGGCTGCCATCCTCTGCGGCATCTGGATGATATCCGTTAAGGGGTAAAACTGCAAATTTGACGTCAAGGCACCGCAGAACATTTTTATAAAAACAGGACAGAGGGGGAATATCCCCCCCTCGGGAAAGGGGAGCGGCTTCAGCATGAATGTATCGGCAATTGTTGAAAGGGCTAACGCTATGTCAGAGAAAATCACCGGGCTCCGCCACCGGTTTCACGCAAATCCGGAACTTCCATGGGAAGAAAAGGAAACATCTCTTTTTATTGAAGAATATCTCCGAACGCTTGGGCTCGAGAATATCAGGAGAGGCTTCGGGGGCACTGAAAGCGGTGTCATGGCTGACCTAAGGGGAGCGAAGCCGGGGCGGTGCGTTGCCCTGAGGGGAGATATCGACGCTCTTCCGCTGAACGAGGAGAACGATCTTCCCTACAAGTCGACAAAACCCGGCGTAATGCATGCCTGCGGCCATGATGCCCATACAGCCGTCCTGCTGGCGGCAGCAGAAATATTGTCGTCAATGAAAGACGAGCTCTGCGGTACGGTCCGGTTCCTCTTCCAGCCGGCGGAAGAAGCCGGGTATAATTCCGGTGCGCCTAAAATGATAGAAGAAGGTGCTCTCGACGGAGTGGATGCCATCGGAGGGCTCCACGTCTGGGCACTGCTCCCCGCCGGAAAGCTGGGATGCCGGATGGGGCCGATCATGGCTTCGGCGGACATCTGGGATATCAAAATCCAGGGCAAGGGCGGTCACGGCGCCATGCCCCACAATGCCATCGACCCTACTATTACGGCAGCGACGGTTATATCGTCTCTCCAGACGGTGGTGAGCCGGGAGATGGACCCCCAGGAAACAGTTGTTCTCAGCGTAGGGAAGCTGGAGGCGGGGACTGCTGTGAACATAATCCCTGACACGGCCAGGGTCGCCGGAAACGTCCGGACCACGAACAGGGAAGTGAGGGCCCGCATGGAAGGGATAATCCGCAGGGTTGCTGACGGGATATGCGCCGCCATGAGATGCACTGCGGAACTGACCTATACCCCCATTTATCCGGTGACAGTGAACGACCCCGGGGCGACGGAGGTCATGCGTTCAGCTGCCGTGGACGTTCTGGGCGAGGAGAATATAGTGGAGGTTCCGGTAGCCATGGGATCTGAAGATTTCAGCTACTTCGGCGAAAAAGTCCCGGCTGCCTACGTATTCCTGGGGATAGCGGACGAGGAAAAGGGAACGAATAACCAGCATCACAACCCGAAGTTCAATGTGAACGATAAAGTGCTCCCCCGCGGGGCAGCACTGCTGGCCGCCTTCGCAATGCGGATGAACAGGGAGAGCCGGCCCCTTAAGTAAAAGTTCAGCAAGACAGGGAAGCCCCGGAAATATTCCCGGGGCTTCCCTGTCTTCTTAAAAATGTGTGGCTACTCCACGTCGAAATCAACGATCTGGTCGGGTTCCTTCCGGTCCCCGACGAACATTTCGACCTTGAACGAGCCCTGGGGCCAGGGATTGTCGTTGTTGGTCAGGGTGCTGTAGACATAGATGTCGGATCCGTGGTTGCCATTTGTCAGCTCAACATCTGCAACGTGCTGGTTTTGAGACACGAAGAACCATGAAAAACGGATTTTCGTATCCGGCGGCGCCGAGAGAAGCTTTGCAACGGCGTAGAAGGCAGGAGACTCAGGTGTATAGGAGATAAGCCTGTCAAGAGGTTTTCCGTTTTTCACCATAGATGCCATATGTCCATCTTCGAGTCTTGTGTTTTCCGCCGAAAGTGCCGATACCTGCATATCTGCGGCTCCCACCGGCAAGGCGAACAAAAACATTGTGAAAACAGCTGCACAGAGCGCCTGTTTTTTCCCTCTCATTTCTCATTCCCTCCTTTAAAAAAATAATCCTCCCGGTACTTCCGGGAGGATTGTATCACAGGTATCAGTCAGGTTTAAAGCGTCAAAAAGCCTGATAGTTTATGTCAAAAAGCGGCGACGAGCTTTGCGTTCTGGATTTTTGCAAGATTGCGGGATACCCGCCCCCAGTAGACCGATGCCGGCCCGCCATAATAGCGTCCGAGAGCGGTTTTTGTATCTCCGTAGGCTTTGAGGTACCTGGAAATAAGAAGGCTTCCTGCAGCTATCCCCATTTCCGGGTCGTTTAAATCTTCTTCGTTCATGATCCCGTTCGCCTGGAGGAGACCGGCGTGGACTTTCCACATAACCTGCATTATTCCCGCCGCACCGGCTGCGCTTCTGGCACCAGGCCTGAAATGGCTTTCCGTGTGTGCCACAGCGACCACGAGGTCAAGAGGGACGTTGTATTTGAGCGAGTACTTGAGGAACGCATTAGCCTGTACCAGGGATGATCCCCTCGAAACGTCGCTGTTTTGTGCCTGAATGAAATCCGACAGGGAGCTGATGTTCTCAGCTGCAGCAGAGAGGATCGTCCTGACTGCGTCGTTTGAATCCTCGAGAAATCCCGCTGCAGCGCCTCCTGAAGTCCCGAGGTGTTGAGCCAGCTCGTCGAGGATCACTGAAGGGATCCCGTGATTTTCATGCAGTGAGGAATAACACGGAGAATTTTCACCGAAAAAAGTTGATTCGTTTCGTCTGTCTGATGCTGAAACTATATACCCGGCCAGGAAAAAGAACAAAAGAACCGCGATACATTTTCGTATCACCTGGTTCATTGTATTCCCTCCTTTTTTCGCAGAACAAATTCCTTCCAGGGGCAAAATCCCCGTGGAAGGAATTCCGATTATAGCCCAAAGTCTCTTATTGGCAATTTTTGTCCGAAAATGTTAACCCCAGGCTGTATGAATTCATAAAGAATCGAATATCTGAACTTTATTTGAGAAGAATTTTGGGTATATAGGACTGGAAAATAATGTTTTGTTTCATGGAGGGGTACCTATTTGAGCGTAAATTATTGTTGTATGCAAAAAATCTCTTCTTCTCTGTTGTCGGATGCTTATGTTACGGATACAATAATAAATCAGTAATGATAAATCAGTATTGTTACTTACCCTGAAATCCCCGGAGGAACGCAAATGGGAAAATACACGGAAAAAAGAAAAGGTTTTACCCTCGTTGAGCTCCTTATGGTAATAATTATAATCGGTGTCCTGGCGTCTTCCATGCTCCTTGTCGTCGGGAACGCAGAGGATAAAGCCGAAGCGACCGTTATAGTCAGCGATATGCGGTCAATGAAATCCGCCGCCACGATATTCAGGCTCAAAGAAGGACGCTGGCCGGTTTTGGCATCTGTGACCAATTCCGAAACAGGTTTCGGCGGAATTCACCTGGCAGGCGACATAGAAATTCCTTCCCTTAGGCATTTGCTGACCTTGAGTGCGACCCCGGCATTTGCTGAACGTCCTGAATCGCCCGGGAAATCTAATGATGCACCGGGACGTAACAAGGATGCCCCTGCTTCTGGAAATGAGGGGCCTGCGGCTGAGGACGACCGGTCCGTAATGCAGAAGATGTTCGGAGGTGCTTCACTCGAGGGCTTTTCTATACGTGTAGAAGAGAATGGGCATGCATACCTTATCTATAATATTGAGAACAGATCCCGGGGAGTCAGGGGAAAACTGGCCCTCATGGCGGCATCTGCGGGGCTCCTGAATGAAGACGGAGAACAGTACAACAATGAAAATGAGGTCTTGATGAAGCTGGATTAAGGTTCCCCTGTTTTCCGGTCAATAATTAGACGACCGGAAAACGGGAAAGAGAAGAGGAGGAAGCGAAAAAATCGCCCCTCCTCTTTTTTTGCTGTTCATGCTCCTGCCTTTTGAGAGGCTTATTGTTCTCCGGCCAGGGTGTTCATTTCGTTGAGGATCGCCTCGAGGTTCTTTATTCTGCGTCCGTATTCCTCGAAGTCCTCGTTTCGGAGGGCTTTGCGGGCTTCTTCCCATGCCTGGGAGGCTTCCCGCGCAAGGGAGGAGAGTGTGGAAGCCTCACCTGCCGGTCGGGTTTCCCGGGGCCGCTGCGGATAAGGGCTTTCAGACGCAGAAATTCCCTGGGCGGATGGGTCGAGAAGGCGCATAAGAGACTCTTCAAGTGTCTCTCCCCATGCGACGTTTCCTCCCGTCGAGGTAATGACCCTGCGAAGCTCCGGCAGTTCACTGTTCTCAGCCCGGAGATAGAGGGGCTGCACGTAGAGTATGCCGTCTCCCACGGGAACGACCGTCATGTTGCCCCGGATCACCGCTGACCCCCTCTGGCTCCAGAGTGAGAGTTGTGCGGAGATCTCAGAGTTCTGGTTCGTCAGGGCCTCTACCTGGGAAGGACCGTATATCAGTTTCTGCTTGGGAAACTGGTAGACGAGGAGTTCCCCGTAGTTTTCCCCGTCTGAGCGTCCCGCCATCCAGGCGATCATATTATCGCGGTTAACGGGCATGAAAGGAGTGATGAGGACGAACTCCGATTTTTCCTCACCGGTGAGCCTCATATTCACATAGTAGGCCTCGAGAGTTCCTTTCCTGTCGCCGCTGCCGCTCCTGTCCCACACGTCCTCCTTGTTGTAGAAGGTGTTGGCGTCGGTCATGTGGTAAATCCTGTACACTTCGCTCTGGATGTTGAAAAGATCCTGGGGATACCGCAGATGAGCCCTCATCCCTTCAGGCATCTCGGACATGGGCCTGAAAAGGGTGCTGAAGACCCCGCTCCAGGCCTTCAGGACGGGATCGTCGGGTTCTGCGGCGTAGAACCGCATTGTCCCGTCATAAGCGTCCACAGTGGCTTTGACGCTGTTCCTGATATAGTTGACTGACTTTCCCCTGGCTATGGATACGGGCTGGGAGTAGGGATACCTGTCGGATACTGTATAGGCGTCCTGGATCCAGACAAGCCTTCCGTCGTTGACGACAAGATAGGGGTCCTGGTCGAAGAAAAGAAACGGGGCAACCCGGGAGAGGCGTTCCCGGATGTTCTGATGATACTTGACCCTGCTGTCCCCGGTGAATACGTCCGAGAAGAGGATCTTGAAATCGGCGAATTTCAAGGCGTAGAGGATCCTCCGGAAGAGGGAGCCCATGGGGACGCCTCCCTTTCCCTCGTAAGATGTCCGGGCGTTTGCGCTTCCCATGGGATAGTCGAATTCCTTCACGGTCGTACCGACGAAAATATAGGAGCTTGGCTTCTCGCCGTAATAGATTTCAGGGCGGTCGACCCTCAGGGGGATTTCCATCCTTGGGGGAAGATCCCGTACCCAGAGGCGCGGCAGGCCTGAGCCCGCAACTTCATTGACCGGATTCATGACTATTCCGTAGCCGTGGGTGAATTCGAGGCGCATGTTGATCCACGTGGGATTCTGGAGGCCGCTGATGTCGAGTTCACGTGGGGAGAGCATGACCTGCCGGTATTCCCCGTCAAATGTATAGCGGTCGATATCTACGTTCGAGAAGTCATAGTACGTCCGGATCTCCTGGAGCTGCTTGTAGCTCCGCAGAAGGGGGGCATGATCCCAGAGGCGGATGTTGTTGATCGTCTCTCTGTTCTCCTCGATTTCCTGCCAGGATATGGAATCCTCCGGAGTCACGGTCTTCATCTCCACGTCGTGGAGCCCGTAGGCTTTGCGGGTGGAATCGATGTTGTATCCCAGGTAGGTTCTTTCACGTTCGAATTCGTTGGGTTCAACGAAGTATTTCTGCACGATAGCCGGATAAATCCCTCTCAGCACGACTCCCGAAACAAGAACGAGGCCTGCGAGGCCGATGGAAATCTTCCAGGTGCTGCGAAGGAGGCTTACGAGCAGGGAGACGCCAAGAAGGGCCGAAAACACTGCAAGCACGTTCAGGGCGAACAGTTCGGCGTGGACGTCAGTATAGCCTGCGCCGAAGGTTATGCCCCGGGGAGAGAAGAGAATGTCGAACCTGTCAAGAATATATCCCGCGCTCCACAGGAAGGCGCCGAACATGGCCAGCAGAACGAGGTGGTTTCGTATCCGTGCGGGTATCGAAGGGAGGGTGAATTCCCGTGTGCGCGGAAGAACGAAAACCCCGTAGGCTGCACCTGCCGTGAACAGGCAGAGGAAGATGAGACTCAGCGCTTTCTCGTGAACGAATCTCCAAAACGGCAGGCCGAACACATAGAAACCCACGTCGTTTCCGAAGATAGGATCCGCGGTGCCGAAGCTTGTCCCGTGGAAAAAGCGAAGTACCATGGTCCATTCCGATGACATGGAAGAACCGTTGCTGAAACCGAGAAACACGGCTGCCGCAGCTATGGCTATCCCTGCAGCCCGGGATCCGAGCAATGCCTCCTGCTCCGGGTAGAGCGCGCGAAGTGTTTTTCGCGCCGCTTTCAGGTTTACCCAGAGTGCCGCAGAGAACACAAGGAATCCTGCGGCAAAAAGCGGCAAACGTGCAAGGATGCGGGTCCAGAAGACAGATCCGTAGCCTTCGGCATCGTACCATAAATAGTCCGTATAGAACTCTGCCAGCGCAGGGAAAAGCACCATGAGCAACAGTATCGCTCCGCCTGCGATGAGGAGTCCCTTGTTGATACGGAACGGAAAAGCCGGAAACGGGCGCCTTGGGGATGATTCATCCCCGGAAAACCAATCGTTGTCGGGAAACCAGTCATTTTTTGTCATAGTGGCAATTTTACCAGAGACAGCCTGTTTCTCAAAATTGGCATGCAGAAAAGAGGAAGGGGCAGTACCTGGAGTACGACTGGGATAGCCAATCATGGAGACTGTCGCGGCTGAACAGAAAAATGGCCCGTTTCCCGGCGGAAAGGGGCCATTCATGAGAGCTGGTTTCAGAAGGAATCAGCTGATCGGTCCCGGAACAGAGTCAGTCCCGGATGCCTTTCACGATACCCCTGCACGTTTCGGCAAAGATAAGGCTGTCGGTGCTGTAGGCGATGTACGTAAAGCCCTGCTCGATGCGTGCACGTCCCTCCTCGGGAGAGCTGACGAAAATGCCGGCTGGTTTTCCCGCCTTTTTCGCAGAAGCGAGGGCTTTACCAACGGCCTCCACCATAACGGGGTGGTAGATCTGCCCCGGGATACCGAAGGACTGGGAAAGATCGAACGGACCGACGAATATGAGGTCCACGCCCTCCACCGCCGCGATTTCGTCCAGGCATTCCAGCCCCATCCTGTTCTCGCAGTGAACGATGACCATGGTGTCCCTGTTTGCCTCCGCAAAATATTCGGCCAGGCCGGGCACAAAACCGTACCTGGAGGACCGTGTCAGGCATGCGCCTCTTTCTCCCCGGGGGAAATATTTCGCAAACTTCACCACGTCAAGGGCCGTTTCAGGAGAATTGACCTGCGGGACCTGTATTCCGGAGGCTCCCACATCGAGGGTCCTGAGGATCGTCGTTGCAGAGGGCTCGGTAACCCTGACGATAGCGTCCATTCCCCGCAGCTCAGCTGCCCTGAGCATATTCTGAATGGATTCGGGGTTTCCGGGTCCGTGTTCGGTATCGATGATGCAGTAATCAAAACCTGCCAGACCCGCTATTTCTACGAGATCGGGGCAGTTCAGAGTAATGAAGGTTCCGAGGACAACTTCACCGCGGGCGAGCTTTTCTTTCAGCTTGTTGGTCATCTGATTATCCCTCCGGGGAAAA
>CAYTQC010000022.1:0-18738 GCA_964439735.1 uncultured Synergistaceae bacterium
AGGGGATCGGGAGGTTCTGCAGACTCCCTCCCTGTACTTGAGATACAGCTGGAAGAGTATTACAGGGTCAGAAAGTGGTCTTCTGAAGGTATCCCTCTCCCGAAAACACTCTCCGCCCTCGGGCTTGAAAAATTTATTCCCTTCGTTGAACAATAGGGGGAAGGAGCGGCGAATCCGTGGCCGTCCTTTTTTAGCAGCACGTATTTTTGGCAGGTCGGATTTTCTGCGGTCACGTGAAAAACGGTAGAGATTTGGGAAAGAGAGGTCCGGAATGATGAAAAAAATAGGTTCTTACGTGGGCATCTCAATACTTTTCCTTTTGATCCTTGTATGGGGAACGTCAAAGCTTGCCGATCACTATGTCCTCTCACGTTGGAATACAGAAGATTCGGCTGTGGTGATAATAGAAGAGGTTCTCGGGATAAAGAGTGATCCCGCAGTTCAGGATGAAGATTGGGAGAGCGAACGTGTCATGCTGCGTCTCCTCTACAGAAACGGCCAGAAAGAAGATACTGTCGAAGATCTGGAGATCGTCAGGCTGAAGGACAGCAGACTGCTCCTTATGGAGGGAGAAGAATACCTGCTCCTTTACGATGTATTCGACGACGGCACCGTTCAGTATTCCATAAGCGACCGGTACAGGCTTCCGGCCGTGGTGGGCTTCATCATGTTCGCATGCGGCATGCTTGCCATTATTGCCGGAAAGTCGGGCATAAAGGCTTTGGCAGGACTTTTTCTTTCTCTTTTGTTCCTCCTGGGATGGTTTGTCCCACGCCTTGCTTCGGGCTATCCTCCGGTACCGTTCGCTATTTTTTCCGTAGCGTTCATTTCTCTGATCACTGTTTTCTTTGTGGTCCGGAAAAAAGAACTCTGGCCGATCCCCTGTATCGGAGCCGTCGGCGGAGCACTGGGCGCCTCAATAACCGGATGGGTAATGGTGAGGCTGTGGCAGCTCACAGGACTCGAAAGCGACAGTGCGGCCCTTCTTTCCTCAACGTCGCCCGACTTGTCGCTCCAGGGGCTTCTGCTTGCTGCAGTAATGGTAGGTGCGATCGGGGCCGTACTTGATGTAGCCGTTTCAGTAACATCGGCCATGTCGGAATTGTACGAGTATGACCCCTGCATACCGCTGAAAAGGCTTTGGAAGGCAGGGATTAATGTGGGCAGGGATGTCCTTGGAAGCATGATCAACACCCTTATTCTTGCCTACCTTGGAAGTTCTCTTCCCTTTGTCGTTCTTATTGCGACTGAGGGCGCGGACTTCATAGGGCTTCTCAATGATCCTCACATAGCCCAGGAGATACTTCGGAGCGTTTCGGGGACCGTGGGGCTTCTTCTGACCATTCCGGTCACAGCTGCCGCAGGGACCTGGTGGATACGATACTGCTGCTGCCCGGAAAATAAAGAACCCCGGGACGGACTGGCTGACTGAAACGATTCTTTGTGGTAATATTACACCCTATAAAAAAAATTCCTGAAAATATATGGAGGTGTTGCAATGAAGAAAATTGCGATCAACGGACTTGGAAGGATCGGACGGATTGTTCTCCGATGCTATATGGCCACGAAACCAGAGGATGTAGAAATTGTTGCCCTGAATGATCTTACTCCGCCGTCGGAAATGGCCTATCTTATCAAGTATGACTCTGTCCATGGCCGGGCGGCATTCACTGTAGAGGCAGGGGATAATTGTCTCGTGCTCGATGGAAAATCAGTTCCTCTTTTCAGCGAAAAAGACCCGTCCAAACTTCCCTGGAAGGATCTCGGTGTGGATATTGTACTCGAGTGTACAGGCTTTTTCACCAAGAGAGAAAAAGCGGCGGCACATCTTGCCGCAGGAGCGAAGCGGGTCATTATCAGCGCTCCCTCAGATGATCCGGATATCACCATCGTTCTGGGAGTTAACGAGGACAAGTATGACCCTTCGAAGCATTCGGTGGTTTCCAATGCGTCATGCACCACAAATTCCCTTGCTCCGGTGACCAGGGTCCTGAATGATGCCTTCGGTATTGAATCTCTTATGGGAACCACGATCCATGCCTACACATCCACCCAGGTCCTGGTCGACGTCCCCAAGGGAGGCGGACGGAAGGGCAGGGCTGCCGCAGTTTCACTTGTTCCTGCAACTACAGGTGCCGCCAAGGCCATGGTCCCTCTTTTCCCTGAACTGAAGGGAAAGATGGACATGATTTCCGTACGGGTGCCGGTTGCCGACGGGTCCCTGACGGACGTAGTCGTTCACCTGAAAAAAGAAGTCACTGTGGAGTCGGTCAACGCAGCCCTCAGGGAAGCCGCAGAGGGAAGACTCAAGGGGATAGTAGAGTACAGCGACGAAGAGCTTGTTTCTGTGGATATTATCGGCAACTCACATTCCGGGATCGTTGATGCCCCTTCAACAAAAGTGATCATGGGCCATATCGTGAAAGTGATGGTGTGGTACGACAACGAATATGGTTATTCCAACAGGATGCTCGAACTGGCGAGGTATATGGCCGGCAGGGCATAGATTTCTTAAAAAGCGAAATACATGATCAACAAAAGGACGTATCCCTCTTCGGGATGCGTCTTTTATTTTTGGGGCGGGAAGAAAATGCATGGAAAGAAAACCAGGATGATCCCGAATATGTGTATTGAATTGACTTTAGACCTGATATCTTCAGTGGTATCTCAGGTTAAAAGGTATTTACTCATATTTTCTTATATTTCCAATACTACCCTGATGAGAAGAAAAAAACAGTCAATAGCATATAAAATTTCTTTTTCTGTGATAAGATACATATAAGCAATTACCTTTCATGGAGGTGTTGTTAATGAAACGGGTGGCCATCAACGGATTAGGGAGGATCGGCAGACTTGTACTGCGCCGGTACATGGAAGTCAGCCCTTCTGACATCGAAATTGTCGCACTGAACAAACCCTCACCCCCCCAGGAAATGGCATACTTCATCAAGTACGACTCCGTCCACGGCAAAGCTGGTTTCAGTGTGGAAGCCGGAAAAGACTGCATCATTCTCAACGGGAAAGAAATACCTCTCTTCGGTGACAGAGATCCTTCAAGACTTCCCTGGAAAGATTTGGGTGTGGATATCGTGCTTGAATGCACGGGACATTTCACGAAAAGGGACAAGGCTCTCGCTCATTGTGCGGCTGGTGCAAAGCGGGTACTCATCAGTGCACCGTCCGAGGATGCTGATCTTTCCGTGGTTCTGGGCGTCAACGAGGAACTGTATGATCCCGAAAAACACCAGGTGATCTCAAATGCCTCCTGCACAACCAATTCGCTTGCCCCTGCGACCCGGGTGCTGAATGATGAATTCGGGATCGAATATCTCATGGGGACTACCATCCACGCCTTTACGTCGTCTCAAAAACTGGTTGATGTTCCCAAGGGCGGCTTGAGAAAAAACCGCGCTGCCACACTCTCTATTATTCCCACAACAACAGGAGCCGCAAAGGCAATGATACCTCTTTTCCCCGGACTGAAAGGAAAAATGGACATGTCGGCGGTTCGGGTTCCCGTTGCGGATGGATCCCTCACGAATATTGTTGTTCACCTGAAAAAGGAAGTTACCGTCGAATCGGTGAACAATGCGCTGAGAAAGGCCGCAGAGGGAAGACTGGATGGAATTCTTGAGTACAGCACGGAAGAGCTTGTTTCCTCCGATATCGTGGGGAATCCCCACTCCGGCATAATCGATTCGCTCAGCACAAAAGTGGTCATGGGAAGAACAGCAAATATCCTGATCTGGTATGACAACGAATATGCCTATGCAAGCAGGCTCCTCGAACTTGCGCAGCTTGTGGCCGAAAAAGAACCGGCATTCAGCAGCCTTTCCGTCAGATAATTCATTGTATCGGGCGAGCGATGGACCCGCCCGATACGTTATGTTTTATGCGGCCGTTTTGTTGCTGCAATATTTTTCCAGAGCTTTCACTATCCGCGGGTCGTAAGCTGTTTCCGAAAGAAGCTGTAATTCTGCAAGAGCCTCTGCGGAAGTCTTTTTTTTCCTGTAAGGACGCTCTGATGTCATTGCGTCGTATGCATCTGCCACTGAGAGGATCCGAGCCTCTATCCGGATGTCCTCTTTGTGCAGCCCCCGGGGATACCCTGACCCGTCCATGCGTTCATGATGCTGGAAAACGATTTCGGCAAGGGGCCAGGGGAAAGCGAGCGGGGAGAGTATATCCCTTCCGTATTCCGGGTGTTTCTTGACCAGTTCGTATTCGGGAGCGGAAAGACGTGTCGGTTTTGAAAGAATCCCTGCAGGTATGTAGAGTTTTCCCACGTCGTGAACGAGGCCTGCAAACAGAACTCCCTTCCGTATGTCTTCAGGCATGCCCAGGATCTCTGCAAGTGATTCCGCGATAGATGAGACACTTTTTTGATGTCCGGCCGTGGAAACGTCACGCAGTTCGCTCACTTGGCACATTGCTCGTATTGCCCCTGCAAAACGTTCATTCATGATTCGGTTGTTATTTTCGAGGCATTCTTCGTCGGTACGCTGCTCCAGTGCTGCCGAAAGAATGTCCCGTACCATGTCAAAAAGGATGTCTTCAGAATTTCCGAACCATTTTTCCGATGGATTGACAAGTGCGAGAAAGCCATGAAATGAATCTTTCAGAAAAAGGGGAAAGACCGAAAGTGAACGGATCCCCTCTTTGATGAATGCGTCCCGCTCCTTCTGAAAATCGGGGTCGGTAATATCCCCGGGGATAAATGAGAAGTGACGATGCAATTCTTCGTTGAAGATCAATGTCTTCCAGAAACTGTCCTGTTCTGATGTGGATGTGATTACTTCTGCGAGAGAAGGGCCGGGCCCGGGACCGATGGCTTCATGCTCTGGGAGGAGCGTTCCGTTTTGCCCGGGAATCCTGAAAAGAGATGCTGTTTCTGCATCTGCGAGCAGGCGTATCGTCTCAAGAGCGTACTGGATCGATCCGGTGTAATCCTGCGAGAGGAGAAACCTGGTGGAAACCGATGCCAGCCTTTCCTGAAAAAGAACACGGTCTGAAAGTTCCGACTCCATAGCTTTTCTTCCGCTTATGTCATGGACCAGCGCACAAAAGGTTGTTTCTCTGCCGGACGATAGGGAAAAAGGCAAAAAAGACGTAGTGAGAGGGACCAGGTTTCTGTTCGGAATGATGGCTTCCTTCGACGGTGTCTTTCCTTCAGGAAAAAAATCCTTCCGTAAAAGGGTTCCGTTCTCCCATGGGAGAACGGACGATAAACTTTCACTTGAAAGTTGTTCTCGGGAAAGGGAGAACAGGGAGCGGAACCTGGTATTGGCTTCTATAATTTTTCCCGAGCTGTCGTATACTATTATTCCTTCAGGGGAATGCTGAAAGAGTGTTTCCCAGTATTTTGACCGTTCCAGAAGGTCCTTTTCCGTTTCTTTTCGCCGGGCGATCTTTTTCCTCAGGAAAACTGCGAGCCCTCCGAGGACGGTGAATACAAAAATATTCAAGGCGGCTATAGGGCCATATTTTCGGAGAAGATCCGCCGGGTCGTTTATGACGATGCTGTTCCGCGGAAGCCTGCTTCTCGTTATCCCGAATTCGCTCATTTTCCGAAAGTCGAAAATCATGGCATTGCTGTCCATCAGTTCAGGCTGAATAGATGCGGGTGATTCGCCCCCGAGTATCCTGAGCGCTATTTCACCGGTACGCCTGCCCTTTAAAAAAGCGTTGCCCGCGACGCTGCCCAGTGCGCCCAGGGAAACTCCTTCCTCCTGGATGGTGTATATGGGATTCGATGGGGAAAGGGAGGAGAAAGCCTCGATCATTTCTCCCAGAAGTATAGGCGCGCCGGAAAGGGTTCGCGCACACGTTCCGAACACCACTACAGTTTCCCTGGAAAGCGATTCCCGGTACAGTGGAACTTTTTCAGGGGAAAGTCCGGCCAGTGTCACAATTTCCGGACGCTTCGACAAACTGTTGAGGTGGTTGTGAAAATGCGCCAGGTCTCTGAGCCCTGCGGGTGTGAGATCTGCGACGAGCGATATGGGAGTGCCCGGGTGCAGGCGTATTATCTCACGAAGAAGAAGGGAGACGGGAGAAGTGGAATACACCCCTGTTCCCCGGTGTCTCGGAAAAACAGAAAGGATGGAGGTGTTTGTCAGTTCGCAGAAAACGATTGGAACTCCCTCGAAAAGTCCTTCCTCGTTGACGAGAAGGAATGATGCCGCTTCGTTTCCTGTAGTTATGATCAGGTCAAGAGATCCCGGCGGCAGTTTGGCGCGGATGAGTTTTTTCAGCTTCATCGTCTGCTCAGGCCTGTCAGAGCGAAGTGCGCCGGCTACATCCATGTACTGGATGTAGATCTCAGCGGAAGATTGCCGATCAGCGAACGCGGAGCGGATGCCTTTTGTCGCCTGTTGTGTCCAGATGTCTTCAGGAGACAGGGTATGAAGAAGAAGTACCCTGGTTATTTCTTCCCCGGCAGCGGCGGCACAGGAAAGGGTGAAAACAAAAAGAAGAAACGTTATAAAGAAACTACACCGGATTTTTCGCCTGTAGATCATCATTGGACCTGCGCCCGCTTTCTTCCGGGAGGGCAAAGATTCCTGCTGCGCTTTCTCCTGCCAAGTAGCCCGTGCTCCAGCACATCTGAAGGTTGAATCCGCCTGTAGGACCGTCAATATCAAGTATCTCCCCTGCGAAAAAGAGATTCTCCGCCAGTTTTGACTTCATTGTCGCAGGTTCTATTTCTTTCAGGCTGACGCCCCCGCTGGTCACGATGGACCAGTCAAAACCGAGCAGCCCGGAGGGTGCGAGCGGCATTGCCTTCAACAGGTGTGCGAGCCCGTTCTTCTCTTCAGATGAAATATCGGAAACTCTTTTTTCCGGAGGGATTGCCGATTTTTCAAGAACGGAGGGAATAATGCCCCGGGGAAGAAGGTCTTTCAGAGAGTCACGAAATATGCCGCCGGCATATTTTTCAAAATCCCTTCCGATGCGTGCTGCAAGGACTTCAAGGGTGAGCGCCGGCTTCAGGTCGAGGTAAAGTTCTGAGGATCCCTCCGAACAGGCATCATCAATCTCCCTGCTCATGTCCATAGCAATGGGACCGCTGATGCCGAAGTGGGTCAGAAGCAATTCTCCAAAACGCTCGGAAATTTTGACTCCGTCCAGGAACAGGGAAAGGGAAACGTTTTTCAGATTGAGCCCCCTTGCCGGGAGCGGCCATTTGTCCCTGAGCTTCACCGGGCAAAGCGCCGGTTTCGGAGTGATAATTGCGTGCCCCGCTCTCTGGGCAAAACGGTAGCCGTCGCCTGTGGACCCGGTTTTGGGAAATGATTTACCCCCGGTACATATGATGAAGGAATCGCCTTCCACTTCCTGACCCCTTAAAATAAACCGCTTTGCCCTGCCCCCGTGGAATTCCAGGTTGAGAGCTTCCCGGCTTCTGTAGATTTCGACCCGTCCCTCTTTCAGGTATTCAATGAGACAGTTGATTACCTTTTCCGAACCGCCTTTTTCCGGGAAGATGCGTTTCCCGCGCTCCATAACCGTTCGGAGTCCCCTTTTTTCAAAAAAAGCCAGTGTTTCCCTCGGGCCAAAACGGGAAAAAGCCGAGTAGAGGAATTTTCCTTTTTTTCCGTAAAAGGAGAGGAAACGGTCAATGTCCTCCTCTCCATTGGTAATATTGCACCTGCCTTTTCCGCTGAGGATAAGTTTCGCACCGAGTGCCTGGTTTTTTTCCACGAGAATGACCCTGGCGCCGCACTCTGCAGCACGTCCGGCAGCGATGAGACCTGCCGCTCCTCCTCCAATAACAATTACCTTCGGGGAAGTCATGATTTATTTCCCTTTCCTTTCTCTTTCATGGAGAGGGCAATGCGTCTCCGTTCAAGGTCCACCTCAAGAACGGAGACTCGTATTTTTTGTCCCGGGTGAAGCTCGGCGGGGACTTTGGATGGAAGGTGTTTTCTGTGAACGAGCCCGTCCTGGTGTACCCCGATATCCACGAAGACTCCGAATGATGTCGTGTTGGTCACCACTCCGTCAAGTTCCATGCCCGATGCCAGGTCTTCGATCTTTTCCACGCCCTCCCTGAAGGAAAACACTTCGAATGCATGCCTGGGATCCCTTCCGGGTTTTTCGAGTTCTTTCAAAATATCGGCGAGGGTGGGGAGTCCAACGTCGCCTGAAACATATCGGCTGATATCGATTTCTTTTCTTTTTTCACCATTTTTCAGAAGCTCTTCAACTGAGCAGTTGAGGTCTGAAGCCATTTTTTCAACAAGGGCGTACCGTTCAGGGTGGACAGCGCTGGCATCGAGAGGTTCGGAGCCTCCTGTCACCCTGAGGAATCCGGCGGACTGTTCAAAGGTTTTCGGGCCGAGGCGGGGAACTTTAAGGAGTTCGCGCCTTGTTGAGAACGGGCCGTTGGTTTCCCTGTAATTTACTATTTGTGCAGCCAAACCGGCGGTAATTCCTGACACAAAGGAGAGAAGTTCCGTGCTTGCTGTGTTCAGGTCGACTCCTACGGCGTGAACGCATGATTCAACAACCGTCTCCAGAGCCTTTTTCAGCTCCTTCTGGTCCACGTCGTGCTGGTATTGCCCGACACCTATTGATTTCGGATCGATTTTCACGAGTTCAGCAAGAGGGTCGAGGAGGCGCCGTCCTATAGAAACTGCTCCCCGAACGGTTATATCATGATCCGGGAACTCCCGCCTTGCCGTATCCGAGGCCGAATAAACGGAGGCTCCGCTTTCATTCACCATGGTTATGATAACCGAAGACGGCAGCCCGATCTTTTTGAAGAATCGCTCAGTCTCTCTGCCGGCAGTTCCGTTGCCTATAGCAGCTGCTTCTATTTGGTACGTATCAACTGCAGTCCGTATGATCGCGGCGCTTTCATCCTCATTCTGCCTGGGAGGATGAGGGAAAATAACACCGTGATGGAGAAGCTTTCCCTGTCTGTCGAGGCAGACAAATTTACAGCCTGTCCTGAAGCCGGGGTCTACTGCCAGGATGTTTTTCGGACCCAGCGGTGGAGCGAGGAGCATTTCCCTGACATTTCTCGCAAAAACGGAGATCGCCTCCCGGTCGGCTTTCTTTTTAAGGGCATTTCTCAGCTCTGTTTCCATGGACGGCGCAAGCAACCGCCTGTAACCGTCTATGACGGCCTCTTCCACAATACGGGAGTCAGGCGATTCACCGGCGACGAACAGCCTTTTAAGAATTTTCAGCGCTTCATCTTCAGGGGGAAGGATAGACAGGCTCAGGATTTTTTCCTTTTCGCCCCTGAACATGGCGAGAATCCTGTGAGAAGGGGCTGGTGCGGCAGGTTCTTCCCAGTTGAAGTAGTCCCTGAAGTTTGTCCCTTCCTCCTCTTTTCCCCTGGAAACCGTGCTTTTTATCCTGCCCTTCCTTCCGAAAAGCAACCTGATCCTGCCCCGGGCTTCACCGTTTTCGCTGATGCGTTCGGCAATAATATCCCGTGCTCCCTGGAGGGCCTCATCTGCTGAAGGAACCTCTTTTTCTACGGAAACGAACCGTCCGGCGATTTCTTCAGGAATCAGTCCCTTTTGGTCAAAAATCTGATCGGCAAGGGGAAGCAACCCTTTCTCTGCTGCTGTGGAGGCCCTGGTTTTCCTTTTCGGACGGTATGGAAGATAGGCATCCTCGAGCGCTGTCATGGTAGCTGCAGCGTTGATCTTTCCTTCAAGTTCAGCCGTCAGCAGATTCCGCTCCCTGAGGGACGATAGAACGGCAGTCTTTCTTGCCTCGAGTTCCTCAAGGCGGGTATACCGTTCCTTCACGGAGAGAATGGCTTCTTCGTCCAGTGATCCGGTCGCTTCTTTTCTGTACCTGGCTATAAAAGGTACGGTGGCATCCTCTTCGAGCAGAGAGAGGACGGCATCTACTGATTTCCGGGAAAGCTGAAGCTCTGTTGCGACTCTCAATGCCAGATCAGGGTTCATTTATTGCCTCCGGTTATTTTTTCCCATTGTAGCACGGCGCAGGGAAAGACAGGACGTATCGTGGTAGAATCTGCCTTGAACAGGAGAGATGTCAATGACACACAAATGGTGGATGCATCTTTACGGGGTTTTCTTCGGAATCTATATTCCCAGGGAGTTCCAGTACCTGAAGGGGAAAGTCGTCCTTCACCTCGCGGATACTCCGTCGACTTTTTACGGTGCCGTCAGCAGACTTGTCCACACACTGGATCCGATGTATGTGATCCATACGGGGGATCTTGCGGACGATGTGAAACTTGAACTGAACCCCGGGGATCTTCAGCGGTATCGCAGGAAACTGCTTGAACTCAGGAGAGCTATTTCTCCGGGGAAGAACAGAAAACTGGTTATAGTTACCGGAAACCATGACGACGAAAATAGCGTGCGGGAAATCTTTCCTGACGCCATAGTTTTTCCCCGGAAGGGGCGGGTTGAAATAGAGGGTGAGGAATATAATCTGAGTCACGACAGAAATGGTCTGGAGGGATCGCCGGCCCGTTTTAATCTGTTCGGCCACGAACCTTCCGGTGACGAAACGGATGACAGTCATTATTATTTAAACGGGGTCAATACGATTCATGTTATCTCAGCTGTTTCCGGGGAGGTGTACCGCTTGCCTTACCCCGGCTATGTCAACGACGGGAGGCTCCTAAGGAGAAAAAGGGGACTTTAAATCAGGAGAGGAGGGTTCGTCTTGCTTTCCATAGTCCGTGGTGGTCCGCGCATCATGCTTATGAGAGGTGTCGAAGACGGTTTTGAAACAGCCCTTTCCGGAAAATTCACTTTTCACGAATATCCTGTGCTTGAGGACGCTTACAACAACGCCGGAGAGGGACAATCATTGATTCTGCTGGGCAGACCGGGACGCGGTATGAAACGCCGGTTTCTGGTGGTTGATTCGCTGTCTGACGAGATCCTTGCCTTTTTATTGAACAGAAAAAACGCCCCGGTTCCTAAATACGTTCTTATGATGCCAAGAACTCTTCTGTTCAGGATATTCGGCGAAAAAGAGCGGGTCATCAGCCAGATCGCCGCAGACTACGGGGCCAAAAGGGGGAAGTTCGGCTCTATTCTCCGTCCGTCACGGAGGGAGAGCATTGCGGTGTGTTTTACATCAAGCCCTCTGAACAGGTCGCTTTCTTTTGAGAATATAATGGACGACGTCCTTCATATCCGGGGGATACCGTACGAAAGGCTTTTCAACTCATTGCGGAGCAGGGCCCTCTGGTATTTCAGCGAAGGACTTGAAAACAGGCAATGGAATGATCTTGAAATACGAATTTACGATTCCTGGGGATATTTCATGGAGCATTACGAGCGCCTGAGGACCGTTCTTGAAAGCCTTGAGGCCGGAATGGTGCTTGGTGAAGGATGGGGAAAAGATTATGCCCATATCCTGATGGCCGTAAAGATTTACCGCCTCCGGCTTTTCACTTTTCTTCCTCCGAAAGCAGTAAAAGAGATTCTCATGGGACTTGAGTACTCGGCAGACGGGACACGGCTTGCGGATCTCGATCTCTATACGGGAAGGGACAAGATTTCATGGGGCGGCATGGAGAAAAAGGCCGGAGAACGGGGAACACTCGGCTTTTCTTTCCGGGAAAAACTTTTTTCCCGACTCTTCGAGGAGGACAGAAAAAAACTGCAGGAGTCGGAAGTGCGGATTTTAAACCTCAGAAAAGGCAATACGTGAGAAAAGCCCCGGATGTGTTGCCGAAAAAAGTAAAAATTGCACTTTTTCCTTGCATGGAACTTGATGTTTCGATTATACTTATTTGAAAAGTTGTGGAAACTCTTTTTTCGCAGGCTTTAGGCTTTATGGCGTCATGATCGCGTTTTGTACACTATTCAGGTCGTCAAACAACGAAGGAGGTCTTTTTATGGAAGTTCTCAAGGTCTCTGCCAAGTCGCAGCCGAAGTCAGTAGCCGGAGCCATAGCAGCAGTACTGCGGGAAAAGGGGGCGGTTGAGGTTCAGGCGGTAGGTGCCGGCGCTGTAAACCAGACTGTAAAATCAATTGCAATCGCACGGGGATACGTTGCGCCGAACGGAATTGATCTTATCTGTATCCCGGCGTTTTCAAAGATTTCCATTGAAGATGAGGAACGGACTGCGATCAAGTTTCAACTGGAATCTCGCTGAGGGATATTCTCCTGTACGGTTGGGGTTTTTCTACGGCTTGAGAGAAGCCGTGGAAAGAGAAAGTGTGTTTTTTTCTCCGGAACCGGGGCGTTCCCGGAGTAAAATAAAGGTATGTTTGATAAGTACCGGGGGGAAGAGCAAAACCCACAAAAATAGGACCGCGTCGGAAGGAGGCTCCGCACTGTGACCGATGCGAATATGATTCATCCGGCTGCGATTTTCGCATGTGCAATGACGATGACTAGCGGTGACCCTCCTGAAGCGGTCGGCGCCTAGTTTTTCGTGCGCGGCAGCTTCAACCGGGGGTCTTCGTAAACGAAGGCCCCCGGTTTTTTGGTGCACCCTGTATGATTCATGTATATACGGTGAACGTCCGGCACACTGAAGGCGCGGCAGGTTCCGGCTTAAGACAGGGTCCGAAGGAAACCGGCGGCGAAACTCCGGCCCGAGAGACACTGGTTCCATTTGAGGCTCTGGCATCTTAAGAAACTTGCCGCAGAAAGCGAAGTCCATGCACCTAAGGTTGACCGCAGTACATGGAACGGCTGCATGGAGTGAAAAAGATGGATCTCAGCAGCCGGGTGCATGCGGCGAAAGCGACCGACACGGTTCACTTCGCTGCGCCTTTAGTCTGCATAATCCTGGGAGCTCTCTGCCTCGCCGTACGTGCGCTTCATGAAGAATTGATTGAAAAGAAAGGGGTATTTTGATGTGCGTAGAATCATCATATGGACTCTGTTTCATCGGTTTCGGGAACGTGGGACAGGGGCTGGCCCGCATTCTTGTCCGAAAAGAGCGTGAGCTTGAGGAGCGATGGGGATTTACATTCCGTACGGTTGCCGTTGTGACACGCACCAGGGGGGCGGCCGTCTCAGGCAGCGGCCTGTCGCTCCGGGAACTGCTCGAAAGATCTGAGCGGGGTGAACCCATTGGCAATGACCGTATTTCCCCGATTGATGCGGCTCTCCTCCCGGAAACGGGCATAGTCCTCGACGTTACGCCCACAAACCTGGTTACCGGTGAACCCGGGCTTTCCCTGACCCGGGCGGCTCTCGGGGCGGGACGTTCGGTTGTCAGCTCTAACAAGGGGCCGGTTTCGCTGGCACTTACAGAGCTGAAGGAACTGGCAGATTCCACGGGAGCGCATTACCGTTTTGAAGGATCGGTGCTGAGCGGCACCCCGTCGCTCAACCTGGCTCTTGAATCCCTTGCCGGCTGTAATGTACAGAAAGTCGAGGGTATCGTTAACGGAACGACGAACTACATTCTTACCCGTATGGAGGAGGGATTCGAATACGCTGACGCTCTCCGCGAGGCACA
This sequence comes from uncultured Synergistaceae bacterium, assembly GCA_964439735.1. Classification (GTDB taxonomy): domain Bacteria; phylum Synergistota; class Synergistia; order Synergistales; family Aminobacteriaceae; genus Aminivibrio. Next base: position 13,433 of record CAYTQC010000022.1, read on the forward strand.
GGAGAAGGGATATGCTGAAGCTGACCCGGCGGGAGATGTGGATGGATGGGATGCTGCCGTAAAGGCCCAGATACTGGCTGCTGTGGTTCTTGGTACGAATCTTTCCCTGGGCGCCGTGAAACGAACAGGAATATCGGCCATATCCCGCACTGACGTGGAATCTGCCCTGTCAAGAGGAAAACGTATCAAGCTGATCGCAAAAGCCGCCCGGACATATGAAGGCGCCTGCGCCTCCGTTGCCCCCGTTGAAATTCCTCTTTCCAGCCATCTCGCAAGTGTTGGAGGTGCTGTTAACGCGCTCACCTTCACCACTGACAATCTGAAGGAGGTCACTATAATCGGCCCCGGCGCCGGCCGCGAGGAAACGGGACAGGCGCTCCTTTCGGACATGCTCGCTATCGCGTCGTCAGACAGAAACCGATGCCGACGGAAGGAAGAAAGGAAATCAGAAATCAGTCTGTAACCATTATTGCCACCCCTGTGAAACTTTTTAGAGAAACATGGAACGCAAATTCAGGATGCAAATGCGAAGTGGAAAAAATGTACAAAAATGGGGTATACTATCCTGCATAATGTATATCCGGCAGTTTTCGCTCGCCTGCCAGGGGAGTAACTGCTGCCGGCGGGAGGAGATAGAATGTCGGAAATTAGTGCGCCCAAGGGAGTTCGGGATATTCTCCCCGAAGAATCATGGAAATGGGCCTATGTTTTCAGAGTGTTCCGGGAAACAGCAGAAGATTTCGGGTACTCGGAGGTCCACCTTCCGATTTTTGAACATACTGAGCTTTTTGCACGGGGAATAGGCGATACGACGGACGTGGTGGAAAAAGAAATGTATACGTTCCTGGACAAGGGCGAGCGCAGTATAACGCTGCGGCCGGAGGCTACTGCATCAATGGTCCGCTCGTATCTCGAGCACCGGATGGGGGCGCTTCCGCAACCGGTGAAAATGTGGTGCACAGGTCCCATGTTCCGGTACGAAAGACCCCAGAAAGGGCGGTTCCGCCAGTTCTGGCAGGTGGACTTTGAAAGCCTTGGTTCACCTCATCCCTATGCGGATGTGGAGATTATTTCTCTTTCCCTGGAAGCATTCAGACGTCTCGGTCTTTCTCACCTCGAAGTATTGATTAATTCCGTCGGCTGTCCGGAATGCCGCCCTGCGTACCGAAAAACGCTGAGCGACTATTTTTCTTCACGCATTGATGAACTGTGTGAAACCTGCAGAAGCCGTCTCGAGAGGAATCCGCTGAGAATTCTTGACTGTAAGCGGGAATCATGCCGCAGTGTGACCGAGGATGCGCCTGCAGTGTACGAAAGCCTCTGCGGGGAGTGCAGGGACCATTTCGACATGGTGAAGGCAGGGCTGGACGGAACAGGAACACCATACCGGCTCGATAAAAGACTGGTCAGGGGACTCGACTATTACACAAAAACCGCTTATGAAGTGCTGTCGGGGGCCCTTGGCTCTCAGAACGCCGTCTGCGGGGGAGGGCGCTATGACAACCTCGCTGAAGCTATCGGAGGCCCCCATGTCCCGGGTGTCGGTTTTGCTGCAGGTGTTGACAGGATCCTTATGGTGATGGAGCAGCAAGGGTGTTCCTTCGGGGCCGAACCGGCGCTGGATGTTTACGGTATCGCCATGGACAGGGATTCCCGTGCCGGCATTCTCCACCTGCTCGATCTGCTCAGAAGAAACGGCATCTCCGCTGACATGGATTTCAGCGAACGAAGCATGAAGGCACAGATGAAATCCGCTTCTGCCAGGAAAGCCCGTCTTGCCTGCATTCTCGGTGAAAATGAACTGGCAGGGGGTACTGTAACGGTGAAGGACCTTAATTCCGGAGAACAGAAAGAAATTTCCGCTGATTCTATTGTAGAAGAAGTGCAGAAGATCCTTTCTGCCGGCAAAGATTAGCTCTCGGGACTCGTATTGGAGGCTGGATCCATGGAAGGTGTGCAAAAGCATTTTGACGCTGCCTGGCAGAGGACATCGTATTGCGGGCTGGTTTCGGGGAAGGTCGGGGAAGAGATCCCGGTTGCCGTGAACGGATGGGTCCGCAGGCGTCGTGACCTCGGCGGGCTGATTTTCATCGAATTATGGGATCACACGGGCGTCGTGCAGGTTGTTTTCAATCCGGAACTTACCCCCGAAGTGCACAAACGGGCAGGGGGACTGCGAAGCGAGTTCGTCATCGCCGTGCGGGGAAAAATCCGTCCCCGGCCTGACGGGACATTGAACCCGTCCATGAAGACCGGCGAATGGGAGGTCGTGGCTGATGACTTTCTGCTCCTTTCCCCGGCTGCCCCTCTTCCCTTCGAGATCTCGGAAAATACCGACAAGGTTGATGAGAATCTGCGTCTTCATCACCGGTATCTTGATCTGCGGCGGGAGAAGATGCAGAAAAATATAAGAACCCGGCACAGAATCGCCATGTATACAAGGAATTTCCTTTCCGGTAACGGCTTTCTCGAGATAGAAACGCCCATGCTTACGTTATCAACTCCCGAAGGGGCCCGGGACTACCTGGTGCCGAGCAGGGTCAACCCGGGGACTTTCTATGCCCTGCCCCAGTCGCCTCAGATTTTCAAGCAGATCCTTATGATCAGCGGCTTTGACAAGTATTTCCAGATAGTCAAATGTTTCCGCGACGAAGACCTGAGAGCTGACCGTCAGCCCGAATTCACTCAGGTTGACGTTGAGATGAGCTTTCTCACCGAGGAAAACATATACTCATTGATTGAGTGCTATATGCAGGGGCTTTTCAGGGAAATACTGGACGTTCACATAGAGGTTCCCTTCCGCCGCATGACCTATTGGGAGGCTATGGACAGGTTCGGGAGCGACAAGCCTGATCTCCGCATACCTTTTGAAATCGTGGACCTTTCACCGGTTTTTTCTGAAGGCGGATTCCAGCCCTTTAAAGAAGTACTTGCAGCGGGAGGGTATGTAAGAGGTTTTCCGCTTCCGGGCGGGGGGTCGCTCTCGAGGAAAAATCTTTCTGATATCGAGGAAAAAGCAAAAAAACTGGGGGCAAGAGGTCTTTCCGCTTTTCAGCTGAGAGAGGGAGAACTCAGGGGACCGCTCGTCAAGTTCCTCGACGGGGCAGGATGTGAAGAACTGATCAACAGAGCGGGACTGAAGGACGGGGATGTCCTTTTTGTAGTGGCAGGCAGCGACAGAAAAGAAGTGTCGGAGATATTGGGAAGCCTTCGTATCGATCTCGCCAGGGAACATGGACTTGTTGCGCGGGACCGGTGGGAGTTCCTCTGGGTTGTGGAATTCCCGCTCTTTGAAAGGGACGAGGAGGAAGGACGGTGGGCAGCAGTCCACCATCCGTTCACGTCCCCAATGGCAGCGGATATTCCCCTTATGGACTCGGATCCGGGAGCAGTACGGTCAAGGGCATATGACTGCGTGCTCAACGGAAACGAAGTGGGCGGCGGTTCGATCAGGATCCATGATCCGTCAGTGCAGGAGAGAGTTTTTTCATGCCTCGCTTTCTCGCCCGAAGAGGCCAGGGCGAGATTCGGCTTTCTCCTCGACGCACTTTCTTCGGGAACACCTCCCCACGGAGGAATTGCCCTGGGGCTGGACAGGCTGGTCATGCTTCTTTGCGGAGCATCATCCATCCGGGATGTTATGGCGTTCCCCAAAACCCAGAAAGCGCAGTGCCTCATGTCGGGTGCACCATCTTTCGTGGGAGCGGATCAGCTCGAAGAACTGCATATACGGTGCGTTTCATCGGAAAAGGATTAGCGGACTTTTTTTGAAAACGGCTCCCTGCAAAGGGAGCCGTTGAATAAGAGGAGGGGAAGCATGATGAAACTTCGGTACCTGGGACATTCTGCTTTCGAGCTTAAAGGCGGAGGGGCGGTTATTCTCACGGACCCCTTTCTTTCCGGAGGCCCTGAGAGTCGTTTGTCGGCGGAGTCTTTCGAAGAAGTGGATTTTATCTTTGTTACCCACGGTCACAGCGACCATATCGGCGATACGGAAAAGATCGCTCTCCGTACAGGAGCCATAGTGGTGGCGAACTTTGAACTGTGCCATTATTTCGGGAAAAAAGGACTGACGTGCCACCCGATGCATATCGGCGGTTCCTTTGAATTCCCATTCGGCAGGGTCAAAATGACGCCGGCCCTCCATGGGTCGGATATCATGGAGGGAGACACGATCATTCCGGGGGGCAATCCGTGCGGTTTCCTGTTCGATATCGGAGGGGTTAAAGTCTATCATGCAGGAGACACGGGATTGACGATGGATATGCAGCTCCTTGCCGGGGAAGGAGTGAAAGCAGCGCTGCTCCCGATAGGGGGGAATTTTGTAATGGATGTAAAGGACGCTGTTCGTGCCGTGAGTTTTATACGGCCGGAAATAGCTGTTCCTATCCATTACGATACCTTCCCCGTTATTAAGGCCGATCCGGGTGAATTCGCCCGTCTCGTGGGATCTGCGGCTGAAGTCAGGATAATGAAAACGGGAGATGAAATGGAACTTTCCTGATACGGAAAAGAGAAAAGGGGGAGCCTGGATTCCAGGCTCCCCTTTTTCGTTCGTCTGACCTGTTTTCAATATCTCAGCCCATAGGCAGGATGGTAAATGCGCTCATCATGAAGGCCCATTTCCTGGTCCTGGAGGGCAGCTTTAACCTTTTCCCCGAGGTTCACGCAGAGAACGGAGGTAAGTATGTGAACGATAAAAACCGGGCCGACAATGCTGCTTCCGAATGTGGGGCTTGTTTCACTTACGAAAAAGGAAAGGTTTGAATGCTGGCAGACAGGTGCGGCGGGGCTGTCGGTTATGGTGATCACGGAGGCGCCGTTGGAGGACGCCTTTTCTATTGACTCCGTTACCTCGATGACGTAACTCGGGAGTTCGCAGACAACGACAAGATCACCTTTGCCGAGCGGCCTGGCCTGTTCTATGAGTGCAGCCGAGCCTCTTTTCATGAGGGATGTCCGTATGCCCATCTCTACAAGTCTTGAGTAGAGAGATTCTGCAACTATGGAAGAAATGCCCCACCCCATGCAGTAGACCATGCCGGCCTGCTTTACCATCTCGCAGAACTTCACGATATTCTGGGGTTTGAGCTGGTTCCAGGTGTCATCGAGGTTGGCATGTTCCATTCGGAGGATTTCCTCCGGAAGATCCTGGCGGTTTTTCATTATCTTGCTCAGAAGGGCTGTCGGGTTGACATGTTCGAGAACAGAGTTCTGGAGCGTATCTTTAAGGTCGGCATAACCGCTGAATCCTACCATCCTTGCAACCCTGACGAGCTGGGCTTTTGAAACTTCCAGCCTTTCAG
>CAYTQC010000023.1:0-18584 GCA_964439735.1 uncultured Synergistaceae bacterium
GTCAACAGCGGCATTTTTTCGATTTATGTTCTTGTCCAGTTTAAAAGCCAGTCCCTGAACGAACATATTGAACGGGGCTGGCAGTTCGGGGGCGCACTCAGGGGCAGGGATTTCTTCATCACCCTTGTCCCCGCCCAGATGTGGAGAGGAGAGCACTGGTTCCAGGGAACTGCGGACGCAGTCTATCAGAACCTTCACCTGGTCACCCTTTACGATGCGGACAGGGTTGCTATCTTCGCCGCGGACCACATCTATAAAATGGACGTGGACCAGATGCTTGAGTACCACATGAACAAAAAGGCAGACATCACAGTTGCGGCCAACGTTATTCCCCGGTCCGAGGCATCAGCCTTCGGGTGTATCAGCACTGATGAAACCGGGAGAATCATCGGTTTCATCGAGAAGCCGGAAAACCCGCCGGAGATTCCGGGAAAACCCGGCTTCACCTATGTCTCGATGGGAAACTACATTTTTGAACGGGAGATCCTCGAGGAGTCTCTTATTGAAGATGCCCTGCTTCCGACCAGCCATGATTTCGGGAGGGATATCATCCCGAAGCTCGTTGCCAGTTCCAGGGTCTTCGCCTACGATTTCTCCACCAATGTCCTTCCGGGACAGCAGCATTCCTTCTGGCGCGAGGACAAACCCTACTGGAAGGACGTGGGGACAATTCGTGCATACTGGGACGCACATATGGACCTGCTGAAACATGACTCGGAGATGACATTCTACAATCCCCAGTGGCCCATACGTACCGTTTCCTACGCCGATCCCCCATCCTACGTATGTCCCGTGAAAGGCTACAAGTGCAGCGTCCAGAGCACTTTGTCTGCGGAAGGAAGCAGGGTCCTCGGTTCCACCGTGGAGAATTCAGTCCTCTCGAGGAACTGTGTTATTATGCCGGGATCTTCAGTTGAAGAATCCATCATCGGAGAAGGGGTCGTTATCGGGGAGAACTGCCGGCTGAAAAAGGTCATCATCGACAGCCACAATATAGTTCCGGCCAACACGGTTATGGGATTCGATCCCGAGTATGACAGGGAACACTATTCAGTCGACCCGAGTTCAGGGATAATAGTGGTGGGGATGCCGAAAATGCAGCTCCGCAAGTCTATTGAAGATCCCAAGGAAGGTTTCGACTGGTCCAGCTTCAGCTGAGAAATAAAAGGGCCATGGGAAAATTTTTTACCCCATGGCCCTCAATTTTTCTTTCTAAAGAGGCCAGGCCCAGAGCAGCAAGGGAACGGCTGCAGTGATCACGATCAGGTCCAGGGGTAAGCCCAGCCTCCAGTAATCACCGAAGGAAAACCCGCCGGGCCCGAGGATGAGTGTGTTGTTCTGATGCCCTATTGGAGTGAGAAAAGCACAGGAAGCCCCTATCGCCACTGCCATGAGAAAACTGTCCGGATCAGCGCCCAGCCCGGCGGCAGCACTCATTGCAATAGGCGCCATGACGGCGGCTGTAGCCGCGTTATTCATGAAATCGGTGAATATCATTGTTCCTGCGATCATGACCACAATTGCGATCACCGCATTTCCTCCGGCTACTGTCTCCATCAGAAACCGGGCAATAAGGTCGGCCGTTCCCGTCGAGGACATCGCCCCGGCCACGGGCAGCATTGATCCGAGAAGAACGATGACAGGCCAATCAACGGCCGTATACACAGAGCGCAGCGGAACGATTTTAAACAGGATCATTGCCAGCGCCCCCGCAGCAAAGGATACCTGTGCAGGGAACACACCGCAGGCAGCAAGCCCGACTGCACACCCCATGATAACTGATGCGGCGAAGGCTTCGCCTTTTTTCGGCACCCTGATATCCCGTGAGGCAAGGGGGAGGCAGCCGTAGTCCGACGCAAACGTGGAGATCGATTCAGGAGGCCCCTGGATCAGAAGCACATCTCCCGGATAGAGTGACATGGTCCTGAGACGGCTGATGGACTTGTTTCCTTTTCTTGAAACAGCGAGAAGGTTTATTCCGTACCTCGTACGAAGACGGATATCAGACGCAGAAAGCCCTGAAATAGACGATCCGGGAATACAGACAAGCTCCTGTATCACTATCTCTTCATGCTTTTCAGCTTCATTCCCGGCTTTTTCCGCTTCGGAGCTGCCGCCGCGGTGATCTCCCCGATACCTGTCCAGGTGCCTTTTCCGTTCAGGAGCGTCCTTCCCGCCTTCCGGGCCATCTTCGGGCCGGACCTCCTCTTCAAGTTTCAGTCCTGCCTCCGAGAGCAGTTCTGAAAGTGCACCAGGCTCCGCTTCAATTACGAGGATGTCACCGTTCCTGAGCAGGTATCGCGGGTTTGGCGCCACAACGTGGAAATCTCCCCGGACCATCCCCAGAACCTGGGCATCTGCCCCGTCCAGAAGTTCTTCGAGCTCCCGCACCCTTTTGTTTATGAACGGGCTGTCCTCTCTGACACGGACTTCGCTGAGATAGGCCCCTGTTTCAAATCCGTCCGCTCCTGACTGGTTTTTCCGTGGAACGAGGCGCCATCCTATAAGCCCTATAAAAAGGATGCCGATAACCGTTATACCAGCTCCCACCGGTGCAAAATCGAACATGGCGAATGCCCCCATCCCGGCCTGGCTTCTGATGCCTGAAATGATGAGGTTGGGCGGAGTTCCGATCAATGTGACCGTTCCGCCGAGAATACAGGCAAAAGCCAGGGGCATAAGCATTTTTCCCGGAGGGAGTCCATGATCTTCAGCCGCTTGTATTGCGGCAGGCATAAGAAGAGCCAGCGCTCCCACATTATTCATGAATCCCGAGAGTGCTGCGCCAAGAGCAGAAAGGGCAAGTATTGAAAGGCCCGGTCCGCCTGATGCGGGGAGAAATCTTCTCGCAATCACATTCACTGCTCCGGTGATCTGGAGCCCATAGCTGAGGACGAGCACACAGGCGACAGTGATCACTGCAGGATGGCCGAAACCTGAGAAGGCTTCCTCCGGTGGGACTATCCCCAAAAAAACGCATGAAAGGAGCGCTGTTGAGGCGACGATGTCATGACGCCACCGCCCCCGGATAAAAAGCCCGATGGTTGTGGCCAGGATCGCTGTAATCATTATCTGCGATGGTGTCACAGTTGTTTTTCTTTCCCCTTTCACAGAGCGGAATAAATGCCCTGAAACAGTATGGGCGTAGTATAGAGCATTTTTTTGTGAAAAGAGAGTGAATCCACCCCTTTTAAAATGAACAGGGGACAAGATCACCCTCTCCCCTGTTCATTTTCTGTTACTGTCTATTTCTTGAATATGGATTCGAGAAGCTTCTCCTTCAGAATATCCTCCGGCTTTTTCGGTTCAGGTTTCGGTGCCGGAGCAGGTGCCGGTGCCGGTGCAGGAGCAGGAGCAGGAGCCGGTGCAGGTTTCGGCTTGATTATCTGTTCGATTATGGCCTGTTCTGGAGTTTTTGCAGGCTGAGGGGCAGGCTTCGGCTGTTCGGAAGGCTTTGTACCCGCAGGAGCTGCCTGCTCGGGCCCCTTGGCAACCTTCAAATTCGAAACCCCGGGCTTCTCCATGGTTCCTCCGAGAGAGAAGGACACATCCCTGAAATCAGCTGCCGACATCCCTTTCTGCGCCCCGCCGACTATCCCCTTCAGCACGTCCTCAAGGGCTCCCGCGGTGAGACCTCCGACTGCTCCTCCCGTGAGCGCGTTTATCAGCTGTATGTTCACGTTTCCTGCACACTGCAGCTTCAGGGCGCCTTTGGGTCCAATAGGACCTTCGGCAGTCAGGAACTTGTACAGGTTGTCGTTCTGGGGAGCGTTGACACGGGTCCCCTTATCGAGGATTATCCGGCCCGTCTCGATGCGGAAAGGTACTGATATGTCCGCGTAACGGATCCCCGAGGAACCGTAAAGCTTCGCTACAATGTCCACCGCCTTGAATCCGGTGACCGCACCTGAGCCGACGGAAGCGTTTCCTTTGCCCGACACGGCAAATTTCGGGCCGAAAGAACCTGAAACATTCGCCGATCCCCTGGCCTGGCCCGTAATCTTTCCGCCGAGGCCACCGGTGAAGTCCTGCACGACTCCGTTGATGTCCACTCCGCTGAATTCCGCGCTGTGGGAAAACTTAAGGGTACTTATATCAATAGAGCCATTGCCGGATATCTTTCCGCCGTAGAAGTTCACAGTGGCTCCTTTCCCCGCGAGTGTATTTCCGCTGAGGGAAATCGGGTAGGAAAGATTTGAGGCCTTCAGCCCCATGATGGTCAGGGACGGAGATGAGATCGTTCCCTGCCCGTTTCCTGACGCACCGGCAAATCTTCCCTTGAAAGAGGCATTGACCTTGCCGGCAATACGCAGTTCCTTCGCGTCAGGCATTCCGGAGGTAAGGGCGCCAAGATCAAGTTCGCTGCCTGAAATATCCACGGTTACATCGGGAGATGCACCAAGCTTAATGTTTCCTGTTCCTGAAAGGGTTCCACCCCCGAAACCGGATTTGAATTCGTCTATCTTCATCTCTTTCATGCTGCCGGAGAGTCCGAGCGAAACATTCGAAGCCGCCAGGCCTGAGACGGTAACCCTGGGTGAGGCAGCCTTCACGGAAATGGAAGGATTCGAAAAGGCACCTTTTACGGTCACGGTTCCGTCCACAGCACCTCCGAGGGGAACAGCCAGTCCGCCGGTCTTTGCGAGAGAGGCCAGGTCGGCTCCCGAAATGTTTACGTTGAGGTCAAGGCTGCCGTCATCACCCGGTTTCGCACCGAGTGTGACTCCGCCGGAGCCTGAAACGGACCCCTTGCCGCTTTTCGCCGATGCTGAATTGATCGTGATCTTCTGTCCCGTCTTCTTCAGCTTAACGGAAAGGTTTGTCAGGCCGAGCCCCTCGAGAGCCGCTGAATCTGCCCCCACCTCCAGGTCGAGATCGGCCTTGGCCATATTCTTGAGATCGCCTGAAAGGGACGTTGCAACGCTGAGGTTTTTCAGCGATACGGAATCAAGCAGGCCGAGGGATGCTGAAGAAACAGTAAGGTTGATCCTGGGGGAGGCAACATTTCCTGTAACTACCGCTTTCGCGTTGGCAGCCCCCTTGATTTTGAACTGGGCGATATCCGGATAAAACGGCGCAAATGCTCCGGGCTGAATATTCTTCAGTTCGGTCGTGATATTGAGTTTCTGGTCGGCTGTCACCGTTCCCGAAGCTGAAAGTGCAGCTCCCCTCCATTTAGCGGACGCCGAGGAAATTGAGACAGCGGATCCTTTCAGTCCGAACGACACCGAGGGTGATTCAATCGTTTCCTTCATGGCGGAAACCTTATCGCTCCAGACTTTACCCGATACATTAGGGGCTGTTGCCGCTCCCTTCACCGCAAAATCGGCGTTCACTGCCCCTGTAAGAGCAAGATCCTTCACGGCAGGGGCGAGAGATGCCGCCCCTGCCAGGTTGAGTGATCGTATATTCGCGGTCAGGTCAAGTTTCGGGGCAGACATGTAGTCGGAGACTGTTCCCTGTACGAACGCCGGTGCTCCTTCAAAGACGGTTTTTGCATTGAGTGTTGCAGTCTTTGGCGCAATCTTCACCTGGGCTGCGGAATCAGACACGGTAAATCCGAAGGCTCCCAGTGACGGGGCGCTGAAGTTGACTGAACCCTGAAGCGCATCTGCAGTTCCGGAGGCATTAACGGTGAATTTTTCAATTTCACCTGAAACATCCCCCATGGCAGGGTAAAGCTTCTTCAGCTCGGCCATCTTTATCCCCGCTCCCGAGAGCGCAAGGTCAATTTCCGGCGCCTTGTCTTTTGCGAATGCCACTGATAATCCTCCTTCAAGAGGCATCGCAAGGATTCGGGCATCAATGTCCGTGACGGCCAGGCGGTCGGCGGAAAGAGTCCATTTCGCTTTTACACTGTCCACGGGATACCCGAGGACTGATTTTCCGGAGTAATCAATGTCACCGGCAAGGGACGGGGCATTCCATTCCCCGTCGCCCCTGAACGCCGCTGAGAGCTTCCCGTCAAAGCCGTCTGCGGGGACGACGGGCCAGAAGGCTATTATCTCTTTCAGATCAAGATCCTTTATGTTCCCTGAAACTGCAAGAGCCGGTGCCACCTTGCCGCCGGCGGAAACAGACCCTTTCCCCACGTTCACGGAGAGGGAACTGATATCGACGTTCTTTCCGTCAAGAATCGCAACGGTCTTTCCTTTCACCGGAATTTCGTTTACCGCCATGTCCATATCAGCCTGTATCTCTTTCCCAACGAAAGACAGGCCGAGGTCCGAAATATCGGCCCTGCCCCACCGGGACCGGATCACGCTGTCAACGAGCTTGAAGGTTTCTATGGGTATTTCGCCGCCTCCCCCGCCCTCGAATTTCATCTGGGCTACCTGTTCCGCAAGGGCGTCCGCATCCATATCGACACCTCCCACGGAAAGAACGCTTACTTTAGGGGATTTGGACAGCAGGGACATCAGGTTGATCTTCACCTGGAGGAACCCTGCTGAAAAGATCTGCCGGCCTTCCTCGGAAAGGGTGATTTTTCCAGTGGTGAACCCCTTGATCGGGTTTCCGGAAATACCGTCAACGGTCAGGTCGGCGCCCATGAGTTCCTTCACGGCCTTGCCTGCCTCACGGACAACCAGGTCGCCGGCGAAATCCACGCTCGCACCGATCAGAACCAGGCCGGCCAGGCCGATTACAATAAACAATCCTACCAGCGATTTTCGTTTCATACGTGCAGTCCTCCTTTTCTCACTGTTCGAGGTGAACAGTAATCTGCATCGGGGGTATTCTTCTATTTATCAATTGATGCAGCATTATTATAACATTTCCTTATTATTTTCCTCGAGCAGGAAGCCTTCAGCGACCATTACCGCCCTTCCTTTCAGGGATGCCGACACGTCACGACCGTTTTCCGCAAAGGAAAGTGTCACCGTGTTGATTCCTCCCGGGTTGAAGACATCAACCACCGCCATTTTCCGGACCGGCCCCCCTCTCAGGATCCAGCAGACTGCAGAAGCGGCTGATCCGGTACCGCAGGACTCCGTCAGGTCTTCAACACCTCTTTCGTAGGTAACGGAGTAAATGCTTCCCTCATCCTTCGGAGTGACAAAATTGACGTTCGCGCCGTCGGGGAAAAGCTCTGTATTGTTCCGCAGCGCCCGGCCGATATTCACCATTTCTTCACCGGAAAGCTGCTCTTCAGGAAACAGCACGGCGTGAGGAACCCCCACCCACAGGAACGAGCACTGGAAAATCCGGTCTCCTGCTTCTACTGACCGGTTGTACCACCCCTCAGAAAGAGACGAAATGCCCATGGAAAGATCAACGAAAGGAGGGTCGACGACAGCCCTCATGATTCCGGCAAGAGTGGAAAAGGACTGTTCCCTGCCGGCAATCCCTTTTTCAAAGGCATACCTTGAGATGCACCGGGCACCGTTCCCGCACATTTCCCCCTCGCTCCCGTCCGCATTGAAAAGGCGCATGGTGAAGTCAGCCTGAACAGACTTCTCAACCACGAGTATTCCGTCGGCTCCGAGCGATTTCCGCCTTCTGCAGAACCGCGTCGCCGCTTCGGAAAGGGCACGGGAAGAAAAAACACCGTCCCTGTTGTCAAGCACTATGAAATCATTTCCGTTCCCCTGCATCTTTACAAAAGGGATCACAGTCATACCTCCATTTTTTCCGGCTACAGATACGCTACCAAATTTTACCCCGTGTTACAACCGCATTTATCTGCTATATTTATGTATTTATACGGGAGTATCGGAGGGAATGACATGAACCGCAGAGAATTCGCGTCTTTTTTCGAGAGAAGAAAGGAAATCGTCCTCCTGGACGGCGGAATGGGAACACTTCTTTCCGAAAGAGGATGGTCGCCCCCTTCTCTTCCGGAGGAAATGAACATCCACAGTCCGGATTCTGTTGCTGCCGTCCACCTGTCATATCTCGAGGCGGGTGCTGAAATCATAGAGACGAATACGTTCGGGGGAAGTCCCCTCAAGCTTTCCGCAAGGGGGCTGGGTGACAGGGCGAGGGAGATCAATGCCGCAGCCGCACGAATCGCCAGGAAAGCTGCGGGAGGAAAAGCGTTGGTCGCAGGGTCTGTCGGACCACTGGGAGAGCTGCTGTCCCCCTTCGGCTCGTTCTCTTTCAACGAAGCCCGCCGGGCCTTCAGAACCCAGATCGAAGGCCTTTTGGAGGGAGGATCCGACTTCATCCTCATAGAAACCATGCTCGATCTTCGGGAGGCCAAGGCGGCAGTGCTTGCAGCAAAAGACGCAGCCGAAGACTGTGCTTTTGTGATCAGCTTCACATTCGACAGGCTCGGATGCACCGTAACCGGAACCCCTCCTGAAGTGGCGGCACGGTGGGCTGCCCTTTCGGGAGCTGCCGGGGTAGGGGCAAACTGCGGGGTAGGGCCGGGATCCTATGTCCCGACTGTGGAAACGCTTTCCTCCCACGCAGGAATTCCCGTTTTCGTCTATGCAAACGCCGGTCTTCCCGGTGACGGTGACTATATTTCACCCGAAGAATTCGCTTCATCGGGAAAACGGCTTGCTGAAGCGGGAGCATCGGTGGTGGGAGGATGCTGCGGAACCACCCCGTTTCACGTGGCAGCCCTTCAGAGAGCACTGAATGGTTTCCGCAGAAAGGAAGCGATCCCTGTACGGGGGACCCCCCTCTCAAGCCGCAGCAGGCTGGTTCTGGCAGGAGAAGGACATCCGTTCCTGGTGATCGGTGAAAGGATAAACGTCTCCCGGAAATCACCGCTTCGCGAGGAAATCTCCCGCATGGAGTGGACAACCCTGAGAGAGGAGGCCCGCCTGCAGACCCGGAGCGGGGCGTCAGTTCTCGATATAAACGTGGGACTGCCGACCATTGACCAGGAGGCAGCAATGGCTGCAGCCGCCTCAGCGGCAGAACAGTCGTCAGACCTTCCCCTCTCCCTTGACAGCGACTCACGCCAGGTTCTGGAAGCAGGGCTCTTCGCTTGTACGGGAATTCCTCTCCTGAATTCTTTCACGGCAAGGGAAGACTCACTTTTTCCCGGACTTGAAATGGCTCGCCGGCACGGCGCATGCGCCGCGGTACTCCCCATAGACGAGAACGGTCTTCCTGAAAGCCCCAGTGAACGCATCGGCGTGATCAAAAAAATTCTTTCCGCCGCCGATCGCCTGGGTTTCCCGAGGGAAGGGCTTATCATCGACGGGCTCACCATGACGGTGGGAGCCGACTCCACTGCACCGGCAGTTACCCTCGAGGCGCTCGCATTTCTTCAAAGCCTTGGCATCACTTCCCTGCTGGGGGTGAGCAATGTCTCCCACGGAATGCCTGCCCGGTCCCTCTTGAACAGGACGTTTCTTTCCATGGCCGTGGCTAACGGTCTTTCATCGGCAATTATGAATCCCCTCGATCATTCAATGATGGAAACTCTGGCTGCTGCTGAACTGCTGGCGGGAAGAGACCCGGGAGGAACACGGTTTATCGCGGCGGCCCAGGGCTTTGACCGCACTGAAAATACGGCTGCTGCACAGATCCCTTTTCTTGCCGGAAAAAGAGAGACGCAGGAAGAGAACGAAGGTATTCCTGAAGGGCCGTTTCATGATCTTGGAGAGGCAATTCTCCACGGAGACAGCCACCTCGCCGAAAAATCCGCCCGCATGATGCTTGAGAACGGTATAATTCCCCTTTCCCTGGTAAACGAAGGTGTTGTGCCGGCTCTCGAGGCGGTGGGGAAAAAGTACGACTGCGGGAAGTATTTTCTTCCCCAGCTGATAGCTTCGGCGGAAGCAGCACGAAAGGTATGCGGACAGGCCATGGAACTCATTGCTGCCGGCGGAGGGGAACCAAAGGGCAGGATACTTCTCGCCACAGTTGAGGGAGACCTTCATGACCTCGGGAAAAACGTGGTCGGGACCATTCTGAAAAGCCACGGGTATTCGGTGAAGGACCTCGGAAAGGATGTTTCGTGCAGGAAACTGCTGGCTGAAGCGGAAGCGGGCAAATATGACCTTATCGGACTTTCAGCCCTCATGACATCCACAATGAAGACCATGGCAGGAACAGTAGCGGAGATACGGCACCGTCTGCCGGACGTTTTCGTCCTCGTGGGAGGCGCCTCGGTCAGTGAGGAGTTCGCCAGATCCATCGGTGCACACGGTTTTGCTCCTGATGCAGTGAGCACTGTACGCCTTGTGGAATCTCTTCTTGGCCCGAAAAGGAGGTGAAGCAATGCAAATCCGAGAAATTCTGAAGAAGACGCGGCCGGTCATTTCCTTTGAAATTTTTCCCCCGAAACCGGAAACACCTGTGGATACAATATTTACCACCATAGCCGGTCTCAAGAAGATACACCCCGATTTTATCAGCGTCACCTACGGCGCAGGTGGGAGCAGCAAGGAGCGGACAACAGAAATTGCGTCAGCGGTCCAAAACAGGTGGGGGCTTACGTCACTGGCGCATCTCACGTGCATCGGGGCGGTTCCGTCTGAAATCGAGAAGGTCATGGAGAACCTCGAGCATGAAGGGGTGACCAATATCCTTGCACTACGGGGGGATCCAAGGCCTGAAGGCGAATCCGCCGAAAGTCCCTTCATTTATGCCTCTGACCTCATCCGCTACATCAGGAAGGGACATTTCAGGGATTTCTCCATCGGGGCGGCGGCATACCCTGAAGGTCACCCCGAATGCGCGAACCTCGAGGATGACATCCTCCATCTTGCGGAAAAAGAACACGCCGGTGCTGATTTCTTCATAACCCAGCTTTTTTTTGAAAACGAAATCTTCTTTCGTTTTATGGAGAAAATACGTGCAGCGGGAATAACCATTCCGGTCCTTGCCGGCATAATGCCCGTGCTCAACGCACGACAGATAGGAAAGATCGTTTCTCTGTGCGGCGCCTCGATTCCTCCACGATTTGCCAGGATCATGTCCCGCTATGAACATTCGCCGTCGGCCCTTGCACAGGCTGGAATAGCATATGCCTCGGAACAGATAATAGACCTGCTTTCGTGGGGTGTTGAGGGGATCCATCTCTATACCATGAACAGGCCGGACGTTGCCGGAAGAATCATGGAAAACCTCTCGGCCGTCAGAGAAACACTTATCGAAAAGTGAGTACGGGGCGAATGGACATTCTTTTCGTCGATCCATCCTACAGGACGTCGTATCCACCCATGGGACTTCTGAAAATCGCCAGGTTTCACAGGGAGAGGGGCGACCGGACAGTATTTGTGAAGGGACTCAGCCCGAATCATGCATCAGGGAAGTGGGACCGGATCTACGTGTCCAGTCTCTTTACCTTCAACTGGCGCACCGTGGTCAGTACGCTTCGCTTTTACGGGGACTCGGTCGAGGACGCCGGGAGAGACCTTTATGCCGGCGGTCCCCTTGCGACGCTTCTCGGAAAGGATCTTGCCCGCAAGGTCCCATGCAGGCCGATTTCGGGAGTGATCGACACTGCGGCGAAAATCGGCATGGAGGGCGGAGATATCGACGCGCTGCTTCCCGATTACTCCATCCTTCCGGAGAATTCGGACTATCCCCTTTTGCGGAAGGCCTGGATAGCCTCGGCAACACGTGGATGCTCGGCAAAATGTGCTTTCTGCTCTGTAAAGGAAGTTGACCCGAGGTGCGTGGAGTACCTGCCGCTCGAAAAACAAATCGAAAATTCAAGAAAAGCGCTCGGGGAAAGGGATGTTCTCGTTCTGCTCGACAACAACGCCGCGGCCTCCCCTTTTCTTCATGCCATTGTTGATGATATACGTTCCGCAGGCTTTTCAGGGAACGCAACAGGGAAAAAGACCGTGGATTTCTCCCAGGGCTTCGAACCATACCTGTTCACGGGTCAGGGGGGAGAAACCAGGGCAGATCTTCTTGCCGTTCTTCCCCTCGAGACGGTGAGGATCGCCTGGGACTTCAAAAACGAAGAGCATGCATACAGGAATGCTGTTTCCGTCTTCTCGGAGAGGGGAATCGGCAGGTTTTCAACGTACCTGATGTATGGGTTTGCCGACGCCCCCGAAGATATGCATTACAGGCTTTTGCGGATCACTGAAATGGAAAAAAATCTCGGCATCATTGTTAACGCAGAGCCCATGGGATACATAGCACCGAACTGCAAAAGACGGTACTCATCAAGGGAGAGGGGCCGCCTCTGGGGAAGGCCCGAGGAAGAAGCCCGCGGGTTTGATGTGCTCATGAGAGAGGTCGGTTCCCGTGTTCCGGGAGACATGGAGTTCTTTTCCTCCCGTTTCGGCAGGAACGGGGATGATTTTTTGAAAAAAATCCGCCGCCTGGGGTATAAAC
Organism: uncultured Synergistaceae bacterium; assembly: GCA_964439735.1. Taxonomy (GTDB): domain Bacteria; phylum Synergistota; class Synergistia; order Synergistales; family Aminobacteriaceae; genus Aminivibrio. The sequence goes on from CAYTQC010000023.1 coordinate 12,259, forward strand.
CGGCGGCGGAAAATGATCAGCCTCCCAGGTAGGCTTTGATTATCTCCGGGTCCCTGGCGAGTTCAGGCCCGGGTCCGCTCTTCTGGAACCGCCCCGCCTCCAGGATATAGCCCCGGTCACTGATCTCAAGGGCCTGGGTGGCGTTCTGTTCCACGAGAAGAACGGTCATTCCTTCCCCGCGTATGCGGAGAATAGTCTCCATGAGGATTTCAACCACTATTGGCGCCAGTCCGAGAGAAGGCTCGTCGAGAAGAAGCACCCTCGGCCTGCTCATGAGCGCTCTCGATATTGCCAGTATCTGCTGCTCTCCTCCGGAAAGGGTTCCCGCACGCTGCCTCAGCCTCTGCTTCAGTATGGGGAATAGCTGAAAGCAGCGCTCCATGTCATCCTGGAGATCTTTTCCCTTCTTTCTCCGGTACGCCCCCATGACAAGGTTTTCCTCAACGGAGAGCGGTGTGAAAAGGCGGCGTCTCTCCGGCACAAGGGCAAGCCCCCTGGCCACAACTTCATGGGGCTTGCGGGGAAGGCGCTCACCGAAAATCTCAACGTATCCTCCCGAACGCTCGACGACTCCAGCAAGGGTCCACATGATTGTTGACTTGCCGGCGCCGTTGGACCCTACAATAGAAACTATCTCCCTTTCCCCTACAGAAAAAGAGACTCCCTGAACAGCGTGTATCGTTCCGTAATGGACGTTCAGGTCCTCAACCCGAAGTGCGCTCATTGGTCTTCTTTCCTTTCCCGAGGTATGCAGAGACGACTTCAGGATTTTCCCTGACATCATCCGGGGTGCCTGCGGCAAGCAGGGCTCCGAAATTCATAACAACTATGGGGGAACAAATATTCATGACAAGGTCCATGTGATGTTCAATAAGCAGTATGGTCACGTTGAAATTCCGCCTTACTTCGGCAACAAGGGAGGCCAGCGCCCTGGTCTCCTCCGGGTTCATGCCCGCCGCGGGCTCGTCAAGGAGAAGAAGTTTCGGTTCTGTTGCAAGGGCCCTGGCAATTTCCAGCTTCCGCTGAAGTCCGTATGGCAGTGTGTTCGCCTGCCAGGAAGCGTATTTCCCAAGGCCGAGCGCCGCAAGAAGTTCGATGCCCCGCTCGTGCAGTTCCCTCTCGAGACGCCGTGCACCGGGCGTTCCGAACAGCGCCCCGGGGAAGCTGCACCGTTCTCTCTGGAGAAGGGGTGTCAGCACGTTGTCCAGGCACGTCCTCCGGTTGAAGAGCCGGATGTTCTGGAATGTGCGGGCGATACCTTTTCTCACAATTTTGTCGGGGCGGAGACCTGCCATCTCCTCTCCCTCAAAAAAAATCGAACCGGCGGTGGGACGATAGATACCCGTGACCAGGTTGAAAACAGTCGTTTTCCCCGCGCCGTTCGGCCCGATGATCCCTGTTATGGAGCCTTCATGCACATCGAAAGAGAAGGAGTCCACCGCCCGGATCCCGCCGAAATCCCTCGTCAGTCCTTTCACTGAAAGCAGTGCTTTTCCTGGGGTTTTCATGGCTGTATCCTCCCCCCGGGATTATCTTTTCTTCTGAAAAAAGAAGAAATCTCGGAATATCCCATAAGCCCCTGGGGCCTGTAGACCATTATGAGAACCAGGAGCAGACCGTAGGCGACAAGGCGCCACATCTGGGCGACCCGGAGCGCTTCGGGAAGACCTATAAAAACGAACGAGGCTATGAGCGGACCTGAGAGACTGCCCATTCCGCCGGCAATAACCGCCGCAAGCAGCTGGGTCGACTGGACGAGGGTAAACATCACCGGCTGGATGAAGGAGAGGAAATGAGCCAACAGCCCTCCGGAAAGTCCACAGTAGACGGCACTCACCACGAGAGACAGGAGCCTGGTGCGGAAAAGCCTGACTCCCGCCATTTCAGCGGCAATGGGATCCTCCCGTATGGCTATGCACGCAGCGCCCCATCGTGAACGGAGAAAGTTGCGCGCAAAAAACACGCCGAGAGCGAGACAGGCCAACACTATGGGAAAGGTGGTAAAATTATCGATTCCCGGGAGCCCCCTCGCGCCGTTGGTTATCTCAAGATTTTCGAGGACGACCCGCAGCGCCTCGCCGAAGCCGAGGATCGCTATGGCGAAGTAGTCGCTCCGAAGCTTCGCCCTGAGAGTCGGAATTCCGATAATGAGGCTCACAAGACCGGCTGCGGCAGATCCTGCAGCCAGGGCAAGGGGAAACGGGACATAGTAGTAATAGGTGAGGATCGCAGAGGTATAGGCTCCCACGCCCACAAACGCGGCGTGTCCCAGGGAGAAAAGGCCGGTGAAGCCGGTGAAGATGGACAGGCCGAGTACGGCGATCATGTTTATGCATGCGAGGATGACGATGGAGAGTATATAATCCATGGCTACACCTTCTCCTCGCTGTCAGTCCCCCAGAGACCGTTGGGGCGCCAGACGAGAAACGCGATAAGGAGCGAAAAACTGAACACGTCACGCATAACGCTGGAGATGTAGGACGATACAAAGGTCTCCACGACACCGAGGATAAGTCCTCCCGCAAGAGCACCGGGAAGACTGCCGAGCCCGCCGATGACGGCGGCGATGTATGCTTTGTTGGTCACCCACCCCATTGTCGGGTAGACGAGATATTTAATACCCAGAAAAACTCCTGCCACACCCGCAAATCCTCCGGCGAGGAGGAAGACTATGGCAATGAGCCTGTCGAGGTCAACTCCCATGAGGGAGCACATGGTCATGTCGGAAACACCCGCGCGGATAGCTATCCCCGTACGGGTGCGGTTAATGAAAAGATGAAGCCCGAGAATGGCAACAAGGGCGAAGAGGAACGCGCCCACGTCGAGAAGGCTCACGCTGCTCCCTCCGATGGAGATGACCTGCCTTCCGAAGAATTCGGGAAAAGCGTAAAACCTTGATCCTATTGTGGCGTACACAAGGTTTTCAAGGAAAACGGCACAGCCCATGGCGCTGATCATGAGGTAGAGCGACGGGGCCTTCCTTCTTCTGAGACTTGAGTACGCGAGTTTTTCATTGAGCACTGCTATTATCCCCGCCCCTGCGATGCTGCCTGCAAGGACGATACCGAAGCCGAGGCTGAGTTTCGCGGCCAGGGCAAGCCCCACATACGCACCGAGCATTATCACTGCCCCATGTGCGAAGTTGCTGAAGTTCAGCACGCTGAAGACAAGAGAGTACCCTACGGCCATCAGTGCATAGATGCCTCCTATTGAGAGGCCGGTTATCAACGTCTGGAGAAACAATCCGGGCCACACATCCTTTGAGCCTTTGGGGAAAAGGGGCTTTTGAGAGCCCCTTTGCCCCGGCTTGTGTTTTATGCATGGGGAGCGGCTGGGAAAAAGCTCCCCAGGACTTTTTCAACAGTTTCTAGTCTACAGAGAAATACTTCTTGACGAACTTGAACGTCTTGTTTGCAACATCGACCTGCTGTATGACGGCCGGCTTGTCGAGCGGGTTATGATCATCAGGGTTGATGGTAAGAGGTCCGCTTGTTACCTTGACGTCCTTCAGGTTCGCAAGGGCATCCGCCAGTTTTTCACCGTCTGTGGATCCGGCGGCCTTAAGAGCCTCGACGATCATTATCAGAGCGTCCTGGGCCATTACGGGATTGGGGAGCACGGGTTCTTCACCGAACAAAGCCTTGTACTCGGCTACGAACTCCTGGATATCGGGGTCAGCAAGATCGGCAAGGTTCACAAAATACCCGCCGTCGATGGCGCTGCCGCCAAGTTCGATGAGATCAGGGCTGCCCCAGTTGTCAGTGCCGAGCAGCACAGCCTCTATTCCAAGGTCCCGGGCCTGCTTTGCAGCCATGGCTGCTTCCTTCTGGCTTGTGGGGATAAAGATAACGTCAGGTGCGAGTTCCTTCATCTTGCCCAACTGTGCCCGATAGTCGAGTTCATCGGTACGGAAGGCCTCTTTGGCCACTACTGTACCGCCCTTCTCGACAAATGCCTCCTCGAAGTATTTTGCAAGCCACTGGCCGTAGTCAGACCCCACGTCGTACAGTATGGCCCCTTTCTTGGCACCGAGGTCGGTCACGGCGAAGCGTGCGGCAACCGTACCCTGGAACGGGTCGATGAAGCATGGGCGGAAGGCGAACGGACGGACCTTGCCTGACCGCTGGTCAATGGTAACGTAGGGATTGGTTGCGGTGGTAACGACCATGGGGATTTTTCCCCTTTCAAAAACCGGGGCCGATGCAATGGAATTTCCGCTCTGGGCGGGGCCTATAACCGCAACGACTCCATCGGAGACGAGGCGGCGGGCAACATTCACGGCTTCAACTCCATCATTCCGGTTATCGTAGCGGACGAACTCGATCTTCTTTCCGAGCACTCCGCCGGCTTCATTGATTTTTTTCGCGAGCATGTCGAGAGCCCTGGCCTCAGACTGTCCCCACATGGAGGCGCCTCCGGTCAGGGACACGGTATGCCCGATCCTGACGACATCCTGGGCGCAGACGGCGCCGGCGAGGGCAAAGACCATTACTGCCGCAAGAACAACCGCAATTTTCCTCATATCTCTTCTCAACCTCCCTGGAATTTGATGCGTTTTATGCTATCCTCGATTTCACGTCCCTGAACGGGTTTCCGAAATAAATCCCCTTTCACTCTCTTCCTTTCATTTTTTCGTCCTGTACCTCACCTCCGGATGTCCTTCGGGATCAGAGATGCTCCGGAATACGCTCCCACCGGAGCAGATCGTCGTATGTCTGCCGTTCCACTATCACATCAGCCTTTCCAGGGCTCACAAGCACCACTGCGGGCCTGGGAATCCTGTTGTAATTGCTCGCCATTGAGAACGTGTAAGCCCCTGTGTTGAGAACGGCGACCAGGTCTCCCCGGCGAAGTGGAGGGACTTTCAGACTTTCGGCGATCACGTCCCCCGACTCACAGCACTTTCCTGCTATCGTTACCGTTTCAGAAGGGTCCTCGTTCATTTTTTCCGCGGCGACAGCCCAGTATTTCGCACCATAGAGCGAAGGGCGGGGATTGTCCGTCATCCCTCCGTCCACCGAAACATATGTGACAATACCGGAAATAGGTTTCACGGTCTGCACCGTGTACAGGGTGACACCAGCCTCCGAAACGATCCACCGGCCGGGCTCTATGATCACCCTGGGCCTTGGTATTCCGGCAGATGCGCATCCTTCCGCAAGCCTCTCCATCATTGCGTCGGTGAACATTCCTATTTCAGGGCTTTTCCGCGACGGATCAAATTCGACGCCGTATCCCCCGCCCATGTTGAGTTCCTCTGCGGCAAATCCCGGATCTGCGGCAAGACCGGCAAGAGTTTTTACAAGGACGTCCACGGCCATTACATGGGATGTATTTTCAAAAATCTGGGAACCGATATGAAAATGAAAACCCCTGAGCGACACCATTTCGGAATGCATCGCCCTCCGGACGGCATCCTGGAGATCGTTTCCGACAAGGGAAATACCGAATTTTGAGCCGGTATGACCCGTGAGGATGTACTTGTGAGTGTGTGCGTCAACTCCCGGAGAAACCCGGAAAAGGATGGAAGCCTTTCTTCCCAGAGAAGAAGCCTCCTCCTCCAGGGTCTCAAACTCCGATATCCCGTCAACGACTATCCGTCCCACTCCTGATTCCAGGGCATAACGGATCTCTTCCCGCGTTTTGCTGTTTCCATGGAAAAAAACCTTTTCCATGGGGAACCCTGCCGCTTTCGCCGTATGAAGCTCGCCGCCGGAGACAACATCGATGCCGAGCCCCTCCGACTCTATTATCCTGCACATGGCCAGTGGAAGAAAGGCCTTCCCGGCATAGACGGCAAGCGCATTCTCCCATTTGTCCATGAAAGATGCCTTCACCGCCCTGCATCTGGCACGGATCATATCCTCGGAAAGAACGTACAGGGGAGTCCCGAACTTCTTCGCAAGTTCAGCAACATCCCATCCCCCGAACAGGAAATGCCCCTTTTCGTTCGCTTTTACCTGTTCCAAACTGCCGCACCTCTTCTCTTTCTCCCGGAGAGCCGGGTATAAAAAAAGGCTCATCCCCTGAAGGGACGAGCCTTTAATCTCGCGGTACCACCCTGCTTGGGCACATTTTTCATGAGCCCCGCTCACAGCCCTGTAACGGGAGCCTCCCGAAGGCGTACTACCGACCCTGAAGATCGTTTCGGCCCCGGCTCAGCAGTCTTTGTTCCTTCCGTCCCTGCCTGGGAAGCTTCTCAGCCTGCGGGCTTCCCTCTCTGGCGGCAGTAACACGACATGGGCATTCTGCATCATCGCCTGTACAATTTTTGTTTCGCACATTATATCCAGTTGAGAGAAGAACGTCAACTTTTAAACCGAAGA
>CAYTQC010000024.1:0-18393 GCA_964439735.1 uncultured Synergistaceae bacterium
CAAGCCCCAGGAGGAAAGCCCAGATCCTCAGGATCCGCCCCGATCTCTCGGTGAAAAATATCAGGGGAAATCTCTCCACACGGCTTCAAAAACTCGAGGACGGGCAGTACGATGCGATCATCCTCGCCAGGGCGGGACTCGACAGGCTTGGAATCTATCCGGAGTACGCCGGAGATCTTCCATTTCTCCCTGCCCCCTGCCAGGGGATCATCGCCCTGGAAGCCCCGGCGGACTCACCGCTCTTCGCGATAGGGCGCTCCCTGAGCCATAGCGAGACACACCTCTGTTCCCTTGCGGAACGGTCCCTGCTGCGGCGGCTTGGAGTGGGATGCCACGTTCCCTTCGCCGCAAAGGCACGGCTCCAGGGGGAAATGCTCACCCTTGAGGCCGAAATACTCGAACCCCTGGGAAGAGACTGCCTGCGTCTTTCCTGCACAACTGCCGTTTATGGGGAACAGGATGCTATGAAAGCCGGAGACATCCTTGCGGAGAGCTTCCAGGAGACGCCTCATGCGGCCTGCCTGCTTGCCCATAGCCTTGCAGGCGCAGGAGAAAAGCAATGACAGTCCATCTTGTCGGAGCAGGATGCGCAGGGCCGCTCTGGATTACCCTGGAGGGAAAACGGCTCCTTGAACGGGCCGACGCGGTAGTTTACGACAGCCTGATCCATCCCGACCTCCTTCAGCTCGCTCCCCCCGGATGCGAATTTTTCGCGGCAGGAAAAAGAAAGGGCAGGCAGGGCATGAAGCAGCACGAGATAAACGCCCTTCTCGTAAGGCTGGGAAAGATGGGGGGCAGGACTGTACGACTGAAAGGCGGCGACCCATTCATCTTCGGCCGGGGAGGAGAGGAAGCCCAGGCGCTGGAAAGTGAAGGAATTCCCTGGACCTATACCCCCGGAATCACCGCAGCCATCGGCGGGCTCGGCAGGGCCGGCATACCGCCGACCCACAGGGGACTGGCCGACTCCTTCACGCTCGCCACAGGCCATGCAGAAGGGAACGGGACACCCCGGAACGAAACATGGCAGGGACTGGCCGCCTCCGGGGGCACTCTGGCCGTCTACATGGGGGCATCATCGTGGGGAACTCTCTCGAGCCTTCTTGTCGAAAACGGCATGTCCCCGGAAACTCCATGCGCCGCCGTAACACGGGGGGGATGGGGATGCTCCGGAACACAGCGTTTCAGCCTTGGGAACGGCCCATCCACTTTTCAAAGCCCAAGCATTCTTGCGGCTGGAGGTACTGCCGGGCTCGAACTTTCACCAGGGCGGGGCCCGATCGCCGGCCTGCAGGCAGGCATTGTCCGACCGGCCCCGGAAAGCTGGGAAACGGCACGTTTCCTTGAAGAACTCGGGGCCGACGGCTACAGCCTTCCCCTTCTCGCTCCTGAGGAGCTTCCATTTCAGGGAGAGGAAGAGCTTCTGTCCCGGGCTTCATGGGTCGTCCTCACCAGTCCCCGGGGAGCTGCACTCTTCTCCCGCAGGATCGATCCCAGGAGGATCAGCGGAAAAATTGCTTCTATCGGGCCCGGGACCACTGAAGCTCTCGCCCGTTCCGGTCTCAGGGCTGACTGCGAGGCGTGCCCCGCAACATCGGAAGCGCTTGCCACACTGCTTTCAGAGAGAACCGGAAGCGGAGAACTGGTCGTTTTCTTCAGGAATGAAGCCGGCTCCCCCCTTCCCGAAGAAGCGGTACGGTCCGCCGGGGCACATGCCGTGAACATCCCGGCGTACCGCATGATCCCGTCGCTGCCCCCGGGGTGGGAAAGCTACGGGGACCTCTGGGATGAGACCGGGCTGGATGCCATCGTATTCGGCAGCGCGGCACTCGTTGACGCATGGTGCAGGCTGGGGCTCACCCTGCAGGAGAAAACCATCCCGGTGGCATGGGGAAGTGCGTGCGCCCGGGCCGCAGAAAGACTCCTGGGAAGAGACGTCCTGGTTATGAAAGAGCCCACTCTGGAAGGGCTCGTCAATGCACTTATAGAGATCAGAAAGAGAAAAACACTGGAGGAAGAGAAATGAACGGACCATCCATACGAATGAGGCGCCTGAGGGAACATCCCATACTTGCGGAGACAGTCAGGGAGGTTTCCCTGGAACCGAGGCAGATGATGCTGCCCCTCTTCGTCATCCCCGGAACAGGGGAACGGCGGCCGATCCCCTCGCTTTACGGAGTGGATCACTGGTCTGCGGACCGTCTGCCCGAGATAGTTGAACCTGCCCTTGAAGCGGGTATCCGCTCTTTTCTGCTTTTCGGCCTTCCCTCGCGGAAAGATCCCCTGGGAACGACCGCATCCGACGATAACGAGCCTGTGCAGCAGTCACTGAGGTTTCTCAAGGAAAAATACGGACGGGACATCCACCTGACGACGGATGTGTGCATGTGCGAGTATACCGACCACGGGCACTGCGGATTCATTACGAAGCAGGGGACCGTGGAAAATGACTCGTCAGCCGGTGAACTGGGAAGGATCGCCCTCAGCCATGCCAGGGCAGGGGCCGATATGGTGGCGCCTTCGGCAATGATGGACGGACAGGTTGCCGCCATCAGGAGAGCCCTGGACAACGGCGGTTTCCCAACCCTTCCGGTGATGAGCTACAGCTCAAAGTTCGCCTCGGCATTCTATGGCCCCTTCAGGGACGCCGCCGGCAGCACGCCGTCCTTCGGGGACCGGAAGACGTACCAGATGGCCTCCACAAACTGGAAGGAGGCTCTCAGGGAGTCCCTTCTGGACGAAGAGGAAGGAGCGGACATCCTTATGGTCAAGCCCGCCCTCCTCTACATGGACGTTCTCGCAAGGCTCAGGGACGCTACCCTTCTGCCCCTCGCGTGCTATCTCGTGAGCGGAGAGTACATGATGCTGCGGCATGCGATCGCCGCCGGCGCCCTTGACGAGCGCAGGGGGCTCATGGAAGCACACTTCGCGCTGCGCAGGGCGGGAGCGGATCTCATCATCACCTACGCCGCGGTAGAGATGGCGCGGTTGATCACAGGGAGGTAAACACCTCCCCGGCGGCCTTTATCGTCTCCTCTACGACCTCCCGGGAGTGGGCAAGGGAGACGAAGGCCGCCTCGAAGGGCGAAGGCGCAAAGTACTGCCCCCTGTCAGCCATGCCGTGGAAGAAGGGAGGGTACTTACTTCCGTCTGTAGTCTTCACTTCCGAAAGATTGGCCGGAAGCCTTTCGGAGAAGAAGAAACCGAGCACCGACCCGAACCGGGAGACCGAGAAGGGAATGCCGGCTTTTTCCGCCGCTTCCGACAGTCCCTGCGAAAGCTGCAGAGCCCGTTCTTCGAGGAGTGCGTAGATACCTTCCCGCCGGAGTACTTTCAATGTCGCGAGACCTGACGCCATGGCGAGAGGATTTCCCGAGAGGGTTCCGGCCTGGTACACGGGCCCAAGGGGAGCAAGCACCTCCATGATCTTCCGTTTTCCGCCTACAGCCCCCACGGGGAGACCTCCGCCGATTATTTTTCCAAGACACGTGAGGTCAGGCACGATGCCCGTTCTCTGCTGCGCGCCGCCTTCGGGAACCCTGAAGCCGGTGATCACCTCGTCAAAAATCAGCAGTGCGCCGTTCTTCCCCGTGATATCCCGAAGAAAAGAGAGAAACCCTTCCCCGGGAGGAACAAGCCCCATGTTTCCCGCCCAGGGCTCGACGATCACGGCCGCGATCCTGCCGCTGAACATGGAGAAGGCTTCCTGAACTTTCAGCATATCGTTGAAGGGAACCGCCACAGTGGTGGATGCCACCTGAACAGGCACCCCGCCGCTGTCAGGCTGCCCGAGGGTGAGGGCTCCGCTGCCTGCGTTGACGAGCATGCCATCCGAGTGTCCGTGATAGCAGCCCTCGAATTTCAGTATCAGTTCTCTGCCCGTAAAACCGCGGGCCGCCCTTAAAGCGGTCATGACCGCCTCCGTCCCCGATGAAACGAACCTGAGCAGGTCCATGGAGGGAAACACTTTTTTCACTTCTTCGGCGAGCTCCACCTCCGCAGGACATGAAGCACCGAATGACGTGGATGAAGCCGCTGCCCTGCACACGGCATCCACTGTCTCCGGGTGCGCATGACCGAGCACCAGCGGCCCCCAGCTGCACACATAATCAGTGTATCGTTTTCCTTCAACGCTGTAGAGATAGGGTCCTTCCCCCCTGTGGAAGAATAGGGGATCTCCCCCAACGCCCCGCCAGCACCTGACCGGGCTGTTCACCCCTCCTGCGAGGGACTCACGGGCACGGGCGAACCATTCTGAACTTGTCGCCATTTTCATTTCCTCCCTTTCTGAATTACCATCCCCAAAAAACAGGAACTGCAGCCGCAGCCACAGAAATTGCCATCACCGCCAGAAGCGTCGCCAGGTTCCACGCGAAAAGGGAACGAACCATCTTCCCCGGGAAAATACCAATCCAGAAGGCAATATCCTGCCGCAGCACCCTGGAGAGCACCGCCAGCATATTCCCTGCAAGAAGTGCCAGCACCGCCTGTGCAGTGGTCAGGCTTCCTGACGCCAGTGCGCCGCCTGCTGCGCCGAGGGCGGCGTTCACGTGGGCAAACGACGCGGCGGCGACAGACCATCCGGCAGCCGACAACAGCGGGAGATGTGCCCCTCCCTCCTCTATGAATCCCTGAAGGGCCGGCGTGGCCAGGTAGGCGAGCGCGAAAAATCCCAGCGAAGGAGGCAGTGTCCTCGCAAGGGATGCGAAAAAGGAGAAAGAACCTGTTCCGTTCTTCTGCCTTTCCGGCAGTCCCGGGAAATCCTGTCCGGGCAGTTCCTTTCCCCGAAGCATACAGAGAAAAAATAGGAATCGGAAGAAACTCCTTACCAGGACCGCAAGGGAATAGATGATCCCCGCCCTGCCGGCCAGAGCGGCAGCCACCGGAAAGGAAACGGCCCATCTCTTCAGATATCCGGGAAAGGACTGGAGGAGGGTGCCGAAAACGGCCTCCTTCTCCGAGAGAAGATCATTTCTGTATGCTTCGGCTATAAGCGCGGAACCCGCCCGCGATGAACCTATGCTCACCCCGAGAGCGAAAAGGGCCTGGGCCGGTATCCTCCATCTCTTCAGGTGAGGAAGCATAGAGGCCAGGATCCGTTCAGGAAGCGAGAAATATATGATGGCCCTGCCGAGGCCGAGTCCTCCCGCCACCGAGAGGACGAGATACCCCATCCCTTTCAGCATGCCCGCCCAGTCTATGCCGTTCACCGCTCCGCTCTCCGTTCCTCTCACCTGTACCTGAGCAGTTCAACAACGCTCAGGTACTCATCTGACGCACAAAGTGCCGAAATGCCTTCGGTTATCCGTTCATCGTCCATTCCGGCACGGTCCACCCTGATAATGGTACTCCATGGCCCGGTCTCCTGCACTATACTCAAAAGGGAGCCTCCGAGAGCCGATGGTTTATAAATAACAGCAGCGTCTGATGCGGCGAGCATTGAGCGGATTTTGCCCTCCGGCGCTGTTCCAGGAATCACGGAAAGGTTCTCGTCTCCGAGGGCAAGAAACTGTCCCGCCCGGGAAGATGCCAGTGAATGAGCCGAGACGCCCGGTACGAGCCCGAGTTCTATTTCCGGTACCATCTCCTGCAGGACGGAGTAAAGGTATGCCGCGGTAGCGTAGAGTGCGGAATCGCCTATTACGGGCAGGGCAAGTGAAGCGGCTTCCCTCCACAGCGGCAGGGTCCTCGTGAGTTCCTCCCGAAGTATGGCGTCCCTCCTGCCGTTGTCCCTCACCATGGGGAAATGCAGAGGGATCGTTTCCCTGTGAAGATGGGCGCCGAGAATTGTACCGGCAACACTTTTTCTTCCTTTTCCCGAAAAGGGGAGAAATACCGCTCCGGCGTCCCCGAGAACACGCAGGGCCTTCAATGTTACAAGCTCGGGATCACCGGGGCCGAGCCCCACTCCCCAGAATATCATTGAGATACTCCTCCTTCGGGATACAGTACTTTGAACAGCCGGTCCACGCTCTCCGCGAGACGGAAAAGAGACGGACGGCTGATATACTCTTCGGGTACAAGCACGACCTTCGCATTTCCCAGCCCCGATATCCATGGCCTCGAAAGCACATCCTGCTCCGTTACCGGGTTCATGGCTCCTGCCTGGACGAGATACACGTCCAGGCCTTCCATCGCGAGGGCGAGAAGACGTTCTTCACCCCATGGGGCCAGTGGGCTTGCCTCTCTCAGGGGCCGAGCCTCTCCGGCGGAGTTCACTCCTCCGGCAAGATGGATCACATGAGCAGCCCATGACGACGGTGAACATGTCTTCAGCCCTCTGAAGGAGCTTTCAAGAAATACACGGGGGCGCCCTTCTTCCGGCACTTTTTTGGCAACGGCGGCCGTTTTCTCTCTCCAGAGGGTTTCCGCACTTTCGATGCCCGTCATGGCTCCCAGTTTTGAAAGATACGGACCCATTCCGTCCCATGTCGGAGGATCCAGGGAGGCGACGGCCACACCACTCCTTTCGAGGATACGGACTGTCTCACCCAGCGTACTTTCCGCAAAAGGCCTGATCAGCACGAGGTCCGGTACAAGGGCAAGGATCTGCTCGGCATCGGCTCGGAAAGAGAGCCTTGGAACTCCTGGAAAAAGGTCCGGGGCATCGCCTTCCGAAACTGCTGCCAGCAAGTCTCCCGCCCCGATGGCAAGCAGGTTTTCACTGTGTCCGGCATAAAGGGACACTATCCTTCCGGCAGGCTGTCTGAGGACAAGGGAGCGCCCTCTGTCATCCGACACCCGGATTTCCGCCTGCGCCGCGTACGGCAGGAGAAGGATCGCCAGAACAGCAAGAAGCCGCATCATACAGCGCGCCACAGAATCTTTTCCCCCCCGTTCCGTGCAGGAACCGGCCCGGAAAAATCCGTCCATTCACGCCGATAGGGAACAAATGTGCTGCCGTAAACGGAGGAGAGGACATCTCCCTTAAGTACATCGCCGGTTTTCCCTGCGGCAGCGAGACGCCCTTCCTTCATGATCCACACGAAGCTGCCGAACTCCGCCGCCAGATTGATGTCATGGGCTGCAGCGGCTACGGTTTTCCCTTCAGCCGCCATTCTTTCAAGGAAACGGAAGAGCTTGAGAGCATGATTCGGATCAAGGGCAGACGATGGTTCATCGAGCAGGAATATTTCTGGTTCCTGGGCGATGACCTGGGCGATCATCGTCCTCTGGCGTTCCCCTCCCGAAAGGGAAGGAAGCGGCCTGTCACGCAGCTCCTCGAGTTCCATTTCTCTGGAGGCCATGGAAACCGCCTTTCTCCCTCCTTCATCCCTTTTCAGAAAACTCCTGTGAGGAAGACGTCCCATTGTAATGACATCCTCGACGGTGAACGGGAAGTTCAGGGACGGCGACTGGGTCACAACACCCACCAGGCGTCCCCGTTCCCGTGGTGAAAGGGAAGCGGCATCCCTGCCCGAGAACCGGATCCGTCCCCGGAAAGGGAGCGCCCCTCCCAGGGTGCGGAGAAGGGTGCTTTTTCCGCTCCCGTTCGGGCCGAGGATAAATGTGACGGCGCCTGCGGGAAGAACTCCGCTTATATCCCTGAGGACGGTTCTGCCGCCGTAACCCGCCGTGAGCGAACTGACTGAAATTCCCTTCATGAGTCTCCTCCTCTTTGCCGTACCAGGATCCAGCAGAATACAGGGCCTCCCGCAAGTGCCGTGATCACTCCCACAGGCAGATCGCCGAGAGCCCGTGCCGCCCCGTCCGCTCCCGCAAGGAGAAGAGCGCCGCCAAGAAAGGCGGCCGCCAGGAGAGAACGGTGGGAAGGTCCGAGAACAAGCCGCACCAGGTGCGGCCCTACCAGCCCCACGAAACCTATGATGCCGAAGGAGGCCGCCGTGATCGCGGCAGCCAGCGATGCGAGCACCAGGAGGGTTATTTTTATCCGTCTTTCCCTGACACCCAGGAAAAAAGCCCTGCCCTCCCCGAGCGACATGGCATCAAGCTCCCTGCCCCACCATTCTGCAGCGGCAAAAAGAAGAACAGCCCCGCCGAACACGGCTGCGGCACTTTCAAAGGAAGCTCCGGAGAAGCTGCCCATGAGCCACAATACTATCGCCGAAACCCGTTCATCAGACAGAGCCTTGAACAGCGTGACGCCGGCTGAAAGGATGGAACTTACCACGATCCCTGACAGGACCATGGAGACCGGGGAGATTCCCTGCGCTCTCCACGAGAGAAGAAAGGCAAGCCCCAGTGCAGCCAGTGCCCCTGCAAAGGCAGCTCCTGAGACCCAGATGCCTCCCAGGTGTATCCCCATGGAGGCCCCAAGAGCGGCTCCGGATGCAATGCCGAGTGTATAGGGATCGGCCAGCGGATTTCCCAGAACTCCCTGGAGCACTGCCCCGGAAACTGCAAGTGAAGCTCCTGCGGCGAGAGAAGCGAAGAGCCGGGGAAAGCGAATGGATCGCACTACGAGAATTTCCTGCGGTGTGGCTTCCGGGGAAGAAGAGAAAAGTATTTCTGCCACCACCGCAGGTGAGATATGCATGTCTCCTGCCTGGAGACGCCACAGGACAGCGGCTCCGAGAATCAGGAGCAGCACTGCGAAAAAAAAGAGCCGAAACCTGGGGCTGCCCCGGGGAACCACTTTTATCTCCCTGAGGCCTCCCGGATGTGACCGACGAAAAGCCCAGCCAGCCCTTCTCCGTCGCCGAGCCCTTTCAGCACCGCCTCAACTTCGTATCCTTCCGCCCTGAGGATGGAGATCCACGAATCCGGATCGTTCCCGCCGGCCATGTCGTTCCTGGCATGATCGCCGGCAACCACCATGAAGGGTACGAGGGTCACCTTTCCCGGCTTTAAGGCAGCCAGGCGTTTTTTCACTGTATCGATACCCGGGAATCCCTCCACTGTGCCGAGAATAAATGGAAGTCCTTCCCCGTCGAACAGCATCTGCATCTGGGAGTATGCCGCGTTGGCCCCGTGGTGAGTGCCGTGTCCCATGAAGACCACCACCCCGCCCCCTGAACCGTACCGGCCGTACATATTCTTCAAAAGATCCACAGTTTTCCTGTAGTCCTCGAGGCTCGAGAGCAGCGGAGACCCAATGGAGAGACGAGCGAAACCGTACTTGCCCCTGAGCGTCCCGAGAGACCGGACTACCGACGCAAGCTGGTGATATTCCTCCCCGGCAATGATATGAAGCGACTGGACCGTCACCGAGGTGTACCCCTCGTCCTGCAATTTCGCGAGGGCAATGAGGGGGGAATCAATGGCGAGCCCCTCCTCCTTCAGTATCTTCCGGCGGATTATGTTCGATGTGTAGGACAGCCGGACCTCTTCTCCGGGAAAAGACCTCCGGGCTTCCTCAACGATACGGCCGATAGCGTTCCCGGCATCAGGTTCGGACGTTCCGAACGCCACGAGCAGTATCGCTTTCCGTTCTTCCTTTTCCTGCCGTCCGGCGGCTTCAGCACATCCCATAACCAGGCCCCCCATAAAAAAACACAGCGCGAATACCATCCACATTTTTTTCCACATCCTCATTTCCCTCCCGCAGGTGACGGATTGTTCAGGGATCCCCGGGAAGAAAGCTGCCGCCCGCCGGGCAAAACAAGGGGCCGTTCTCTCATGAGCGGCCCCTTGTACGAATACGATACGTCTGTATTGCAGCGGAAAGGCGGCCTCGATCCTCGCGGGTCATCCCTGGTTCCTTCCGCACGACCGGTCTCCTGGCTTGCCTTCATCCTCTGCCATCCCTTCCCGGAAAGAAACTCCAGTGGACTGATGGCGCCGTCAGGCTTACAGTGGCGGGTCCGCGCCGGACTTTCACCGGCTTCCCGTACATCGTGGGGAAAAAAACTTTGAATCTTCCAAAGCGATATTATGCCCCGAAAGAAGGTTTGTCAAATCAAAAGCCGGAACCTGCCCGGCTATTCCATGGAAGCTCCGAGGAAGTCAAGAGCCGTCCCGGCGAAAACAGCGAGCCCCGGTGCAAGAGCAGAATCATCGGCATAAAACTCCTCCGAATGTCCCGGAGTCACCGGTCCTCCCGGTTTTTTTACACCAAGCCGGATAAACAGCCCCGGCACCTTTTCTGTAATGAAGGCAAAATCCTCGCCTCCCATGGAGGGATCCGGAAGGGAGACATACCGGCCGGGCCCAAGGAGCTTTTCCGTCACATTCTGAAGCCTGTCCACCATTCCTTCATCACAGATAAGAGGCGGAGTTCCCCTGGCTATGTCCACCGATGCAGATCCTCCCATCCCCTCTGCCACAGCGCAGACAAGCTTTTTCAATTCACTGTGGACGTTTTCCCTTGTCTCCGGCCTGACTGTGCGGATAGTTCCCTTCAACTTCACGCTGCCGGCAATTATATTGCCGGCTATTCCGCCGTTGAACTGCCCGATCGTCACCACAACCGGATCCGTAGGGGAAACGAAACGGGATGAAAGAGTCTGCAGGACTCCGACCACCTGGCACGCTATGACTATCGCATCCCGTCCCGTGTGGGGATGGGCTGCATGGGACTGACGTCCCCGGATCTCTATTGACAGACCGTCGGCTGCTGCCAGCATGGGGCCTTTCCTCGAGGCAATGATCCCCGCGTCCAGGTCCGGAAAAACATGGACCCCCACGGCTGTGTCCACCCTTGGGCTGTCAAGGGCTCCTGCCTCTAGAAACTGGACCGCTCCGCCGAGCACTTCCTCTGCGGGCTGGAAAAAGAACTTCACTGTTCCTGCAAATCTGTCCTTATACCCGGCGAAAATGCGGACCGCCCCCAGCAGAAGAGCCGTGTGCACATCATGACCGCATGAATGGACAACTCCGGGTCTCGTGGATTTATACGGAACGTCAGCTTTCTCCTCCCCTGGCAGAGCATCCATATCCCCCCTCAGGGCGATACAGCGCGATTCTCCGGGCCCGGTTCCCTTTATCTCCGCGAGGATCCCTGTGGGAGAGATCCTCCGGACTGAATCGATCCCTGCCACTGTCTTCAGTATGGATTCCACGTAATCTGCAGTCTCAAACTCCTGAAGGCTCAGTTCAGGATTCCTGTGGATATGGCGGCGGTATTCCACCACGTCTTTTTCGATCTCCCTGACAAAATTCAATAGGTTCAAAAAGTATCCCCTCTTTTCTTTTCTTCGTTCTGTCCGAAACAAGTGACGGCAGCCATGTGATTTTCTCACAGGACCGTTGATTATGAAAGAAAAAGAAGCTTCGAAAGAAGCATTTCAGTGTTTTTTGAATTTTTCACGTCATAGAGTATAATAACTTGTAGATATTATTTCCAAATGGAGGGGATAACACATGACAGTCGCATTTGATATGAAAGAAGCTCTCCGGTACGGCGTCCACGCGGAAATCGAAGCGAAGCAGTTCTACAGGATGTGGGCTGACAGTGTCAGCGAACCGCATCTCAAAAAGGAGCTTGTCGAGCTTTCCGACTGGGAAAGCGAACATGAAGCCAGTCTCCTGAACTACTATGAAAAAATGTTCGGCGAGAAATGCCCTATCGATCCGAACATGGTCGTTGAGCCGGAGCTGAAAGTCCAGACCAGGGATTTCGGCGACGTGACCTCCATTCTGCGCATCGCCTCCGCAGCCTACCTCTCGGAGATGAGAGCCATGGAATTCTACGAGAAGCTGGAAAAGGAAAGCAAAGGCGAGGCCGCCATCATGTTCGGGAAAATCAAGGACATGGAAAAGGAACATATGGATATAACGAAAAAGCGGTATCTCAAGATCCGCAGTGATGTGGTCGGATTCAGGGCATTCTGATCCTGAGCCGGATCCATTTCCCTGAAAAAGACCGGGGAAACACTTTTAGCCGGTAAAGGCATTGTGTTTCCCCGCGTTTCATTTCTTTGGAGGAAAAGAAATCACTCCGCCCTACATTCCATTCCCGTTTTCAGTTTGCTGCAGATAAGCCTTCCCAGGCGCTCCGCCCCCGTTCTGATCCTGTCTTCGGGAACGCCGCCGAAACTGATCCTCATGCAGTCGGATCCTTTTCCGCCTCCCTCGATAAAAAAACCTTCCCCCGCGACAAAGGCGACCCGGACGTCCGGGCTTGCCAGCGACTCGGCAAGAAGCTCTGTTGTATTCAGACCCCCTGGGAGTTCTGCCCATGTGAAAAGCCCGCCGTCGGGGAACGTCCTTTTGGTCCCTGCAGGGAAAAAGGTGTCGAGGGCACTGATCATGGCATCCCTGCGTTTCCGGTAGAGATCACAGATCATCCGGTGATGTTCAGGATAGTACCCCCGCTTGAAGAATTCGGCGCAGATAACCTGGGGAAGCATGGACGTATGGGAATTGGTCGCCGTCTTCGCGTCAAAAAGCCTTGCGGTGATCTCATTCGATGCGAAAACATAGCCGAGCCTGCTCCCCGGGGAAAAAATCTTGGAAAAACTGTTGGCAAGCACAGTATGCCCCGTGGTATCGAATGCCTTTATAGGGGGGAGATCCGTTCCGCTGTAGCGGATGTCCCTGTAGGGATCATCCTCGAGAATGATCACGTCGTAGGCGCTCCCGAGGGAGGCGATCTTTTTCCGCCTCTCGAGAGAAAGAGTACGTCCCGTGGGATTCTGGAACGTGGGGATCACGTAGACCATTTTCGGTGAGTGTTTCCTGATCTTGTCCTCAAGATCCTCCGGAACCATTCCGTCCTCGTCCATCTCGACGCTGACGCACCTCGCCTGGAACATCTCAAATATTTCCACGCAGTGAACAAACGTGGGTGATTCCACAAGGATTACATCCCCGGGATCGATGAAGAGCTGGCAGAGGAGATTCATTCCCTCAAGACCTCCGCTGGTGACAAGAATGTTGTCCACATCAGCCCGGACTCCCTTCGGTGCGAGAAGCTCAGTCACGACCACTTCCCTGAGATCGGGGAGCCCCATGACATTCCCGTACTGAAGGGCCTCTACGCCTCTTTTGTCGGTCCTCATAACCTCGTTGGTTATTTCCCGGACAATGTCCACCGGGAGAGCCTCCCTTGCAGGTGCTCCGCCTCCGAAGGAAATGATCCCCGGATCGTTCATGGCTCCGAACAGTCCGCGGATGACCGCCGCCGATTTTTCCATGGTCTTCATGCGCTGCGCAAAACTGGTCATTCCTCTACCCCTCCCGGGAAACGATCTGTTTTAAGTGCCGTCCTTCCGTCTGTGCATTGTACCATCCGGAAGAAGCTAAAATAAAATACCGTTTTTCCGGAATAGGTCCGCAGCAGGCTCAAAGGGAGCACTAGCCTTTTCTTCTTCGCATCTCCCAGTTCCAGCCGTCACGGCACATTTCCCCGATACCGTACCTGGCCTTCCACTGAAGCTTCTTTTCAGCCTTCCCGGTTTTCGCATAGCATACTGCAATATCCCCCGGTCTTCTGTCGTCGAGTACATAGGGAACCTGCCGGCCGGAGGCTTTCTCAAAGGCTCTTACGAGCTCCAGAACGCTTGTCCCTTTTCCGGTTCCAAGGTTGAAGGCCTCCACACCGCTGAAAGAACTGATGTACCCGAGGGCCCGGACATGCCCTTCAGCCAGGTCCATGACATGGATATAATCCCGCACGCCTGTGCCGTCCGGTGTGGGGTAATCGCTTCCGAAAACGTGAAGCTTCCCGATCTCTCCCGAAGCCACCCTGCTCACGAAGGGGAAGAGATTGTTCGGAATTCCGCTGGGGTCTTCGCCGATGATGCCGCTTTCGTGAGCCCCGATGGGGTTGAAATAGCGGAGAAGGGCGATGGACCACCCGGGGTCGGATAGGGCAAGATCGCGGAGGATCTGCTCGATCATCAGCTTGGACCATCCATAGGGGTTGGTGCAGCCGAGGAGTGCGTTTTCGTCGAGGGGCATGGGATTATCGGCTCGGTACACAGTCGCAGAGGAGCTGAAAATAAGTTTCCGCACTCCCCTTTCGGACATTACCCCGCACAGGGTGAGTGCAGATTCAATATTGTTCCTGTAATATTCCAGGGGCTTCGCCACAGACTCGCCCACCGCCTTGAACCCTGCGAAATGGATGACGGCCTCGACAGGATACCTGCTGAAGAGCTCCTCCATGGCGTCACGGTCGCAGACATCAGCCCGTACACAGGGAATGCGCTTTCCAGTGATCTCTGAAATGCCGTCCACTCTTTCCGGGGAGCTGTTGGAAAAATTATCCGCAATAAGAACATCATATCCGGCGGCCGAGAGTGCCACGCACGTGTGGCTTCCGATGAATCCTGCACCGCCTGTCACCAGTATCATTCACCCGCCTCCCTTCTTTCCCTGAACATTTACGGCTTCTCACCGCCGTCCCACAAAAGAAGCGCATTTTCCGCCTCCAGACGGTTTTTCAGACGGGAGAACTCCTCCATCGTCAATATGAGTCCCCGGATTTTTCTTCCGATCAGCTTTTCGATCTTCGCCGAGAGATTTTCAAAATACCCCTTGTCGATCTCACCCACGAGAACGAGATCGATAAGGCCCGAATCGATACCCCTGGCATAGTCCCCGGTGACGAAGGCAATTTCCACGTTTCCCAGCCTCCTGATCACCTGCTCGACCACCTGGTCTATCCCGAGAGTCTTCGCGGCTATTCTCTGCAGTTCCGGAAAGAGAGGATGCCCCGTGTTGGCACGGTATACCTTCGTTCGTCCCTCGTCTGAGCTCTCAAGCAGTCCGGCCTCTGACAAGCGGTTCAGCTCCACCCGCACACCGTTCGTCGATTCTCCGAACTCTTCGGCGAGGCTTCGCAGGTATGCGCTTGTGCCCGGATTAAGAAAAAATTTCAGAAGCAGTTTTGCACGGGTTTTAGAGGTTATGAGCGATTCAAGCATGCATTTTTTCCTTTTTTGATGGGATGTATTTTACGAGTAATTTTATTGCTCATGTGAAGGAGTGTCAAACAACACGGCCTGAATGCCGAAAATTTAACTTCAAATGACCATTCTTCCCGTTTTTTCCCTCCAGGTTTCCGTTCAGGGAAAAATGTCCAGCAATTATTGACAATTCAGCTCCCTGATGATATTAATGGGACAGTTTGTCCCATTTTCGTCCGGGAGGATCTTCCATGACACGCATGACAGGAAACGAGACAAAAAAAGACAGTGCGTCCAAGGTAACAGTCATAATGGAGGTTCTTTGCGCCTCCGGCGCCCCTCTCACTGTCCGGGATGTGGAAGAGGCGACCGGGATTCCGAGAAGTACGGCGCACCGTTTCCTTCTCTCCCTTGAAGAGCAGCAGTGGGCCTACCGTGATCCCGTGACCGGAGGCTATCGCCCGGGGATCCGCTTTTTCCTTCTTCAGAACACGTCAACGTTTTATGACGAGCTCATCAGTGCTGCGGATCCTGAAATGAATCAGCTCATGAAAAAAACCGGCAATACGGCAATACTCAGTGTTCTGGAGGGATCAAGCGGTCTGTGCATTCATTCAGTGGAACCCCCTGCCTCTATCAAGTTCACTGCCCACAGGGGAATGGCCATTCCGCTCCATGCCGGGGCAACGGGAAAAATACTCCTTGCCCACTGCCCGAGGGAAATCCGCTCGAGGATCCTTTCTTCACCCCTCCAATCCCCCCTCGGGACTGAAACGATCGACCGCGGGGAACTGGAGAGAGAGCTTGACAGCATCAGGGCCCAGGGATTTGCCTCCAGCAGGGAGGAATGGATGCCCCATGCCGGTGATATCAGCGTCCCTGTATTTTACGGAAAAAAGACGTTCCTTGCCCAGATGGGGATCGCGGGGATCGCCGAGAATATTTTCCGGGATTTCGAAGGAATGCTGCTGCTGCTGAAGCAGTCGGCACACAATGTGGAACGGAAGCTTCAAGACCATTATTTTGGAGGTGGTACTCATGTTCCAGGTAAATGAGATGAACCGTGACGCGATGACAATACGCCTTGACGGCCCTCTTCCCGATTATCCATCCTTTGCGGAAGGCATAAGGAGGGCCCCCGACAGGGGATGGACGCTCAACCGGCAGGAAACGGAACTTGCCCTGAAGAACGCACTCCGCTACGTCCCGGAGGAATACCACAGGGAACTGATCCCTGAATTTCTCGAGGAGCTGCGCACACGGGGCAGGATATACGCCTACAGGTTCCGCCCCGAGGGGAGGATCAGCGGTCTCCCGGTAAACCAGTACAGGGGAAAGTGTCTCGCCGGAAAAGCGTTTCAGGTGATGATCGACAACAATCTCGACTTTGAAGTAGCCCTGTACCCCTATGAGCTGGTCACCTACGGAGAAACAGGACAGGTCTGCCAGAACTGGCTCCAATACCGGCTGATCAAAAAATACCTTGAAGAGCTTACCGGGGAAACGACCCTCGTTCTGGAGAGCGGACATCCTCTCGGGCTCTTCAGGTCGCGGCCGGAAGCCCCCAGGGTGATCCTCACCAACGGGCTCCTTGTCGGCCTTTTTGACAACCAGGACGGCTGGCACCGCGGCATGCAGCTCGGCGTGACAAACTACGGACAGATGACCGCAGGCGGATGGATGTATATTGGGCCGCAGGGGATAGTCCATGGAACATTCAACACGATCCTCAACGCAGCACGGCAGAAACTTGGGGTCGGCCCCAAGGAATCCCTTGCGGGAGTCCTCTTTGTATCATCAGGTCTGGGAGGAATGAGCGGCGCACAGCCTAAGGCAGTGGAAATAGCGGGAGGGGTGGGCATTATTGCCGAAGTCGACTCGTCCCGCATCAAGACACGGCACAGCCAGGGATGGGTAGGCCGCGTAGCCGGGAGCTGCGAGGAGGCCTTTGCTCTGGCCGACGAGGCGTGCAGGGAGAAAAAGCCCCTTTCCATCGCCTATCACGGAAATATAGTGGATCTCCTCCAATATGCCGCCGACCATGAGATTTCCATTCCGCTCCTCTCGGACCAGACATCATGCCACGCTCCATATGACGGCGGCTATTGCCCCCAGGGCCTTTCATTCGACGAACGGACGGAAATGCTCTCCAAAGATCCTTCCGGGTTCAGGAAGCGTGTCGACATCTCCCTAAGAAAGCATTTTGAGCTTATAAAAACACTCTCCGACAGGGGAACATTCTTCTTCGACTACGGCAACTCCTTTCTGCGGGCCGTGTTCGACGCGGGAGTAACGGAGGTCTGCAGAAACGGCGAAAACACCTACGAGGGATTCATATGGCCCTCCTACGTGGAGGACATCATGGGCCCGGTCCTTTTCGACTACGGATACGGCCCGTTCCGGTGGGTATGCCTCAGCGGCGACCCCGAAGACCTCCGCAAAACGGACAGGGCTGCCATGGAGTGCATTGACCCGGACCGCAGGTCCCAGGATTATGACAACTGGATCTGGATCCGGGACGCTGAGAAAAACGCACTGGTCGTCGGGACCCAGGCGAGGATACTGTACCAGGATGCAGAGGGACGAACCCGCATCGCGCTGAAATTCAACGAAATGGTCCGCAAAGGCGAGATAGGGCCGGTCATGCTTGGGCGTGACCATCACGACGTGTCCGGAACGGACTCGCCGTACCGTGAAACGGCAAACATAAAAGACGGAAGCAATATTTGCGCCGATATGGCCACCGTGTGCTTCGCCGGAAACGCCGCACGGGGAATGACCCTCTGCGCACTCCACAACGGCGGCGGAGTCGGCATCGGCAAGGCCATAAACGGCGGATTCGGGCTGGTTCTCGACGGGCTGGAGTCCACGGACGAAATCATCCGCTCGGCCATGATGTGGGACGTCCTTGGAGGAGTGGCACGGCGGGCATGGGCCAGGAACCCCAACGCCATGGAAGTAAGCCGCGAGGTAAACCGCAGATATCCGGGGGGTTATCATATTACCCTCCCATACACAACAGAAGAGGACGATGTGAAAAAAGCCGTGGACGCTCTTTTCGAAAAAAAGGACGGCGATTGAAAAGAACCATGAGAGTCTGCAGGAAAACTCCCCGGGAGTTCAGGGAGATGCCATGGAAAAACGGGCTTGGAGTCACGCGGGAAATGTACATCTTCCCGGAGGCCGCTCTTCTTGAACGGAATGATTTTCTCTGGCGGCTCAGTTCAGCGGTCGTATCGGCAGGAGGCCCTTTTTCTGCTTTCCCCGGATACGACCGGATCCTGTTCCTTCTCTCAGGGGATGGAATGGACCTTCAAGTGAACGGAGAAGAACTGGTCCTTGCGGACCCCCTCTCATCCATCAGTTTTCGGGGCGAGGATACTGTTGTCTGCGCCCTTCGCGGGGGCACCGTCACCGATTTCAACATATTCTTCCGCCGTGACCGTGTTTCATGCGGCTGCCGGAGGATAATCCCCCGGCCGGAAGAATACATGAGCATCCCTGAAGGAGACTGGAACATCATTCTTTGCCTCCGGGGAAAAGCAGCCCTGGAATTGCCCGGCAGAGAGGAAGAACTGAAGGAAATGGAATTTCTTCTCTTCGAGGAGTCTCCGCCTGATTTTCAGTTTTTCTGCAGAAG
>CAYTQC010000025.1:0-18161 GCA_964439735.1 uncultured Synergistaceae bacterium
TGGCCATGCTGTCCAATATGGCGGCCAGCCTTTTCCTTGAAGAAAGCATCACCACTACCGTTACCCGTGCCAAGGAACTGAGGCGATATGCCGAAAGGCTCATCACCCGTGCGAAGGGCGGCACAATTCACGACCGGAGGATCATCCGGTCGAAAATGGCCCACAAGGAAGCAGCGATAAAGCTGTTTGAAGACCTTGCAAAGAGATACGCCAACCGCCCCGGCGGGTATACCCGCATTATTAAAACCGGGAACCGTCACGGAGACGGCTCCCCCATGGCGGTCATTGCCCTGGTCGAGTAATTATGCATCAAAAAACGGTATGCGAACTCCGGGATGTGACATACGTCTATCCCGGAGGGGCTTCCGATGATTCCGGGACACCCCGGCCCGCCCTTCGAAACGTTTCGCTTTCCGTCTATGAAGGAGAGTGGCTGGCGCTCCTGGGAAGCAATGGATCAGGAAAATCAACCCTTGCAAAACACCTGAACGCCCTGCTGGTTCCAACGCAGGGCGATTGTGTTGTTCATGGAATGTCCACGAAAGAAGAAAAAAACACGTTTCCCATAAGGAGCCTTGTCGCAATGGTTTTTCAGAATCCGGAAAACCAGATCGTCGGCACCGTTGTTGAGGAAGACACGGCCTTCGGTCCGGAGAACCAGGGTATTCCCCCGAAAGAGATAGAGGCCAGGGTCGAAACAGCGCTCAGGGTGACCGGGCTTATCGAAAAACGGAAAAAGCCCACCTATACTCTTTCTGGAGGGGAAAAGCAGCGCCTTGCAGTAGCAGGGGCACTTGCCATGGAAACACCGTGTCTCGTCCTTGACGAACCTACGGCTATGCTTGATCCTTCGGGCCGGGACGACCTGCTCACCGTTCTCGGAAATCTCCATGCCGCAGGCAAAACTATTGTTTCCATAACCCACAGGCTGGAAGAGATTCTCAGGTGTGACCGGGCAGTCGTCCTTCACGAGGGGGCAGTTGCCTGGGAGGGGAGCATTTCCGCTCTTTTCCTT
Organism: uncultured Synergistaceae bacterium; assembly: GCA_964439735.1. Classification (GTDB taxonomy): domain Bacteria; phylum Synergistota; class Synergistia; order Synergistales; family Aminobacteriaceae; genus Aminivibrio. Next base: position 1,016 of record CAYTQC010000025.1, read on the forward strand.
TCGAACGGGTCTTTCAGGGAGTGGGGACTGGATATACCCCCCCTTGCGGCGTTCTGGCGGGACCTTCAGTCTGAAAACAAGGTCGACCTTCCATCCATACCTTCCATATCGGGACTGGTGGATGCGCTATGTCAATAAAAGCCGTTAATCTTAGTCATACCTACCACCCGGGTACCCCCCTCGAGACCTGCGCACTGAAGAACATCTCCTTTGAATTCGATAGGCGCACGTGGTTTTCGGTGGTCGGCCATACCGGCAGCGGAAAATCCACCCTCGCACAGCATCTGAACGGTCTTCTCCTCCCCATGGAGGGACAGGTATGGGTGGATGGAATGGAAGTGAAGGAAAAAAGCCGTTCTCTCCAGGAAATCAGGAGAAAAGTCGGACTCGTTTTCCAGTATCCTGAGCAGCAGCTTTTCGCTGAAACAGTATATGATGAAATCGCTTTTGCCCCGAGGAACTGGGGTGTCCCGGAGAATGAAATACCTCAGAGGGTGAACCTTGCAATGGAGCAGGCCGGTCTCGAAAGAAACTGCCTGAAGAGAAGCCCTTTCAACCTTTCGGGGGGAGAAAAAAGGAAAGCTGCCATCGCTTCAGTCCTTTCATCCGTGCCTGATTACCTGGTTCTTGATGAGCCTACTGCAGGGCTTGATTCCTATTCCAGGAAAGAACTCACGTCACTGCTGGTCAGGCTCAGGGCTGAAGGAATGGGCATTCTTCTCGTCACCCACGATCTCGATATCGCCCTGCAGTTCAGCGACAGCATTCTCGTGCTGCGGGGAGGGACCCAGGTTGTGTGGAAAAAACCCCAGGAGGTTCTTGAACATCTCCAGGCGAATCCGGTCCCAGGGCTGAAACTTCCTGATATAGCCCGGCTCTCTGCGGCGCTGAGGGAGAAAGGAAAAAAAGTCCCTCTTACGTGGCAGTGGAAGTGCCTGAAGACCGCACTTTTTGGTGAAAAGTGATGAAATTTTTCAACCATTTGACTTTCGGCCAGTATGTTCCTTCGGAATCAATTGTCCATTCCCTGGACCCACGATGCAAGATCATATCCGTCCTGATCCTGCTTACCGGCATCTTTGTGGTAAAGCACCCCGCAGTATTCGCCCTGTGGGGTATCCTTCTCGGATGCATTACCGCAGCGGCCCGTCTTCCCTTCCGGCTTGTCCTGCGGTCGGCGAAGCCTGTCCTCATCCTTGTGCTTTTCACTGCATCGATCCATATTTTTTTCACCGAAGGAGAACCGCTTTTGCAGGCCGGCTTTATCCGGATTACGAGACAGGGACTTGTCATGGCTGCCTACATGGGACTGCGCCTGTTGTTTCTGGTCCTGTTCGCATCGTTCCTGACCCTTACCACGCGTCCCATGGAGCTTGCTGACGGTCTGGAACGGCTGTTTTCCCCATTTGTCCGCTTTGGTTTCCCTGCCCATGAACTTGCAATGATGATGACAATAGCGCTCCGTTTCATCCCGACCCTCCTGGATGAAACGGACCGGATCATGAGAGCTCAGCTGGCCAGGGGAGCCTCCTTCGACAGGGGGGGGCTGTGGAAGCGGTTGAAAGCATTCCTTCCCGTCCTGATCCCCCTCTTCGTCATTGTTTTTCAAAGGGCAGAGGACCTGGCGGTGGCAATGGAAGCGAGATGCTACAGGGGAGGAGCCGGGAGGACCAGGATGAATCCTCTTTTCTGGAAGATAAAAGATACTGCCGCCCTCGGATCCGTACTTTCCCTCGTGGTCCTTCTCGTTATCGGTGACAGGAGACTTTTCTTTTGAGATATGCGGCACTTGTGAGCTACGTGGGAACGTCGTATTCAGGATGGCAGCGCCAGGCCATGGGAACGGGAGTTCAGGAGAAAATAGAGGACGCCCTTTTCGCAGTGGAGGGAAAGCATGTAAACGCGTCCGCAGCAGGCCGGACTGACGCAGGTGTTCATGCCAGGGGACAGGTGGTTTCCTTCGAGCTCCCGAAAGAATGGCGTCCGGACAAACTCCTTCTGGCCCTGAACTTCCATCTTCCCCCTGATATCGCCGTCCTTCGTGCGGCAAAAGTCCTCCCGGCCTTTGACGCAAGGCGGCTGGCACTCTGGAGGGAATACCGTTTCTTTATCTGGCATGGGAACGCTCTTCCTCCCCTTATCAGGGGCAGGGTATGGTGGAACCGGTCCAGATGGGATTTCGACGAGGTACGAAAGGCGTGCACACTGTACGAAGGTTCCCATGATTTCCGGGCTTTCTGTAAAACTTCTGAATGTCCCGAGCGGCCGGTTCGTACAATATACAGGTCCTATATCAGAAAAAAGGGGAATCTGTGTATTTTTACCGTGAGAGGAAACGCCTTTCTTACGAACATGGTGAGGATCATGGCGGGAAATCTCCACGATGTTGGCAGGGGAAGGAAAAACAGGGAGCAGCTCGAGGCTCTCCTGAAAGGTGAAAATCGGGCCGGGTCGGGGATGACCGCACCTCCCGAAGGATTATATTTATGGAAAGTCAGTTATGGAGAGGGTACCCCATTTGGCCCGTACGGGGTAGAATAGGACAGTCAGTCGCTTTCATTCCGGGGTGAGAAATTCCGGAAGAGGGATACCGGGGCAATCCCTGAAGCAATCTTCTTCGTCGTCCAAAGGAGGAAGACACCGTGTTCGGAACGGATATAGGAATAGACCTTGGAACCGCAACAGTACTTATTTATGTGAAAAACAAGGGGATAGTCCTTCGGGAACCCTCCGTAGTGGCAGTTGACCTTGATACCGGCAAAATCCTTGCCGTGGGCTATGAAGCGAAAAACATGGTCGGCCGTACACCGGGGAGCATAACCTCGGTCCGTCCCCTGAGGGATGGAGTGATTGCCGACTACACCATGACCGAAGCAATGATGCACCACTTCATGCGCAGGGTACAGAGAGGCTTCAGCCGCTTCTTTCGAAACCGCGTGATGATTTGTGTTCCCTCGGGGGCAACGGATGTCGAACGGAGAGCTGTACTTGAAGCCGCTGTCGAAGTGGGGGCAAAGGAAGCCTACCTTATAGAAGAGCCTATGGCTGCTGCCATAGGGGCGAATCTCAATGTGGAGGAACCGCGGGGCAAGATGGTGGTGGACATCGGTGGAGGCACGACGGACATCGCCGTTATCTCACTTGGCGGGATAGTTGTCTCCAAGTCCCTTCGGATAGGAGGAGACCGGTTCGACGAGGGGATCATGCGGTACCTCAGGAAACAGTACAGCCTTGCAATTGGTGAGCAGACGGCTGAAAACCTGAAAATTATGATAGGCTCATGTCTTCAGGAGCAGGAAGAGACGGTTATGGTGCTCAAGGGCAGAGACCTGGTACAGGGGCTCCCCCGGCAGATCGAGGTTTCCAGCACCAGCGTTTCCATGGCGATCGGAGAAATGGTACAGGCTCTCATCGACGGAGTCAGGAACGTGCTTGAAGTAACGCCTCCCGAACTGTCTGCGGATATCATAGACAGGGGAATCGTTCTCACCGGCGGCGGATCGCTTTTAAGGGGGCTTCCTGAACTCATCACCCGCCACACGGGGATCAACTGCTTCACGGCCGATGACCCTATGGAGTGCGTAGCCCTGGGTACGGGCAAGGCGCTTGCCGAGATTGACAAACTGCAGGCCCTGGGGCGGAGCGGTATACTTGTCAACAAGAGAAAGGGAAGGAAGCGCAGGTTCTGATGCCGGCGGACCGGCAGAATTCAGGCCAGGGGTGCGGTCAAAGCGTGGATTCCCGGGAAAACCTTCCTTCAGCCCTGTGGTGGGAGAAAGGTCTGCGGTTTTCCTGCCTGGGGTGCGGGCGGTGCTGCAGGGGAGAGCCCGGCGCAATTTTTATCACCCCTGTCGAGGAGAGTGCCATAGCCTGTTTCCTGGGCATCAGCACAGAGATTTTCGGGAAGCGGTACAAAACTTCGCGATGGAAGGCACCCAGCCTGAAGGAAAAGAAGAACGGCGAATGCATTTTCTACCAGGCTGAGAACGCCGGGTGTTCCGTGTATCCTGTCCGTCCCCTTCAGTGCAGGCTGTTTCCCTTCTGGCCGGTGCTCCTTGCTTCCGGGGAGGAATGGGAAAAAGCCGCAGAACACTGCCCTGGAATCAATTCGGGCCGTCTTTTTCCGGCGTCTGAAATCGCGGAGCTTCTTTCACAGTGTCCTTTTCCGTCTCTTCTTTAGGGAGGAATCGCCGCAGCAGGTCAGTTTTTCCTGCGGAAACAAAGCCCTGCCCCGCAAATTTATGACAGGATCGGGGTAAAGGAGCGAGAGGACGGAGATTCGAAATGCAGGTTCAGATCTTGTCCGATATGAACTGGCGTCTTATCCTGACGCTGATCATCGTCAGCGGAGTCCTGGCGTATCTTGGAGACGTGCTCGGCATGCGCATCGGGAAAAAGCGCATCTCTCTCTTCGGGCTCCGCCCGAGGGATACGAGCAGGCTCATAACAGCCATCACCGGCATGGTCATTTCCATAGCCATCCTGATCACCATGACCATAATTTCAGAGAATGTGCGAACGGCCCTTTTCAGTATGAAATTCATACAGGGACAGCTCCAGTCGCTAACCAGGGAACTTCAGGAGAGCAGGAGCGAATCCCAGCTTATGTCACTGACTCTTCTCGACAGCGAAAAGAGGCTGAGGGAGCAGCAGGAAGGGCTTGTTGCCGTTCAGGAAGACCTTGCCCTGATTCAGCCGAAACTCGAGGAGGCACAGGAAAACCTCTCCAGGACCCGGAAAGAAAAGGAACAGCTCGAGTTTGAAAAGGAAGCGCTCAGCGATTCCGTCGAATCTCTCAAGGAAGAATCTGAATCCTTGAGAAAGGGGCTGATCCAGATCCGGAGCGGCCGAATAGCGGTATTTGCAGGGGAAATACTGGGGCAGAGCGCCATAGAGCCCATGAGCAGCAGGGATGACGTGGAAGGCGTGTTCCAGGAACTCCGGCGCCAGGCCGAGTACGTTGTGGGAGCACGCACCGGACTGTCTCCCGAAGAGATCGTACTTGCCGTGGACCTCGAAAAGGAGATGGAGGCCATCGATGGGTGCGCAGGACAGGCGAACAGAAAATTCGTCCGCATTCTCGCCCTGGCGAACGCCATCTTCGGAGAGGATATCCGGATAGACTATGAGGTGAAGGAAAGCTTTCTCGTGTACAGGAAGGGAGAAGTCCTGTTCCGCCAGTCAGTGGACAGAGATTCTGCCAGCTATGATCCTGAATCGGAACTTCACCTGATGCTTCGACTGGTCAACAGGAAGGCCATCCAGGACTCCATCGTTCCCGATCCTTTCACCGGGAAGGTGGGAGCTCTCGATGCCACGGATTTTTACGAGGCCGTGGATATTCTTCAGAAGTCAGGCGGCCGGGTGAATGTCGAGGTGTCCGCCGCGGAGGACATCTATACCGAGGGGCCGGTGAGGATCACTCTCTCCATACGGCCGGAAGACGTGGAAATCCAGCGGGAGGATTGAAAATGCTGATTGTGGCGTGCCAGGTATGCGGCGAATCGAAGATCATTGCGGGAACTCCTGACGGAGACGGGATGGCCAGGGCAACATGGATATGCCCCTGCTGCGGAACAGGCCAGGTTGTCCAGCTCCCTGTTGCTGTTGATGCCAGAAAAACGGATCTGAGAAAGATAGTCTGTGGAATGGCACTTGCCGGTCATTCGGAAGGTGACAGGCAATGAACGGAGGTTACTTTTTCTACGACAGCAAGCATGCCGTTTCCCCGGAGGAACTGGCCAACCTGTACCGGTTTACGCGTTGGGGGAAAAGCCGTTCAATCGAGGATATCGCCAGGATGCTCGAGGGGACGTCCATGTGCTTCAGCGTGCGCCACGAAAACCATCTTGTGGCTTTCTGCCGTATGCTCACAGACTTCGTCTACCGGGCATCTCTATGGGACATCATGGTGCATCCTGACCATCAGGGCAAAAAGGTCGGCACCTCGCTTCTTGACTACGCTCTTGGTCACCCGTCGATCAAAAACATCCCGCTCATAATCACCTATACGAGCGAACTCGGGCCGTTCCTTGCCCCCCATGGTTTCGAACCGAGAGAAGGGGCAATGATGCTTATGCGGAGACCTATTGAGTATTCGTGAACCTGTCCTCCGCTTCCTCGGACACCTGCTCTGGCCCTCATCATGTTCCATATGCGGTGCCATGGGTGTCCCGGCCTGTGTGGAATGCCTTCTTCCGCTGCTGTCGCCTCCCATGCCGGCTTCACTGGGTGATTTCCCCCTGGAAACAGGAGGCATTCACGAGGGGATCCTCCGGGATTTTGTCCTTGAGCTGAAATATGGCGGAGACCGAACCCTCGGCGTGGCCATGGGACGCGCTCTCGGCAGGATTTTCCCGAAGCCGTCCGCCGAAGTGCTTGTCCCCGTACCCCTTCACAGGGACAGCGTGCGGGGATTCAACCAGTCGAAAGCGATTGCCGAAGGCCTGTGCCTTGAGTGGGGAATTCCAGTGTCAGATTGCCTGGAGTGGAGGGAAGAGAGAATCGCCCAGACCGCCCGAAAAGAGTCAGAGCGCAGGAACATGCCTCTGGACGCCATGGCCGTCAGGCGAAAAGGCCTTGCCGGCAAATGGGCTGTTCTCGTGGATGATGTCGCTACGACGGGGACGACCCTCATCAGGGCTGGGGCTGCGGTGGAGAATGGAGGAGGCAGAACGGTATGTGCCTACACCTGGACGGCTGTTCCGAAAGGGGGAAAAGGGTAATAAACCGTTTTCAGCTTTGTTTTTCCCGTTATCCCTTCATGACCGCCAGAGGGCGGAGCCGTGCCGTCTTCATTGCGAGTCCGGCACTATGCACTACCTCTACTACCGCGGAAACATCCTTGTAGGCTCCGGGCATTTCTTCCCCCAGTGTTCTCAGGCTGTCCGCCATAACAGCAATGCCCTTCGAAGAGAGTTCTTTCACCAGTTCCCTGCCGTCTGTCCTGTTCGACGCTTCTTTCCTGCTGAGAAGCCGGCCTGCACCGTGGCACGCTGAAGCGAATGTCTCTTTTTCAGCACCCTCCGTACCTCTCAGGACATAACTGGAAGTGCCCATGCTCCCCGGGATGAGAACCGGAAGTCCGTTAAAGGCCCTCGTCGCACCCTTCCTGTGTACGCACAGTTTTCGAGCCTTTCCGCTGACCATGTGGGTTTCAATGTGTGCGAGATTATGGCTCACGTCATAGACTGTGTGAAGGATTCTTCCCGGAAAGAAGCGGATAAAAATGTTTCTGACATCATCAGTGATCTTCTGGCGGTTGGCCATGGCGAAATTCGCTGCCGCTTTCATGGCGCCGAGGTAATTCCGTCCCTCGGGAGAAGGAATGGGAGCGCAGCAGAGCTGCCTGTCGGGAACGGATATCCGGTAGCGTTCCATTGCCCTTTTCATGACCTTGATGTAGTCGTCGCACACCTGGTGCCCCAATCCGCGGCTTCCGCAGTGGATCATTACGGTGATGCATCCCTTTTTGATTCCCATGCGAAGGGCCTCTTCCTCGCCGAAAATCTCTTCCACCGCCTGTATCTCGATAAAGTGATTGCCTGATCCGAGGGTCCCGAGCTGCCTGAGCCCCCTCTCCACGGCCCGTTCCGAAACCGCGGAGATAAGGGCACCTTCCAGGCACCCTTTCTCTTCGATCCGCTCCAGGTCCTCCTCTGTTCCCCTTCCGGAGCGGACGATCCGGGCTGCGCCTTCCTCAAGAATTTTTTCGAGGTCTTTTTTCCTGATCCCTTCGCCTCCTCCCGGCCCGATCCCGCACGGGACTGTTGAAAACAGGGATGCAAGTATTTTCTCTGAATGAGGCAGGAATTCACTGACCGGAATTTCCGATCCAAGCAGTCGCACGCCGCAGGAAATATCGTATCCGACGCCTCCCGGGGAAATGATCCCTTCATCAGCGTCAAAGGCTGCCACTCCCCCTATGGGGAACCCGTAGCCCTGGTGAATATCGGGCATTGCAAAACTATAGCCGGCAATACCCGGAAGGCAGGCTACGTTTGCGACCTGTGTGAGCGCATTCTCCCCCTCGAGCAGAGATTCAATGTATGTGTCTGCGAAGATCAGGCCCGGAACATTCATTCCGGGGACCGCACCCTTTTCCAGCAGTATCCTTGCCGGATCGATACGCGTCAGAAAGTTTCGCATACGCCGTCACCTCCGTCCGTTTTTACATATCCACGATCACCCTGAGATATGGTGCCGGGACGCTCTGAACCGCAAGGTCCGAATAGGTCGCCGCCTTCACTGGAAGAGGGCCCGTGCCGCAGGGGGCTGTTCGGCCTTCGGCATATAGTGAATAAGGAGACGTCCGTACCCGGACAACGGATGGTATAAAGAAAAACGATCGTGTTTCCGCAAGAAAAAGGATCTCGTTCAGCCAGGAAACAACGAGTTCTTCGAGGTCTGCTGCTTCAAGAGAAATGTGTCCCGTTCCCTGCACCTCTTCCAGCAGACTGGAGATGCTTTTTCCGGAGCAGAGAAACAGGAACGCCGAGGCGCTTTCCGTAAAGAGTTCGTCAAGGGTATCCCCATGAGCCTCAAGCCCTGAATCTGCTTCGTGGTCTATGATTTTCCAGGACATAGGACCTCCGTTGCCCGCAGAATGATTTTCGTCCCTTATTATACCCCCTGGGTGGATATTTCTCTGATTACGATAAAAAAGAGAAGAAGTCTTGACTAATGTTAGATGTCTAACTAAAATCATATCCATGAAAGAAAAAAAAGGCATACTTCCGGTTTTTTACGAAATTCATGAATACATTCAACGGATAATAGGAAGGCAGATCGGAAAATATGAAGAGGGATGTCTTGTCCCGTCACATGCAGAGATGCTGTATTTTCTCTCTTCAGTCCGGAGCCTTACTATGGGAGAGCTGGCGAAAAAAGTGCACAAGACGAAGCCCACAGTAACAGTCCTTGTTGATAAGCTGGAGCGCTGCGGTTTCGTGGAACGGGAAAAATGCAGCACGGACCGCCGCGTTTATCATATCCGCCTCACTGAGAAAGGCAGGGCGGTGAAGCCGTTTTTTGAATCTCTTTTTACCGGCATTGAAGAGAGATTTTTCGAGGGTTTTTCAGAGGAAGACAGAGAAGGGGCTGAAAAAAGCCTGCTCCGTATTGCAGAGAATTTGAAGGAGGATATATGAACATGAAGGATTTTTTCACGGCGGTCAAAGACCGCAGGACATATTACGCTATATCGAAGGCAAGCCCCGTTTCAGATGAACGGATCCGGGAGATAGTCGAGTTTGCAGTAAAGCATGTTCCCTCGCCATTCAACTCCCAGAGCGGCAGAGCCGTGCTTCTTCTGGGTTCATCCAGCGATGAGTTCTGGTCCATCGTAAAGGAATCCCTCAGAAAGATCGTTCCCGCGGAGAAGTTTGCCCCCACTGAGGAAAAAATAGACGGATTTGCTTCCGGATACGGGACGGTCCTCTTCTTCGAGGACAACAGGCCGGTCAGGGCACTGCAGGAAAATTTCCCCTCCTATGCAGGGCATTTCCCTGTCTGGTCCGACCATTCATCGGGCATGCTTCAGTATATCGTCTGGACGGGACTGGAGTCGGAGGGGTTCGGCGCCTCGCTTCAGCACTACGGCCCTGTAGTGGAAAATGAGGTGCGGAAGAGATGGGGCATCCCCTCTGAATGGCGGTTTATTGCCCAGATGCCCTTCGGTGTACCCGTATCGGGGCCGGGAGAGAAAGAGTTCCTTCCCCTCGAGGATCGGGTTCGGGTCTACGAATAAAAACAACGCACGATGCCCCGCCATGGACGCGGGGCATCTTTTTTCGGAAAAAGGCTGCCTGAAACCGATCAGCGGAATTTCCCTGTACGTCGGGAATTGCCTGGAAAAAAGCACCTAATTCTTGACTTGCTGCCCGAAAGGCTCATAATGGCCTGGAAAAGTGGTCCGGATACGGACCGGGGAGGGAGATACCATGGGACGTGGCAGTGAGCCGAGGAGGGTGGCATTATACGGTCTTGTAATTAATTTTTTCCTGACGGGATTCAAGTACCTTGCGGGTTTTTTCGGCAGGAGCAGCGCTATGATAGCGGATGCAACCCACTCTCTGTCTGACCTTCTGACAGATCTTGTCGTTTTTTTGGGTCTTTTTGTCGCCGAAAAGCCTGCCGATGCCCACCATCCCTACGGACACGGCAAGGTCGAGGCTGTGTTGGCGGCTGTATGCGGCCTCTCGCTGCTTTTTGCGGCCGCTGCAATCTTTCTTTCCGGAGTATCAAGCATCCTGTCGGTGTTTCGGGGAGGCCCAATAGAAAGCCCCGGGCTGTCCCCCCTTATCGCGGCATTCCTCTCGGTGGTGATCAAAGAATGGATGTTCCGCTACACCATCGCCAAAGGCAGGCTGTTTCAGAGCAGCGCGCTGATCGCCAAGGCCTGGGATCATAGATCCGACGCCCTTTCCTCTATCGGGACTCTCGCAGGCATAGGGGGAGCATTTTTCGGAGGTGAGAAGTTCAGGATACTGGATCCCATTGCCGCTGTCACTGTAAGCGTTTTCATAGTCAGGGCGGCTCTTCCCATATTAAGGGACAGCCTTGACGAACTCATCGAATCCTCCCTGCCGGGCGAACTGGAAAAACAGCTTCAGTCCGCCATAGTCTCTGTCCCCGGAGTGAACTCGTTTCATAAACTCAAAACGCGCCGCATAGGAAGTTCCATAGCAGTGGACGTTCACCTGCAGATGAACGGGAGCCTCTCTCTGACCGAGGCCCACGATATCTCCAGGAAAGTGGAGGAGGCCATCTGGAACCGTTTCGGCGATGAAGCCCAGATTTCTCTCCACATGGAACCTGCCCTTCGCAGCGGAAGAAGCTGAGTTTTACAATTCCCCCTCTCCGTGCAAAAATAGAAAAGCAAAAGAAAGATTTTCAATCAATTTCCCAAACCGTAAAGGAGCGTTTTGAAATTCATGGAGACCCAATCCCCGAAAGGCCCTCATTTTATTGAACAGATCATCATGGACGACCTGAAAAACGGCGTCGTGAGCGAAATACGGACCCGTTTCCCTCCGGAACCGAACGGATACCTTCATATCGGTCACGCGAAATCCATCTGCCTGAACTTCGGCCTGGCTGAACAGTTCGGCGGTACATGCAATCTGCGTTTCGACGACACAAACCCGGCCAAGGAGGAAACAGAATACGTCGAGTCCATCAAACGGGACGTGGAATGGCTCGGATTCAGGTGGCACGCCCTCTGCTTCGCATCGGACTATTTCCGGCAGTTTTACGAGTGGGCGCTGGAACTTATCCGGGACGGAAAGGCATATGTAGATGACCAGTCAGCGGATGAGATACGGGAGACAAGGGGTACGCTGACGGCGCCCGGGAAGGAATCCCCTTACCGGAACAGAACGGTTGTGGAGAATCTGGAGCTCTTTGTCAGAATGAAGCGCGGAGAGTTCGAGGACGGGTACTGCGTGCTCCGGGCAAAAATAGACATGGCCCATCCCAACCTTAACATGAGGGATCCTGTGCTGTACCGTATCCTGCACAGGGACCATTTCCGAACGGGGGGAGACTGGTGCATCTATCCCATGTACGACTTTGCCCACGGATACGAGGATTCCATTGAGGGCGTGACCCATTCTATTTGTACTCTCGAGTTCGAGGATCACAGGCCCCTTTACGAATGGTTCCTCGACAATGTGTCTGTTCCCTGCAGGCCGAGGCAGTTCGAGTTCGCACGCCTGAACCTCACGTACACCGTAATGAGCAAACGGCTGCTGCTGACACTTGTGAACGAAAAGATCGTCAACGGCTGGGATGATCCCAGGATGCCCACAATCAGCGGCATCAGAAGGCGCGGGTACTCCCCGTCAGCCATTCGGCGCTTTTGTTCCGAAATCGGGGTCTCCAAGTCCAACAGCATGGTGGACATCGAATTTCTCCAGTATGTCATCCGGGAGGAACTGAACAGGGATGCCCGTAGGGCCATGGCCGTCCTTGACCCGGTAAAGGTCGTAATAGAAAACTATCCTGAGGGAAAGACGGAAATGCTCGAGGCTGAGAACAACCCGGAGAAACCGGAAGACGGGGTCAGGGAAATTCCCTTTTCACGGGAAATATACATCGAACGGGACGATTTCATGGAAAATCCCCCGAAGAAGTTTTTCCGCCTCTCTCCCGGCAGTGAAGTACGCCTGAAGCACGCCTACCTGGTTACGTGCACGGGTGTGGTGAAAAATGACGACGGGGAGATACGCGAGCTGCGCTGTACCTATGATCCCGAGAGCAGGGGAGGGGAAGCTCCGGACGGGCGGAGAGTCAAGGGAACCCTTCACTGGGTCTCCGTCCCCCATGCCGTCAAAGCGGAAGTTCGCCTGTTCGACAATCTCTTTACGCTCAGGGACATGTCGGAGATGGAGGAGGGAAAAACGTTCAGGGATTACCTGAACCCCGATTCCATTCAGATACTGAAGAACTGTTTTGTCGAGCCCGGCCTTGCCTCTCCGGAACACCTGGAACGCTTTCAGTTTCTTCGCCAGGGGTATTTCTGCGCCGATCCAGGCTCCGAGCCCGGAAAACCTGTGTTCAACAGGACTGTCGCCCTCAAGGATACATGGGGGAAAATCGTCCGGAATGAAAAAGCGGAATAAAAAAGGGGCGCCGTCTGGGCGCCCTTTTTTTATCAGATCAGATAGATTTCCGTTCACCTCCCGTTATTATCCGGCGTTTCTCCCTGAACGATTTTTGCTTTAGGTATTCTGCTTTCACTTCCCCGGGGAAATCCCTCCTTATTTCCAAAAGCTGCGGGGCTTCCGTTTCGCCTCGGGAAAAGTACGGTATAGGGGGCCGAAAAGAAGTGTTAAAATGGAATATATTTTTGAAGCGTTTCGTACGCGGAATCTTCAACAGGCGCTGAAAGAGGAGGTTCGCCGGATATGATCGAAAATGATGAGTTTACCATACACCGCGGCAGCCGGGAGGAAGCGGAAGAAAAATGTTCTGAATGCGGTGCGGAGATCAGGGGGGGCCTGAGGTACTGTACATCCTGCGGTGCCCCCGTGTCAGAAGATGGTCATCCGCCGCTCCGTGAAGTCTCCCGGCAGGAAAATGAAGACAGTCGTCCCCTCCGTGAACCGGGGAGGAGGGTCCGGAGCAACGCCGACAAGGCTGAAAGAAGTTACCGTGAATTCAATGCCGTTGCCCGGCCGCGGAGGAGAAAAAACGAGCGCAGAAGCAGGCTTCCCGTTATTCTTTTACTTTTTGTCCTCGCAGCGGCTCTCGGGGGAGGCGTGTACAGTTTCATGAAGCAGTCGGAGGATATGCCGTGGGACAGTTCTGTTATCAGTAAGCCGGAAAAGCCCGCACCTTCGGCAGGAACAGACCCGGTCCCCGGACAGGATCAGCCTGTCACGGCCGGCAGGACGGTGACAGGGACGCTCGTTTCGGCTGAGGAAGGCGCACATACGGCGGTCACTGCAGTCATGTCCCAGACCGCGGCGGATATTTCGAATATCACGGGTCCCACGAGAGGGATCGTCATCGGGTCGAGTGTAAACCTTCGCGGTTCACACACTATAAAGAGTCCTGTCCTCGGCAAGGTTTCGGTGGGCAACAGGGTCGAGGTCACCGATTCCTGGCTGAGCGACGATGGTGCGGAGGCGGTGGCGCTTTCCGATATCCAGGCGTCCTCTGAGGGCGGGAAAAAAATCAGGATCCTGAAGGGAAAGGGAGTCACTGTTTCAGAGGGTCCCGACGCTTCCGGAATGATGAGGGTCACTCTCCCGGAGGATAAAAATAAAACGGTGTATATGGTATCGGCGAAATCCCTCAGCGACCCGCAGGCATGGCCATGGTACAAGGTGAAGCCGCAAAAGGGAAAAGAAGGGTGGATTTTCGGCAAATTCCTCACAGTAATCGATCCCCGGGACGAAACTCTTTCCCCCGCATTCCTCGACACTGCCCTGGCTTCCTTCGGAACGACGAAGGAGCAGGCCGAGGCATTGCTCGGGAAGCCTGCGAAATCTTCCTCCAGGAAGGTGAAAACCCAGGGCGGGGTGGAAACTGAAACGACGCTTGCCTTCAGCGGGCTGACTCTCGTGCTCCATGACGGTCCGGGAGGGAGCGGGGTGCGAAGGGCCCTCATCACTTCGGCAGCCCGACACGTGGAAGGAGGGCTTGCGGTGGGTATGGAAAGACGGAACGTCCTCTCCATACTTGGTCTTCCAAATGACGTTGACAGGGGTGACGAGGTTTATCGTGCGAACAGAAATTCCGGAATCAGGATAAAGTATGACAACTACCGGGTCAAATCGATAGCCCTCGGAGAGCTCAAGTGACAAACGGAATGAACATGACCGTTCCGCCTGTCCCCGGCTCGGTCTTCTTCCCGGTTTGCAGGGAAGATATGACGAAAAGGGGATGGGCGGAACTTGATTTTCTTCTTGTAAGCGGCGACGCCTATGTGGATCATCCGAGCTTCGGACCTGCAGTGATTGCTAGGGTGCTGGAAAGCTGCGGATACAGGGTGGGAATACTCCCCCAGCCCGACTGGAAGAGCAAGGACGCATTTCTTGCCATGGGACGACCGCGGCTTGCCGTACTTGTGACTGCCGGCAACCTCGATTCAATGCTCAACAAATTTACTGCGTCGAAAAAAAACCGAAGTGATGACAGTTATTCACCGGGGGGCAAGTCGGGATGCCGCCCCGACCGTGCGACTGTTGCCTTCTGCAGCCGCGTGAAGGAATGCTGGAAGGATGTCCCCCTTGTCATTGGCGGCGTGGAGGCCAGCCTGAGGCGATTCGCCCACTATGACTACTGGTCCGATGAGGTGAGGCGGTCAGTTCTCTTCGACAGCCAGGCCGACATCCTCGTCTACGGAATGGGGGAGAAACAGATAAAGGAAATTGCGGAACTTCTGGACAGGGGAGTGCCCGCAGGAAGTATCCGGTCCGTCAGGGGGACAATGTACCGGGCGCCCTCACTTCCAGAAAAGGGCCGCGTGGTGGAAGTCCCCTCGTTCGAAGAAGCCGCCGCCGAGAAGGTGAAATTTGCCGAGGCCTTCAGGCTCGAGTATCTCGAACAGGATCCCTTTCACGGCAGAACGGTGGCCCAGCGTCACGGTACAACCTTTGTCATTCAGAACCCTCCCGCTCTTCCTCTGTCGGAAAAAGAGATGGACGACGTCTACGGTCTTCCCTATACGCGGACGTATCATCCGATGTATGAGAAAGACGGAGGAGTGCCCGCTATCAAGGAGGTCCGTTTCAGCCTCGTGAGCCACAGGGGATGTTTCGGAAGCTGCTCTTTCTGTGCGATACACAGCCACCAGGGACGGATAATCCAGTCCAGGAGCCACGATTCACTTCTTTCGGAAGCGAAGCTTCTTACAACGCTGCCGGATTTCAAGGGCTACATCCATGACGTGGGCGGTCCCACGGCGAATTTCCGGATCCCTTCCTGCAGCGAGCAGCTCGAGAGAGGAGCGTGCAGGAACAGGCAGTGCCTTTTCCCGTCACCCTGTCCGAAACTTCGCGCGGACCACAGGGATTATCTTGAGCTTCTTCGGAAGCTGAGATCACTCCCGGGAGTGAAGAAAGTCTTCATACGGTCAGGCATACGGTTCGACTATCTTCTCGCGGACAAAAAAACGCCTTTTCTTGAGGAGCTCTGCGCCCATCACGTGAGCGGCCAGCTGAAGATCGCTCCTGAACATGTCTCCTCAGATGTTCTCCGGGTTATGGGAAAACCGGGAAGGGAAGTCTATGAACGGTTCATGGAGGCCTTTCGCGGGATGAACACCAGGCTCGGAAAAAAACAGTATCTCGTTCCCTATTTCATCTCCTCCCATCCCGGGGCAGAGTTGAAGGATGCCGTGGAACTGGCGGAGTTTCTGCGGGATATACGGTTTCAGCCCGAGCAGGTTCAGGATTTCATCCCCGCCCCCGGCAGTCCGGCCACGTGTATCTACTGGACAGGTATCGATCCTATGACAGGCGGAACGGTCCATGTACCCAAGAGCAGGGAAGAGAGAAAAATGCAGAGGGCGCTTCTTCAGTACCGCGAGCCCCGAAACCGTGAGACGGTGATCCGGGCTCTCGAGGCTGCCGGACGAAGTGACCTTATAGGAGAAGGGCCTCTCTGCCTGGTTCGGCCCCAGCACCGGCCGGAAAGAGGAAAGATGTCAGCGCCTCTCCTCCCCGGCGGGAAGAAGCCCGGCGGCCGATTTCAGAAGAGACGGTCCGGCCTCGGTAAGAAGGACCGCTGCAAGGATCAGGGCTGATCCCGCAGCCATCCGGGCCGTGAACACCTCACCCATGAACAGTATCCCTGAAAGGGCACCGAAGACGGACTCAAGGCTCAGGATAATGGCCGTATGGGTCGAGGGAGTGAACTTCTGCGCCACGTTCTGAACGGCGAAAGCAAAAATTGTGCAGAAAAGGACTGTAAAAGCGATGCTCCAGAGGCCGGAACCTCCACTGAATCCCGGCCATGTCTCGAAGAGAAGCGCGAAGGGAAGGCTGAGCAGCCCCACCATGAAGATCTGGATGACAGCCAGGCATACAGGGTCTTCATCAGCGGTGAAATACTCAATGGCAAGGATATGGCTGGCGAAGAAAAAAGCGCACAGCAGCGTGAGGGAATCCCCGGCGCCGATGCTGAAACCGTGCTGAAGTGTAAGAAGGGCCATCCCGGTGACACAGATGATTGAAGCTGCAAAAGAGATGAACCCGGGAAACTTTTTTTTCAATGCCCACGACAGAAAGGGCACGAGGACGACATATGTTGCGGTGAGAAAGGCCTGCTTCCCCGGGGTGGTGTAGTTCAGCCCCAGCGTCTGGGTCGCGAAGCCGAGAAAGAGAAAGAGCCCGATTATAATCCCGGCCCTGATTCCCGAACGGGAAAGGCCTGACAGTCTCCTGCGGAAAATGGCGGCCATGAGCAGCGCAGCCGAAACGAAGCGGAGCACCAGCAGCCAGAACGTGGGGTAGCTGTCCAGGGCGTCTTTCATTGCTACGAATCCGAGCCCCCAGAAGAGGGCGACCAGAGCCAGGGCAATATCTGCGAGAACTGTTTTCGTTCCGGAAGGAAGGTTCATTTCATTTCACTCCTGTTGTATTAAGTCTTGAGAGAGTATACCATTTTCCCTCCCGGGAATCCTCCGGAAAATCGG
>CAYTQC010000026.1:0-13196 GCA_964439735.1 uncultured Synergistaceae bacterium
AAACTCTTTTCATAGATGATATGCCCTTGCCGGAATGCTGGCTCGGGGGAACAGTTAGAGCGGACGTTCCAAGGGGAAAGATCCGGGCAATACGGCGGGACCCTGATTTTGACTGGGAAAGCGTCGTCTTCGCAGACGCCGGAGATATACCCGGGACAAATGCCGTTTCCATGATTCGGGACGATTATCCAGCCCTGGCTCCGGGAGAGATCTCATTTTCCACCCAGGCGGTCGCCCTTATAGCCGCCCCTGACCGGCAGACACTTATGAAAGCATTATCCTCGGTTTCACTGGATATCGAAGAATTGCCGCCGGTTCTTGATGTGGAAGAGGCCGCGGAGGGAAGGACCGTTATCTGGGGAAGCAACAACGTAATGGACGAGTATCATGTTTCAAGCGGGGATACGGAAGCTGCGTTCTCATCCGCCGACTTCATCATCGAAGGCACATACAGGACAAAGCACCAGGAACACGCGTACCTGGAAACCCAGGGCATCGTGGCAATTCCCGGGAAAGACGATTCTATGGAGATAATCGGTTCCATGCAGTGTCCATATTATGTCCATACCGCCCTTGTTAAGGGATTCGGCTGTGATCCGGGGAAGATCGTCGTAAAGCAGGCTGCGACAGGCGGTGCCTTCGGCGGGAAGGAAGATTATCCCTCCATTCTCGCCTTTCACGCGGCACTGCTCGCAAGAAAAAGCGGACGCCCGGTAAAAATGGTATACGACAGAAAAGAGGATCTGCTGTGCACCACAAAGCGCCATCCTTCCATTATCCGGATACGGACGGGAGTAATGAAAGACGGTTCCATCACCGCATCGGATATCGATATTCTTCTCGACGGGGGAGCGTTCACCACTATGAGCAAGGTGGTCCTTTCCCGAAGTATTCTTCATGCCACGGGGTGCTATTTCATACCCGCGGCGGATATCAGGGCACGGGCGGTGGCCACGAACACCCCTCCCAACGGGGCTTTCAGGGGTTTCGGCGTACCCCAGAGCGCTTTCGCCATGGAACGGCACATGGACAGAATCGCAAGGGAAACCGGAATAGAGCCTCTTTCGCTGCGGGAAAAGAATCTCATGAAAAACGGTTCCTCCTTCCCCTTCGGCCAGGTCCTAAAAGAGGGGGTTTCGGCCGGACTTGTGCTTGAGAAAGTCCTCGAAATTTCCGGCTACAGGGAAAAACGCCGGCAGTTCGAAGAGGAGAATAAGCGCAGCCCGTCCGTGAGGAAAGGCATCGGGCTTTCCCTCTCACTTCATGGAGGAGGGTTCACAGGAAACGGTGAGGAATCGATCAGCGGGGTTGCTTCCGTAAGGGTCACTGAAGAAAGAAAAGTTGAAGTGCTCGTGAGCAGCGTGGAAATGGGACAGGGAGCCTCAACCGTCCTTGCCATGATCGCGGCGGAAACGCTTGGACTGGATCTTTCAGACGTCCGTCATCACATGCCGGACACTTCAGCTGTACCCAACAGCGGTCCCACTGTCGCGTCCCGGACTACCATGTACGTGGGGAAACTGGTCCAGGAGGCGTGTCTGAAACTTGCGAAAAAAATGGGAGAAAAGGCAGGGGACCTTGAAGCTCTGCCGGCAGGCTCTTTCGAATACGCCGGGGGCAAATTCACGAACAGGGCTGATGGAAGGGAGATCCGTTTTTTTGACCTGGCCGATGCGCTCGTTTCCCAACCAGAATGCCTTGAGGCCTCGGTACAGTACTCTCCCATTCCCGGTTTTTCATGGTCCGAGGATACGTACACCGGAGACGCATACAAGGCGTACGCATGGATCGCAAACGTCGTCGAGGTCGCGGTGGATATGGATACCTACGAGATACAACCGCTGAAAGCCTATATCTCAGCGGAGGCGGGAAAAGCAATCTCGCCCGTTCTCGCATCAGGGCAGATAGAAGGAGGATCCCTCCAGGCCTTCGGCTACGCTTATCTTGAAAACATTTCCATGAAAAACGGAGAATATGCCACAGCACATCTCAACCAGTATCTCATTCCGACGTCTCTTGACTCGCCTGATTTTCTGGTGGACTTGCAGGAGGTCCCCTTCCCAGGAGGACCGTATGGAGCAAAGGGACTGGGAGAACTTCCCATGGATTCGGGAGCTCCTGCCATTGCGGCAGCTGTGGAGCACGCAGCCGGAGTGTTCCCGGACAGGATCCCTATAACAGGGGAATACCTTCACTTCCTCCTTTCAGGGACCAATTCACAGAAAGAGCAGGGTACGGCATGAGAATAACATTTGCAGTAAACGGCGCATTGCGTGAAATGGATGTCCACCCTCTTGACCGCCTGCTGGACATCCTCCGGGAAAAGACCGGCCTGACGGGAACCAAGGAAGGCTGCGGAGAAGGGGAGTGCGGCGCGTGTGCAGTCCTCCTGGACGGTGAACTTGTCAACTCATGCATGGTCCCTGCGATACAGGTCCACGGCAGGGATGTCCTCACCGTGGAGGGCCTCGGTTCTTCAAAAAATCCCGACCTCCTTCAAAGTGCCTTTGCCGAGGAAGGGGCCGTGCAGTGCGGATTTTGCATCCCCGGTATGGTGCTTGCCTCAAGGGCACTGCTACAGAATGTTTCCCGCCCTTCCAGAAAGGAGATACGGACAGCACTGTCGGGTAACCTGTGCAGGTGCACAGGTTACGAAAAAATTTTCAGGGCTGTTGAAAGGGCCGCCTCATGGGGGTACGGTGAACAGTGCGGAAGAAAGCTTCTTTTCATTGACTCCTTCCCCGTTTTTTCACCCGGAGAGAAAGACTTCTTTTTCCAGCCCCTATTGGTGGAGGAGGCTCTCGCCTTAAGGGATCGTTTCGGGGATGAAGCACTCTTCCTGGGGGGCGCCACTGATTTCTACCCTGACCTGAAGAACGGGAGAGTCACGCCGAAAAGAGTGATCGATCTTTCCAGGATCGGGATGCTGAAAGAAATCCGCCGGGAAAGAGAGAGCCTTTTCGTTGGTTCCATGGCAACAGACACCGCAATCATGAAAAATTCTTCTCTCGCCGCCTTCTTTCCGGCACTGGCGAAGGCTGCCGAACTCAGCGGCGCCCCGGCAGTACAAAACAGGGCAACCCTTGGCGGGAACCTTGCCTCAGCCTCAGGTGCCGCGGATCTTCCGGTTCCGCTTCTTGTCCTCGGGGCCCTGGTTCTTGCCTGTAATAGCAGAGGGGAGCGTGCTATCCCCATCGAGAATTTTTTTACAGGCTACAGAAAAACGGTACTGGCGAAGAATGAACTGCTCCTCGGAGTCCGGCTTCCCATGGGAGACACCCCGGTTCCCCAGGCCTTCTACAAAAGAGGGTCCAGGGCCGCCCTTACTCTTTCAAGGGCTTCTATTGCCGCTTCTGCAGAGGTGAAGAGCGGAATTCTCCGTTCTGTCAGGGCAGCTTCCGGGAGCATGACGGCATACCCCTCACGGATGCCGGTTACCGAGGCTTTCCTGGAAGGGAAGTCCCTTTCCGGAGTGCTGATAGATGAGGCCGCGGCATGCGCATCCGAAGAGATCGTTCCCAGGACATCCGCTGCGTTCAGAAAGGCGGTTTCCGGAAACCTCGTGAGAAAGTTCCTCCTTTACCTGCAAGGGGAGGAAAGGCGGCAGAATCTCCACTGATTTTCGAACCGGGAAACAGGAAGAAAATGAAGAACCGGGAAATTAGTGCTTGACAGGGCACTCTTTTCCCTATATTATTGCACGGTTGACCGGCGCCGTCAGCAAAAAGTGAACACATTTAGGAGGAACAAATTTGACAACCCAGGGAACAGTAAAATGGTTTAACGCGACAAAGGGTTATGGATTTCTCACCAGTGACGACGGAAGGGACGTTTTCGTCCACTACAGCGCGATTCAGGGTGATGGATTCAAGACTCTCGACGAAGGTCAGCGGGTGTCTTTTCAGATCACCCAGGGCTCCAAAGGAGACCAGGCTGCTGACGTTTCAAAGATCTAGCTTTTTCTAAAGAGCAGACTCCCAAGGCAGCGGTTTTTACCGCTGCCTTTTTATTGTTTTCTGCTCCGGAAGAAAAATCCGAGAGAGAAGCGTTTTGCATTCTCTTTTTTTTCCGTGTACAATACTTTCCGCATATTTTTTCTTCTTTATTTGCAAAGAAGAAGATACACTATAAATGCATAAAATTTGAGACGACACAAGAACACACTACACGCCAGTGCGAAACAGTGCTGAAAGGGGTTGCGACTGTATGAGATCCGAGATGCTTTCCCAGGAAAAAAATGTTCTCTCCATGAAGGTGGAGTTTGAACCGGCCGAGTTCACAAAAAATGTGGACACGGCGGCAAAAGAGCTTGCATCGAAAGTGAACATTCCGGGGTTCAGAAAGGGACATGCCCCGAGAAAAATTCTGGAGATGCGCTTCGGCAAGCAGGCCATTTTCGCCGAAGCACTCGAGAAAATGCTCCCTGACGCCATTGAGACGATCGTAAAGGAGTATGAACTCGACCTTATTGATGAACCCGACGTCAAAATCGACACAATGGAAGAGGGAAGCCCTGTCGAAATAACAATGACATTCGAAGTGACCCCCGAGATCGCTCTTCCCGATCTGAAGGAGATAACAGTCGAGAGAGCAGTTGCTGAGGTAAACGACGAAACCCTCGACAAGACCATCGAGGAAATCAAAGTCCAGAACTCGACCCTGGTTCCTGTTGAAGACAGGGGGATAACCTCTTCCGATACGGTGGAAATAGAATACTTCACTGTTGTTGCAGGCGAAGAAGGAGAGGAAGAACGCCACGGACCGGATACTACCACACTGGATCTGAACCAGTCTTCGGTAAGGACAGAGATCCGGGATGCACTGATCGGGAAAAAAACCGGCGAAACTGCGGAAACAAGCGTCCTTGTTGAAGAGGATTATCCTGAAAAAAAACTCGTTGGAAAGACTCTTCGCTATGAAATGACAGTGAAAACGGTAAAAGAACGAATCCTTCCCGGGCTGGAGCCTGAATTTTTCAAAAAAGTCCTGCAGCAGGACTGCGATACCCTTGAAGCTTTCCGGGAAGAAGTAAAAAAACGCATTTTTGAGAGAATGAAAGCCGATAACCAGTCACGGGCAGAATATGACGCGGTAGAGCTCATAACAGGCAAGGCTGTTCTTGACGTGCCTGAAAAACTCGTCCAGAGACAGGTTGAGGCCATGGAAAAAGAAGATGAAGAGCGGATGCAGCGCTCCCGTAAAATTTCAATGGATGAGTATCTTGCAGAAAGCTCGGTAAGCAGGCAAGAATACGGTGAAAACCTCAGAAAGCAGGCTGAAGCCATTGTCCGTCGTTCGCTTGTCCTTGACAAAATCGGTGACGAAATGGACGTTTCAGTTGGAAAAGAGGATTTTGAGGCCGAGATGGGGTCACTCGCATCCACATACGGTATCGATGCGGAAAGACTGGTGAACAGCCTTTTCAAGGATGAAAAACGACTCACTGAAATGGCCAACAGGATAAAGTACAAAAAGACGGTCAGCGCCATTATGGACGCCATCACGGTCAATGACGCGGAGGCCGCTGAGGAAAAACCCGCACAGGAGCAATAAAAGATGGGAGTGGGGGAAAATGATGATTCCTTATGTGGTTGAACAGACCGGAAGAGGGGAACGGACCTACGACATTTACAGCCGGCTCCTCAAGGACAGGATAATCTTCCTTGGAGAAGCTATAGACGAACACACCGGGAACATAGTTGTCGCCCAGCTTCTCTTCCTGGAAAGCGAAGACCCGGAGAAAGACATCCACCTGTACATTAACAGCCCCGGAGGCTATGTCACTGCCGGGCTTGCGATCTATGACACAATGCAGTACGTAAAGTGCCCCATAACGACAATATGCATCGGGCAGGCAGCGAGCATGGGCGCTATTCTGCTGGCCGGAGGGACGCCGGGGAAACGGCTCGCCCTTCCCAATTCCCGCATCATGATCCATCAGCCTCTCGGCGGGGCGCAGGGGCAGGCCACAGAAGTAGAGATCCACGCACGGGAAATACTGAAGCTACGTGACAGACTGAATGATATACTTGTACGGCATACAGGGCAGTCAAAGAAAAAAATCAAGGCCGACACGGAAAGAGATTTCTTTATGTCGCCGGACGAAGCCCTCAAGTATGGGATAATCGATAAAGTCATCCATTCGAGGTAGTTTTGCGCCTCGCAGTGAAGCCTTTCAGTGAGGACTTCAAGGGAGCCCGCGAGGTGCTCCCTTGTTTCTGTATCTTTTTCGAAAGGCTCCAGGGAGGGATATCAAATGTTCAAGTTTGATGAAAAAGGTAAAGGAAACGGCAAGGGGGCAAATGCCCGGTGCTCGTTCTGCGGAAAAGGGCAGGAAGAAGTTCTGAGGCTTATTGCCGGCCCAGGGGTATACATTTGTGACGAATGCGTTCACCTATGCAACCTGATCCTCAACGAGGAAACCGAAGACCAGGTGAAAGAGGCCGATCATTTCGTCCCGCTTTCAGAAGCACCGAAACCAAGAGAGATAAAGGCATTTCTTGACCAGTACGTCATCGGCCAGGAATGGGCGAAAAAAAGCGTTTCCGTGGCTGTATACAACCACTTTAAGCGAATAAGCAACAACCTCGGCAAGGACTCTGACGTGGAACTCCAGAAGAGCAATGTCCTTCTGCTCGGCCCCACAGGCTGCGGAAAAACGCTTATTGCCCAGACCCTTGCAAAAAAACTCAATGTTCCCTTCGCCATGGCGGACGCCACTACACTCACGGAAGCGGGCTACGTCGGCGAAGACGTCGAGAACATACTGGTCAAGCTCCTCCAGGCAGCTGATTACGATGTAAAGTCAGCCCAGAGAGGCATCATCTACATTGATGAAATAGACAAGCTTTCGAGGAAGTCGGAATCGGCGTCTATCACGAGGGATGTATCGGGAGAGGGCGTTCAGCAGGCACTGCTGAAAATCCTTGAGGGGACGGTTTCGAATGTTCCTCCGAAAGGGGGAAGAAAGCACCCCTACCAGGATTTCATCCAGATCGATACTTCGAACATACTCTTCATCTGCGGAGGAGCTTTCGATGGAATCGAGGACATAATAGGCCGCAGGGTGAACAGGAAAATCATAGGGTTCGGCGGCGAAATCATGGGCAGGCATGATTCGCGGCGATTTGAAATCATGAAGCACATCCAGCCTGAAGACCTGATGGGCTATGGCTTCATCCCGGAGCTCGTGGGGCGTCTTCCCGTACTTGTCCCGCTGGAAGAACTGGATGTTGACGCACTGGTCCGGATCCTTACAGAGCCGAAAAACGCCCTCATCCGCCAGTACCAGAAAGCGTTCTCCATGGAAGGAGTCTCCCTTGAATTCACGGAGGAGGCAATACGGAGCATCGCTATGAAAGCCAACGCAAGAAACACCGGTGCGAGAGGACTCCGGTCGATCCTCGAGAACCTCATGATGGACCTTATGTTCGATATCCCTTCAAGAAGCAGGGAAATTCTCAAGGTAGTCATCACAAAAGAGTCCGTAGAGGGTGAGGAACCGCCCATGGAAGAGAAAAAAAACTCCAAGGAGGTTGCCTGATCCATGGATGAACGGCGCCTATGCCATGTTCTGCCCATAAGGGATATAGTTATTTTTCCGGGGATAATCGCCCCTCTTTTCGTTGGACGGCCGCGCTCCCTGAAAGCCATCGAAATGGCAATGCTGCAGGACAGGAATATACTGGTGGTAGCCCAGAAGGAAATGCAGATCGACGATCCAAGGGTCGAGGACCTGCACACTGTCGGCACGCTGTGCACTATCCTGCAGATGGTCCGGATTCCTGACGGAACGACAAAGGTCCTCATCGAAGGAGTAGAGCGTGTAAAGATCGAATCCTTCACGCGGGGCAAAGAATCCATAGAAGCAGAGTTCGTTTCGCTCCCATGGGAAGAATCCTCATCACCGAATCTGGAAGCTCTCAAGCGGAGCGTCCTGGAACAGTTTGAAAAGTACGTGACTCTTCACCCCAGAATTCCGGCGGAGGTGCTGGTCTCGGTGATGAATGCCGAGGATCCAAGGCAGATTTCGGAACTGGTGAGCTCGCACCTTTCTATAAAAGTAGACAGGAAGCAGCGCCTGCTTGAAATGGTGGATATCGAGAAGAGCCTCAAGTTCCTTCTGAAGCTTCTGCTCGAGGAAATCGACATTCTCCAGCTCGAGCACGATATCCAGGATAAGGTCAGACAGGAAGTCGAACGCGGACACAAGGAATACTATCTCAGGGAACAGCTGAAAATCATACAGGATGAGCTCGGCCACAATGAGACCCCCTCTGAGATCGAAGAACTCAGGGCCAGGATAGAAGAGGCCGAAATGCCTGGAGCCACCAGGGGAAAGGCCATGCACGAACTGGACCGCCTTTCAAAGATGCCGGTCATGTCAGCGGAAGCGACGGTCGTACGGACCTATATCGACTGGCTCGTTTCCCTGCCCTGGAGCATGCTTTCTCCTGACAAACTCGATATCCGGAGGGCTGAAAAGATTCTCGAGGAGGACCATTACGGGCTTGAGAAAGTCAAGGAACGCATCCTCGAATTCCTCGCGGTGCGGAAACTGGCCTCCGGGAAAATGAAAGGGCAGGTACTCTGCTTCGTCGGCCCTCCCGGAGTGGGAAAAACTTCTCTCGGCAAATCCGTCGCCAGGGCCCTTGAAAGAAAATTCGTCTCCATGTCTCTGGGCGGGATGAGGGACGAAGCCGAGATCCGCGGGCACAGAAGAACATATGTCGGTGCCATGCCCGGACGGATCATCCAGAAGATCCGCCAGTCGGGTGTCCGGAACCCGGTCCTGCTTATGGACGAGATCGACAAGATGGGGCAGGACTTCAGGGGAGATCCTTCGGCCGCTCTTCTTGAAGTGCTTGACCCGGAACAGAATGCAGGATTCACCGACCATTTTCTGGAGGTGCCCTTCGACCTGAGCGACGTGATCTTCATAACGACCGCAAACGTGACCCATTCCATTCCGAGACCTCTTCTGGACAGGATGGAGGTCATCAAGATCCCCGGTTACGTGTGGCAGGAGAAGACGAGGATCGCAAAACGGCACCTTCTCCCCAGGATCCTGACGGAGCACGGGTTGTCTCCGAAACAGGTCAGGATAACCCCGAAAGCGCTTGAGAGCATTATAAGCGAATATACGCGGGAAGCCGGCGTACGCGGACTTGAAAGAGAGCTCTCCACAATCTGCCGCAAGATCGCAAGGCGGTTCGTGGAAAAAGGCGAAGAAAGCATTTCCGTTTCCGTGGGCGCAAAGGATCTGAAAGAGTTTCTCGGGCCTCCGAAACTCTACGACCTCCGCCTTCCGCAAAAAAGGGAAACCGGTACCGCCGTGGGACTTGCTTGGACAGAGACAGGAGGTGACGTCCTTGTCATCGAGGCAGTCACAATGAAAGGCAAGGGAGACGTCACCCTCACGGGGAACCTTGGTTCGGTCATGCAGGAATCTGCACAGACAGCGCTGGGCTACCTGCGCTCAAACGCAGAGGGACTCGGAATCGGCGAAGTAGACTGGAAGACCATCGACGTTCATCTTCATGTACCTGAAGGTGCAATACCAAAAGACGGGCCTTCTGCCGGGATCACAATGGCCCTGGCAATGCTCTCCGCGGTCAGGAAGAGCGCTGTGCTTCCGGGTATTGCAATGACCGGGGAAATATCTCTGCAGGGAAAAGTCCTGCCGGTCGGAGGAATCCGGGACAAAATCCTTGCCGCAAAGCGGCAGGGCATCCACAATATAATTCTTCCGGCTGCAAACAGGCTCGATGTGGAGGAGATACCGGAATGGTCGAGGGAAGGACTGTCCTTCCAATTTGTCGAACGGGTGAACGAAGTCTTCGAATTCGCCCTCGGGAAAGAGTGAAAAAATGACCGGAACCGAGAAATGGAAAGTGCGGCTCGAGGCAACGGCTTTCATAGCCTCCCAGTTCCCAGAACCGGGAATACCCGAAGTGGCGGTGGCAGGACGTTCAAACGTGGGAAAATCGAGCCTTGTCAACAGGATTCTGGAAAGCCGGCTTGCCCATGTAGGGGGGACGCCAGGAAAAACGCGGAGTATTAATTTCTATGCAGTTGAAGGTTCTTCCGTACCCTTCCGCTTCGTAGACCTCCCCGGGTACGGATACGCCTCAAGAAGCAAGGGGGAGCGCGATAAATGGTCTGCGCTTATCGACTCCTATGTCTCAGACAGGGGATGCCTTTCTCTGGTCCTGCACCTTGCCGATTTCCGCCACGGTCTCCTGGCCAATGACAGGTCGCTGCAGGACTGGCTGGATGCTCTTCACCTGCCGGTGCTTGTGGTTTTCACCAAAGGAGATAAAATCTCAAGGGGGGCACAGAGAGGAACACTCGAGAAATATATAAGGAGCGGACTCAAATCCATTGACGTCCCCATTATCACGTCAGCGGAAAAAGGCGACGGAATAGACGAACTGAAAAACTTCATTTCCCGCCATCTCTCGGGAAAACACACTGTTTTGCCGGGCGATAGCACGACGGAGTAAATTCTTGCAACGGGGGGAGTATCCTTATGTCTCAAGTACTGGACAACATGGCAAAAACCTATGATCCTGCACCTATCGAAGATAAATGGTATTCCACATGGATGGAAAGAGGACTTTTCAAGGCCCGGCCTGAAAACGACAAATCGAAAGCCTTTTCCATAGTCATCCCGCCCCCAAACGTTACGGGGTCTCTCCACATGGGGCATGCCTTCAATCATACGTTCCAGGATATTCTCTGCCGGTACAAGAGAATGAGAGGATACAACGTGCTGTGGCTTCCTGGCACCGACCACGCGGGAATAGCCACCCAGAACGTGGTGGAGCGGCGAATTGCCGCCGAAGGCAAGTCCAGACATGACCTCGGCAGGGATGAGTTCGTCAGGCGCGTATGGGATTGGAAGGAAGAGTTCGGCAGCCGCATAATCAACCAGATGAAAAAACTCGGGAACTCATGCGACTGGGACAGAGAGCGCTTCACCCTCGACGAGGGACTTTCACGGGCAGTCCGGACCGTTTTTGTGAGACTGTACAAGAAGGGGCTCATATACAAGGGGAAATACATCATAAACTGGTGTCCCAGGTGCCACACGGCACTCTCGGATATCGAGGTGGAGCATGAGGAGCGGAAGGGGAAGTTCTACCATGTCCGCTATCCGTTCGTTAACGGAGAAGGATACGTAGTCGTAGCCACCACCCGTCCCGAAACCATCTGGGGAGACGTTGCCATTGCAGTCCATCCGAGATCTGAAAAGGCATCCCTTGCAGGGAAAACAGTAAGAGTTCCCCTTGGGGGGAGAGAAATTCCCATCATAGAGGACATAATGGTCGATCCGGAGTTCGGCACGGGATGTGTGAAAATAACCCCTGCCCACGACCCCAATGACTTCCTCGTAGGACAGAGACACAACCTGGAGCAGGTCCAGGTTATTGACGAAAACGGACGAATGAACTCCCTCGCACCCGGGTATGAAGGCCTGTCCCTGGAGGAGGCCCGGAAAAAAGCGGCGCAAGAGCTCTCCGAGGCCGGACTGCTTGAAAAAACAGAGGATATGGTCCATTCTGTAGGGCACTGCTACCGCTGTTCCACAGTGGTAGAACCCTATCTTTCCGAACAGTGGTTCGTCAAGGCGAAGCCCCTGGCTGACGCAGGAGTCAAGGTTGTGGAGGACGGGCTCATTGAGTGGACTCCGGAACAGTGGAAAAAAATCTACTACCAGTGGATGGAAAACATCCGGGACTGGTGCATCTCCAGACAGCTCTGGTGGGGACACCGGATTCCTGCGTGGACTTGTTTGGACTGCGGAAATATTACCGTTTCGGAGACTGACCCGGACGTGTGCGAAAAGTGCGGGTCAGCGAAGATAATCCAGGACGAGGATGTTCTCGACACATGGTTCAGCAGCGCGCTGTGGCCATTTTCGACCCTCGGCTGGCCGGACAAAACAGAGGATCTGGATTATTATTACCCCACCTCGCTCATGGTAACAGGATTTGACATCATTTTCTTCTGGGTTGCGAGGATGATAATGATGGGGCTGGAGTTCATGAACGACGTTCCTTTCCGGGATGTCTATATCCACGCCCTCATCCGCGACGAAAAGGGCCAGAAAATGAGCAAATCCAGCGGAAACGTCATTGATCCCCTCGATATGATCGAAAAATACGGTGCAGACGCCCTTCGCATGACTCTCGCAGCGCTGACGGTACAGGGAAGGGATATCCTCCTGAGCACGGGAAAAATTGAAACGTACAGGCTTTTCATGAACAAGATCTGGAATGCATCGAGATTTGCGCTGATGAACCTGGATGGAAGCGGTGAATTGCCTGTCCTCTCAGACGACTTGCCCCTTGCGCTTCATGACCGCTGGATTCTCACGCGGAAAGCGCAGGTGGCCGGCGAGGTAACGCGTCTCCTGGACAACTTCGGCACAGGGGAGGCCGCCAGGCTGCTCTATGATTTCGTCTGGGGAGATCTTTGCGACTGGTACCTGGAGCTTTCAAAACCTGCCCTGCGGGGAGACGAAGGCGAAGAACGAATGAAGGCAACCCGGGCGGTAGTAGCAGATGTCTTCCGGGATGTTCTCCTCCTGCTTCATCCCTTTATCCCCTTCGTGACGGAGGAGTTATGGGAGCTTTTCAAATTCGGAGGCGGACTGATCGAAGAGAATACATGGCCCTCCGGAGAAACCCGGTTCGAATCCCCTCAAGCAGTGGAAAAAATGTCCCTGTTGCAGGAAACCGTACGGATACTGCGGAATCTCCGTGCTGAAGCCAGGGTTGCCCCACAGTCCTTTGTGAACCATGCAACGGTTCAGACCCCCTCAGGAACGGTTCTTTCCCAGGTAGTCGGGGAGAACCGGGACCTTATGCAGGTACTTTCGAAAATCCGGGAAATACGTCTCCTCGACGAATCTGCCCAGAAACCTTCCGGATCGCTTTCATCACAGATGGAAAGCGGTGAAGTCAGTCTTGTTGTCGGTGATATTCTTGATATCGAAGCAGAAATCCGCCGACTTGAACAGGAAGCCGAAACGGTGAAGAAAAATCTTGAGACGACCGCAAAAAAACTGGCAAACGAGAGCTTTGTCAATCGGGCTCCTACAGAAGTCGTTGAAAAAGAAAGGGAACGGCTTGCAGAAAACGAAGCCCGTATTGCCCGGATACAGGAAAATATAGCGAGCCTGAAGCGCT
>CAYTQC010000026.1:13296-15573 GCA_964439735.1 uncultured Synergistaceae bacterium
GAAAACGAAGCCCGTATTGCCCGGATACAGGAAAATATAGCGAGCCTGAAGCGCTCCTGAAAAAATGGCAGGAAGACCGGGATCTTTCGAGGAACTGGAAAAACTGTTTGCCTCCCTGGCAAGCCCCGGGATCCGCCCCGGACTGGACAGAATTTCCAGGCTGCTCGGGCTGGTGGGAAACCCTCAGAATGATTTTCCTGCAATCCATATTGTGGGAACGAACGGAAAGGGTTCTACGGCGGCATTTTCCGAAAGCATTCTCAGGGAATCAGGCTATAGGACAGCCTTGTACACAAGCCCGCATCTTGAATCGCCGCAGGAGCGCCTGACGTTCTGTGGTAAACCTGTTTCCCTCGGGAAATGGGAGGAAGCTGCTGAAACCATCCGGTATGCAATGAATACCGATTCTGTTCTCAGGAACGATCCGCCCACGTTCTTTGAACTTGTGACAGCTGCGGCTTTTCTCCTCTGTTCCGGCAACGGGACGGAAATAGCAGTGGTGGAGGCCGGGCTCGGAGGTCGTCTTGATGCCACCAATCTTCTGGGAAGAGTAATCCTTACCCTTGCTGCATCAATTTCCATGGACCACATGGATTTTCTGGGCGACACCCTTGAAAAGATAGCACTTGAAAAATTTGCAGTTGCCAGAAAGAATGTGCCTTTTATTTTCTCCGGGAATCCGCCGTCCCTCAGCGGACTTTTCACGCAGACTGCCTCTGACGCGGGATCATTGCCCCAGATAGTCTCTGAAAAGATATTGCTGTCGGATATCAATGTCACTGCAGAAGGCACGGGTTTTACTTTTTCTTCGCCCGGGAAGCGCCTTTCCGTACACAGCTCCCTACACGGGCTTTACCAGGTGGATAATTGCGCCCTGGCTCTGTCCGGCATTCTGGCCATTTCCGGTCTGTTTCCACGGATCACCGATGAATCAATTCGCAGAGGCATAGCCGGCACCGCCTGGCCGGGACGGTTCGAAATCCTGCGGCCTGACCCCCCCCTTGTTCTCGACGGAGGGCACAACCCCGACGGAATACGAAGGCTCGTTGAAAGCCTGACGGCAATATATGGGGAAAAACCGGTGACAATTGTATATGCCTGCATGAAAGACAAGGACTACCCCGAATGCATCTCCCTCCTTCGAAAAGCAGGTGCACGGCTAGTGTGCACTACGGTACCGGACAGCGAACGTGCCGCAGCACCGGAAACGCTTGCAGAAACAGCGGTGGCAAAAGGTTGGCCCCCGTCTTCAGTGAAAGTGGCATCCGATCCTCTTGAAGGCGTCAGGTTTTCCGAAAATCTCACCGAAGGAACGGTTTGCTGCGGAAGCCTCTATTTCATCGGTTATTTACGGAAAGTCCTCATGGATAAGCGGAAGGAGTTTTCGTTCTGATGTCCCCGACTGCCCCCTCCTTCACCCATGAAACGGACAGCATGGCGCCGTCCCTTGTTTTTCTGGCTCCCGAAGAGAAAGAACGATTCTTTATACGTCTCTTTCTTCGGAGCGGGAAAATGGACCTGGCTCTCGGAGACCCTCTGGCTTCGAGGAAAAACCTTCACGAACTTTTTCCCGTCACCGGACCTCTGGTAGCTCCCCAACAGGTACACGGAACGGCGGTCGTGAAGGCCGCTCCGGAGAATGCACTTCCCGGGAGGCCTAAAGCTGACGGCGTGGTGATTTCTGATCCCGGAGTCGAGGGATCCCTCAGGTTCGCCGACTGTTACCCGGTAGTTCTCGCTTCAGCTGTCCCGTCTCCCTGGATCGCCATCCTTCATTCAGGCTACAAGGGGACTGTTCTTGACATCGCCGGGAAAACCTGCGCGTCCATTTTCCGCAAAGAGGGGGCGGATCCTTTAAGAACCTGGGCATGGATAGGACCGGGAATCGGGAAAAAACATTATTTCCGGAAAATGGGGGAGGAATGGACAAGAGAAGGCTTACGCTCTTTTTTTCCGGACAACGCCAGGATAGAGGGAAAAGACGCCTTCTTCGATCTCGGGGGAGAGATCCGGCTGAGGCTTCTTGCTGCCGGCATTAAAGAGGGGAATATCTGTTCAATACCCCTGTGTACTTTTCAAAACAATGATGTATGCTATTCTTACAGGAACGGGGACAGAGAGAACCGCCTTTTTCTTCTGGCCTGGCTCAGATAAAAAAGATACCACTTTTTCCTGTGCGGACGTGAGAATATTAGACAGGGAAGCCGTTTTTAAGCATCTAAAGGAGTTGATCCGTTCATGGAGCTGAAAAAACTGGGCGTTATCGGGGTAGGCCAT
>CAYTQC010000027.1:0-15491 GCA_964439735.1 uncultured Synergistaceae bacterium
TACGCCTACACGTTCATGCAGATACCCGTGGGAATTCTTGCCGACACCCGGGGACCCCGGTTCACAGTGTCATGGGGCATGGCGGTCGCCGGAGCAGGCGCCCTGATTTTCGCATCTGCCGGTTCTCCGGGCCTGCTCTTTCTGGGAAGGGCCTTCATGGGGATCGGGGTCGCCGGAGCCTTCGTCTGCACCATGAAATTCCTCTCCGATAATTTTGAGGGCAACCGCTTCGCCACGCTTTCCGGGATCACCTCTTTCATAGGAAATGCCGGGGGCATGACC
Source organism: uncultured Synergistaceae bacterium (assembly GCA_964439735.1). GTDB lineage: Bacteria > Synergistota > Synergistia > Synergistales > Aminobacteriaceae > Aminivibrio. The sequence continues at coordinate 283 of CAYTQC010000027.1, forward strand.
GCACAGGCGCCCCTCGCGCTGCTCGTTGCGCTCCTCTCGTGGCGTCAGGCCTTCGTCCTTCTTGGAGGTTTTTCCATCGTCCTCGCCGTTCTCTGCATGGCCGTCCTCCCGAAAGCTGAAAAACGCCCATTCTCCTTTTCCTCGCTCCTGCAGGGGGTGAAATCGGTCCTCTCCCGGGGCGGGATGTATCCGGTCAGCCTGAACTATCTCGCGAGCCAGGCCTGTTTTCTCGCCATGTCAGGCACGTGGGGAATCTCGTACCTGAAGGCGGTGCACGGCATCGACGGGGCCGCACTCATGACCCTCATGGCGGCCGGTGTCATGGCGGGAGCGGTGGCGGCGGGGAGGCTGTCTGACATGTGGGGGAGCAGAAAGAAGCCGCTCTGCCTTTTTGCCCTGGCACACACATCCCTTTGGGGGGCGCTCGTTTTTTTCCCCCCTCCCCTTGCGCCCACGAGCCTCGCATTGCTCCTGTCCGGTCTCGGCTTCTCTGCGGGAGCCCTTGTCATCCCGTGGTCCATGGCCAGAGAGATGAACCCGGCGGAACATACAGGCCTCTCCATCGCAATGATGAACACCGTCGCCTTCCTCTCTGTGGCGCTCCTGACCTCTGCCATGGGGAAAGTCCTCGACGGAGGACTATCCCCGGCAGGGCTTCAGGTGTGGCGGAACGTCCTCTTCCTTCCCCTTGCGGCAGCAGCAGCCGGGCTTGCCGGGGCTCTTTTCTCCCCGGAGACCTTCGGCAGGGTTCCGGATATCTCCGGTACAAAAAAGACGTGAGAAATATCAGAAGGAAAGAAAAAATGGTATTATTCGTGCAGGAGTGCCGCAGGATGTTTTTTGTGCAGTAACAGCGCATCTTCATTCTATTGACGAAAGGGAAAATGCCCGGTGATCCTGGATATCCGAACGATCCTCTTTTTTACGTCCCTCAACAGCTGCATTACAGGTATCGGCCTCATGGCGGCCTCTTTGTCCTATTCAGATTCGCTGAGAAAAAGCATGTATGTCATGGGGCGGGGATCACTACTTTTAATGGCGGGAATGCTTTTTGTCGTTCTGAGGGAGAGCTGTGTTTCCCCTTTATTCTCCATAACGGCGGCGAATTTTTTTATGCTTTGGGGAGGCGGGGAACTGTACCAGGCCCTCCGGATTTTCGACGGAGGGGAACCGGAACGCAGGTGGACTGGAACGCTGGCGGTATTATTGACCCTGGTCAATGTGTTTTTTTACGTTGTTTTTGATATCCTGCAGGTGCGGCTGGTGGTGTTATCGCTCGGCATTTCGGTGTTCGCAGGCCTGGCGGGTCTGAAGACCCTCAGGTCTTCATCGGTTCCGGACAGCAGAGTCCGCATCACTTCCAGCCTGAGCTTCTGGCTTCTGGCCTTTGTATTTGCTCTCCGCGCCGGAGGAACGTTTTTCCCTGAAGGGAATCCGGCGGGCATCTTTGAGAATTCAGTTTGGCAGACCTTTATTTATGCACTTGCATCAATAGGTTTCACCTTTATGAACTTCTCCTTTCTCCTGCTCTGCAACGACCAGTTCAACCACCACCTCGGGCAGCTTGCTCTCACCGATCCACTTACGGGGCTGTTCAACCGCAGGGCGTTCACAGACCTGGCCCTTCGGGAAATGGCATGCTCTTCCAGGTCCGGAGAACCGCTTTCCCTGATCATGATAGACGCGGACGGATTCAAGAACATCAACGACACATACGGCCACGCCGGAGGCGACAGAGTACTCCAGCACATAGCAGCTCTCATCAGGGAAAAGGTCCGTCCCCATGACGTGGTGGGGCGGCTCGGAGGGGACGAATTCGCCGTGCTTCTGCCGGGGGCGGACCGTATCACGGCCCAGGGGATTGAGGAGCGCCTTGTCACTGCGGTGGGGGGAAATCCCACGCTCTTTGACGAAGGGAAAATTTCAGTAAAGATCAGCGCTGGAACTGCAGCCCTCGATCTCGGAGACCCCGATTTCGACGATCTGCTCTCCCGGGCGGACGATGCCCTCTACCGGGCCAAGGGACACAGATAGTAGAGCAGGGAAGCGTTTTTGAACAGGCAAATGGACGAGGTTCCCTCTTTAAAGGAGAGAACCTCGTCTCTGCAATTCAGTCTATTCGTACCGCAGGGCCTCTATGGGGTTGAGGAGGGAGGCCTTCCATGCCGGGTAGAAGCCGAAGAATATCCCCACGAACACGGAAAAGCCGAAGGCAAGGACTACTGATCCCGTCGAGACGACGGTGGCCCAGCCGAAAAAGCCGGTGATGATCTTGGAGGCCGATGTCCCGAGCACGATGCCGATGATGCCTCCGGAGATGGAGAGAAGCAGGGCTTCCATGAGGAACTGGGTCCGTATGTCAGACGCCCGGGCGCCGATGGCCATGCGGATGCCGATCTCCCTGGTGCGCTCCGTGACGGAAACGAGCATGATGTTCATGATTCCGATCCCGCCCACGAGCAGGGAGACCGACGCCACGGCGCCGAGAAGCAGAGACATGACTCTGGTGGACTGGGCTGCCGCGTCGAGCATCTCGGCCATGTTCCGCACGTCGAAGTCGTCCTGTTCGCTGTCGGAAAGGCGGTGCCGCTGGCGAAGGATGGCTTTTATCTCCCGCTCCGCCTCGGACACGGAATTGCCGTCGACAGCTGAAACGGTAATACGCTGAACGGAGTTTGCGACCGACCTGCGGAACAGCCTGAGCTGGGCGGTGTTGAACGGGACGAAGGCGGTATCGTCCTGGTCCTGCCCGAAGGGAGTCTGCCCCTTGGGCGCCAGGGTTCCCACCACTTCCATGGGAACGTTCCGGATCCGGATCGTTTTTCCTATGGGGTCCTCCTCTCCGAAAAGGTTTTTCGCAACGGTGGCCCCCAATACGACCACCTTGGCCCCGATCTTCGCCTCGCTGTCGAGAAAAAGTCTTCCTTCCGCCAGCCGCCATTCCCGGATGTCGAAAATAGATGGGGTGCTTCCGGTGATGAGCGTGGACCAGTTCATGTTGCCGTATACAAGCTGGGACCTGCTGTAAATTTCAGGGGCAACGCCGCGGAGGGCGAACGCCTCCTGTTCCAGAGCCTGGGCATCCTGGAGCGATAGGGTCGAGGAAGACCCCGCCTGCTGTCGGACTCCTCCCGCCATGGACGCGCCGGGCATAATGATCAGGATATTGCTTCCCACGCCCGAAATGTACTGCTGGATGTTCCTGCTTGCCCCGGCGCCGATGGCTACCATGGTGATGACCGCAGCCACGCCGATGATGATCCCCAGCATTGTGAGGGCCGACCGGATCTTGTTCGACAGGAGGGATCGCACGGCAGTGCGGAACGTCTCAAGCACAGTTCTTCCTCCTTTCGTCGTCGGTGAGCCTGCCGTCCCTGAACCGGAGTGTCCGGCGGCTGTATTCCGCTATGTCCGGTTCGTGGGTGACAAGGATGATCGTCTTTCCCTCTCCGTTCAGTTCCACGAACAGCCCCATGATCTCCTCGCTCGTTTTCGAGTCAAGGTTTCCCGTGGGTTCGTCGGCCAGGATGAGAGGTGTTCCGCCCACAAGGGCCCGGGCTATGGCCACCCGCTGCTGCTGGCCTCCAGACATCTGGCTGGGGCGGTGTCCCATCCTGTCGGCAAGTCCCACCCGTTCCAGTGCGGCACGGCATCTTTCCTTCCGGAGCTTCCCGGGCACACCGGCGTAGATGAGGGGAAGTTCCACGTTCTCCAGGGCCGTGGCCCGGGGGAGGAGGTTGAAGCCCTGGAAGACGAAGCCGATCCTGGAATTCCGTATTCGTGCAAGTTCATCCCCGGAAAGGGAGCCGACTTCTTTTCCGTCGAGTGAATACGTCCCTTCGTCGGGAACGTCCAGGCAGCCGAGAATGTTCATCATGGTAGACTTGCCTGACCCTGAATGCCCCATGATGGAGACGAATTCCCCGTCCTCCACGGAGAAAGATACCCCGTCCAGTGCCCGGAGTTCCACGTCGCCGGTGCGGTAAATTTTCACGATGTCCCGCACGTCGATGAGGCTCATTTGAAGATTTTCCCCCACAGGGATTCCTTCGGTTTTTCGGAATAGGACACCGCCAGGACGTCGCTTTCCTTCAGAACCCGTGAGTCAACGACCTCCACGAAGGATCCGTCGCTGATACCGGCACGGAACTGGACTTTCTCCCCGATGAAACCGTCCCTGACCGTCCAGACAGTTGAAACCGTCCCGGTTCTTCCCGCGTTCCCATTGCCGTTCCCCTGGGCGGCGCCTCCACCTCCGGGACGGCGCCGGGGCATGGACGGGGTGAAGGGGGAAGTGGTGGCCGCAGCGGTCTTCGTTTCCGCCGATTCCTCCGGGGGAGGAGAAAAGCGCAATGCGGCCATGGGGACCTTCAGAACGTCCTTTCTCCTGTCGGTAATAATGGAGACATTCGCGGTCATTCCCGGTTTGAGCTTCAGATCGGGGTTGGCTACGGAGATTATCACGGGGTAGGTCACTACGTTTTCCGAGGTGGCCGGTGAAATGCGGACCTGTCTCACTTTTCCGCCGAATGTGATGCCGGAGTATGCGTCCACGGTGAATTCCACTTCCTGTCCCTCTTTCACCCGTGCAATGTCGGCCTCGTCAACGGACGTCTCGATCTGCATGTCAGTCAGGTCCTTCGCGATGGAGAAGAGCGTGGGGGCCGAGAGGCTTGCCGCAACTGTCTGCCCCACGTTGACTTCCCGGGAGATGATGACCCCGTCCTCGGGGGAGATGATTTTCGTGTATTCAAGGTTCGTCTCTGCCTGGCGGACCGACGCCTGGACCTGGAGAACCCTGGCATCGGCCTCCTGCACGCCCGCCCTGTTGGTGAGGCGGGTGGTCTCCACGGCGTCAAGCTCGCTCTTTGCGATGAGCTGACGGTTCCATAGTTCTTTGTACCGTTTCAGGTTCCGGTCGCTTTCGGCAAGATTGGCCCGTGCCCGTACCGTGGAGGCCCTGGCTACTGCAAGGTTTGCCCTGGATTCCTCGAGCTTCGCCTTCAGGACATCGGGGTCGATGAGGGCGATGAGCTGCCCTTTTCTCACCTGGTCGTTGAAGTCCGCGTAGATCTCCTTGATCGTTCCCGACACCTGCGTTCCCACTTCAACGACGGTCACCGCGCTGAGCTTTCCCGTGGCCGTTACGGAGGACGTAATGTCCCCGCGGGAAAGAGGAACAGTGCGGAAAGTGTACGCGGGCCCGTCTGAGTGGGAGAAACGCAGGTAGGCGAATCCCCCTGTGATGAGCAGAAGAAGGACAATGACTTTTTTCATTAGAATTCACCTCCGAGGGTCTTCTCAAGTGTCGAAACGGCCTTGCTGTAGTCGTGGAGCGCCTGGAAATGGCTCACCTTCGCCGAGTTGAAGGCAAGAAGGGCATCGGCAACTTCCAGGATGTTTCCCACGCCCATTTCGTAGCGCCCCTCCGCGAGGGCAAGGTTTTCCCCTGCCTGGCGGACGAGCAGTTCCGCAGCCGGTATCCTGGCCTCGGCCTCCTGAACGGAGAGGAGTGAGGAACGAACCTCGTAGCGTACAGTCTGCTCAAGTTTTCTCTGTACTGCGGCAAGACCGTCGGATGACGCCCGCGCCTCGGCGATCCTGTAATCCGTGAGCCCTCCGTCGAACACGGGGACGGAGAGCGTGACCCCTACGCTGAAATCGTCGTCCGGAGGAAGTCCCGTACCCGAAAGTTTTGCGGACCCCGTGAGAGAGATCGTGGCGGCGTTTCCCTTTGCGGCAATGGAGATTCCAATCCTGCCTGCCTCGGATTTCAGCCGGGAGGCCCGCATGTCGGGCCGGTTGTCCATGGCCTGCTTCAGGGCGAAGGGCTCGTCGGGCAGGGAAATGAACGGGCGGAAACCTGAGGAGGGGCGGACGTCATCAAGGGGAAGCCCTACGGCCCTCGAGAGCGCAGCCCGTGCGGTCTCGAGGGATGACCTGGCGGAAACCAGGTCGAGCTTCGCATTGCTCAGATCGACCTCGGCCTTGGTAACGTCGAATTTTGCGACTATCCCGGCATCGTAGAAGCCCCTGGCCTTGTCGAGGTGTTTCTGGTAGGTTTTTACCGTCTCCTCAGCCTGGTCGCGTTTCAGTATGGCGAGAAGGAGCCCGTAGTATGCCTCCTTGACGCCCGTACGCACCGAGAGCAGTGTTTCACGCTGTGACTCGGACGCGGCATCCACGGAGAGCCCCTGGCTTTTCCGCTCCAGCGCATTTTTGCCCGAGTCGGAAAGAAGCTTGCTCACGGAGAAAGACGTTGAATAGGAGCCGTCGCTGCCCGAATTCCTGGAACTTGATGCAGAAAGATTGCCCTTCAGTGCATTGTTCACCTTCACCTGTCCGAGTCTGGCCTGCTGGGCTGCGAGGGAGGCCCTTGCTTCCTCGAGGGAGGGATGGCCGGCCTCGGCGAGGGCTAGACACTCCTCGAGAGTGATGGTTCTGACCGTATTTTCCGATGCACTGACAGTTCCGGCGAAAAGGACCGCCGCGAGAAATGCGAGCACTGCCGGGAAAAAGACTTTATTTTTCATGGATGGTATCCCCCTTTTTTCCAGTACTATTGTATTCCTCTTTCTCTGAAGGGGGTCGGTATTTGATGCAGGTTTTTCCTCGAAAAAATGCGGAAACCCTGATCATGGAGAAGAAAAAAACGGGGCACGGGGCCCCGTTTCATGCGGGAGAAAACGGTCAATGGATGATTTTTGCCTTGTAGAAGATCCGTGAGATGATTATGGTACCGAAAACGGCCGCAAGGATCACAAGCCAGATGGGTGTCTTGATATAGAGCAGCCCCAGGGGAATGGCCAGTGCGAAGGGGGCGAGCTTCGGCTGCCGCATGGCGAACTGGCCGAACACTGCGCCGAAAATGGCAGGAGCCGTGTATTTTCTGAACGCTTCCGCAACGAAGGCGGGGAATAATCCTATAAGCCATGAACCTACAAATGCGGCAAGGGTGACTCCGATGAGGTTCACGATAACCGAGCCGATGATCCCCATGGTCCCGATGATCTCTGCCTGTTTTGTTCCTTCCTCCACCCCTACGACCTCCTGGGCCATTGCCGAGCATGGAAGCCGGAGGTTCGAAATGTTGCCGCTGAGGAAGGAAATATAGGTGCCTGCAAGACCGAGTATGGGGTAGTAGGAGATGGGTTCCACAATGTAGAAGGCCCCGAATACAGAGGCCACCAGGCCCCATGCAGCCAGTGCCGGGCCGAAGGGCGGCAGGATGCCGTGGACCATGTACAGGTAGACCAGGGGGATAAAACTCAGCACGCAGGCTATGAGCATGGTGGCCACGCCCATCCTGATGACCGGTGTCGTCCATACCTCGTGATATTTCTGTTCGTTGATCTGTTCCGCTGCCATCTCAGTCACCTCTCCTTCCCTAGAAGAACATGGCGGTGAACATGCCGATCAGCATGGCGATGCCCAGTGTGTATTCCTTGATCTGCGGAATCTTCTTCGCGATCTGGAGCAGGATGACCATTGCGATGCCTCCTGTGACTGCTGCGACCAGGGGTCCTCCCATGGCGACAAGGTTGCGGCTGTTCAGGTAGCCGAAAACACCGATCATTGCCGCGGTTGAAAGAATGCCCAGCCACTTGGTGTCTCCGCCGCCGACCTTTTCACGGACGTCCTCGAGCTTGTGTGCAAAAAGACCGACCAGGAGCAGCCAGCCCACACCGTTGATAGCCATTGTCCACCAGGATACGGCCATGACCTGAAGGTTGTATCCCTCTCCTCCGAACTTGACGCCCATGGCGTCAGCTCCCAATGTTGCCGCCGTAAGTTCTGTCGGGGCGGCGCCGATGACGGAGAGGCGCATCCAGGCCATGGGCGCGCCGATAACAGACATAAGGCCGACCATGATGATAAAAATTGCCACCACGGGGCCGATGGATGTCACCATACCGGTCCGGAAGGCCTGCGAGAGCTGTTCCCTGGTCAGGTTTACCGCATCTGCGGCATGATAGATCTGCCGATAGTACAGAAGCACCTGGACAAGGGCAATGATGACGATAGGTGCAGCCGTGATCCACGCTCCCATGGAATTCGCAACTTTCAACACTTCTTCCAAGTGAGACACCTCGCTTTCCTCTCTAAACTCTCAATAATTCGCCCACTCGCTTCCGACAAACAACGGGCTGTTTTTTCGGACGCCGGGATCACCTGCCTTTCATCCGGCAAGCTGGTACAGCACATCCGCCAGCAGTGAAACCCCTTTTTCGATATCTTCAGGGTCGCTGTATTCCTCCGGCACGTGACTTCTGCCTCCCCTGCTCGGGATAAAAAGCATCCCCGTTGCGGCAATGGGAGCGATCATGCAGGCATCGTGCACGGCGCCGCTGTTCATTCTCACGCAGGGAATACCCCTTTTTGCGGCACATTCCTCTGCCAGTGAGGCAATGCCTTCATCAAGCTGCACAGGATCGGAATCTGACACGTGTATGATCTCGAGGGTGATATTCCGGGATGCGGCCACGGCTGGAGCAATGACTGAAATGCCGTCAAAAACGGTCTGTATCCCCGAAGGCTTCACGTCCCTGATCTCCACCGAGAAGCGGATCTCTCCCGGAATAATATTAGAGACGTTGGGGAAACATGCTATTTTTCCCACTGTTGCCACGGTGGTTCCCGTTCCCGAACCCCGGGCGAGGGTTTCGATATGGGTCATTATGTGGGCCGCCGCAGCGAGAGGGTCGCGGCGCAGCGTCATGGGCGTGGCCCCAGCATGGTTGGCGGTTCCCTTCATCCTGATTTCAACGGCCCTGATCCCGGCCACCGCCTCAACAATGCCTACCGGGAGACCCATGGATTCCAGCACAACGCTCTGTTCAACGTGGAGTTCCACCATTGCCTTGATATCACCTGGCCGGAGAAGAAAGTCCGCCATGGTTTCCGGTGCATATCCAGCATTCCCGGCCATCTCGGCCATGGATCTTCCCTCCGGATCCTTGAGGTTTTTCATGTCTTCGAGGCTGTATTTCCCCACCAGGGCCTTGCTTCCCGAAAGGGTTGAGCCGAAATTGGATCCCTCCTCTTCTGAAAAGACGACGATCTCAATGGGGTGGCGGTGGGGAAGAGCGCTCTCCACGATCGATCGAACCGCTTCCACGGCCCCGAGGGTCCCCACGGCACCGTCGTAACAGCCTCCGTGGAGGACGGTATCTATGTGGGATCCCGATAAAACGGCAGGCGCGTCCGGATCTGAACCTTCCAGGCGCGCCCGCATGTTTCCTGCACCGTCCACGGATACTTTCAGTCCAATGGACGCAAAAATCGATAAAAGGTATTCCCTGGCCATCCTGTCCTCGGGAGAATACGAAAACCTGGTCACTCCCTCGCCCGGAGTCCTGTTGAACCTGCCCAGATCTTCCAGCTCTTTCATCAGCCGGTTCCTGTCCACGGAAAAGGGCATGGGGATCCCTCCTGTTCGTCCTTTTATTTACTTGAAAACATTTCATATTATACAAGATAGAAGAAAAGAGAAAAAGGGTGTTGTTTCAAAAGTCAAAAAACCGGCCCCATTGCAGAGGGGCCGGTTCCTGTACTGTTGCTTAAACTTTTAATGCTTCCCCGTAGAGCACCGGGACGACCACCAGCGTGAGCACTGTCGCAAAGCTGAGTCCGAACATTATGGTCACGGCCATGGCGGAGAAGAGTACGTCAAAGTACAGGGGGACCATCCCGAGGACAGTAGTGAGCGCAGCCATCATGACGGGACGGCATCTGCTGACCCCTGAATCGAGGATGGCGTCGAAGGGAGCCTTTCCTTCCCTGATCTCAAGGTCGATCTGGTCGATGAGCACGATGGCGTTCTTAATGAGCATGCCTGCCAGGCTCAGGAAACCGAGGAGTGCCAGGAAGTCAAAGGATTTTCCCATGACGAGCAGTCCCACCGAAAGCCCCATGATTGACAGGGGAAGGCAGAGAAGAATGATGACCGGCTGCCGGATCCCGTTGAAAAGGGCGACAAGGATCACCACGATACCCATGAAGGCCACGGGGATCATCCCCATGAGCCCTCTCTGGGCTTTTTGGGAGCTTTCATACTCTCCTCCCCATTCCATGGCCACTCCAACCGGCAGGGAAAGAGATTCGATTTTTTCACGAAGCCGCCCGAAAAGGCTCCCCGCAGATCCCGAGCCGCTGTCGGCCTCCACGGTGATGGCCCTCATCCTGTTGATCCGGTAGATCATGGGATCCTCCGCCTCCACGAGGACGGAGGAAATAACCTGGGCGAGGGGGATGTACCTGCGGGAGAGAGAGCTCCAGATCTGGGTTTCTTCGATGTCCTCCAGATTTCCACGTTCCTCCGGGAGAAGGCGGGCGACGATGGGGACAAGTTTCTCCCCTTCCCGGAAGATGCCGGCGCGGATACCCGTATAGGATGTTTTGAGGGCGTTGGCCACGTCCTTCCTGGTCAGGCCGAGTTCCTGAACGTTATCGTCCAGCACGGGGCGGATTATTTTCACCCGTTCTCCCCAGTTGTCCCGGATGTTGATGCTGTCAGGGTCTGATTTCATTATGGCCACTGTTTTATCGCGGACGCTGCGGAGGGCGGAGGAGTCCTCGCCGAGAAACCGGACCTGGACCTTGGCGCCGCCTCCGGTCCCCTTGCTGAAGGAACGGATCCTCGGGTCGAGATGGGGCATTTCAGCGGCCACGAAGTCTCCGAGTCTCTTTTTCAGTGCCTCGGCCCCTTCTGAGTCCCGGGCCTCCACGATGAGATGACCGTAGTTGGAAGCGGGGTCTCCCGGAGTGTAGGTGAGTATGAAGCGGAGGGCTCCTTCCCCTGCGTAGACTGCGACTGATTTCGTATCGGGCTGTGCGGCGAGGAACTGCTGCATTTTTTCCCCGTCGGCGAGGGTCGCCTCAACGCCTGAACCCCTGCCCCTCCAGAAATCCACCGTGAACATGGGGCTCGTGGAGTTGGGGAAAAAGGACTTGTCGACTTTGCTGAACGCTGCCAGTGAAAGTGCCAGTAAGGCGAGTACAGCGAGTATGACGGTCTTCCTGTGGGTGAGGCAGAGGCGGAGGAATCCCCGGTAAGTCCGGTAGATGAGAGTATCGTAGGGATCTTTTTCTTCACCGGCCCCTCGGGCCTTGAGCATTGCGGAGCCCGCCAGCGGAGTGACAGTGACCGCGAGCACCCAGCTGAGCATGAGGGATATGCCCACGACCTGGAAGAGGCTCTTGCAGAATTCGCCCGTGCTGTCAGGAGAGAGGCCGATGGGGGCGAAGGCGATCACCGCGATGATCGTGGCTCCGAGAAGTGGGATCTGGGTCTGTCCCACAACTTCGCATGCCGAAGTCCGGGTATCCTTTCCCTGCTGGGCTCCCACGAGGATGCCGTCGGCGATCACTATGGCGTTGTCCACGAGCATGCCCAGGGCAATGATGAGCGCTCCGAGCGAGATGCTGTGGAGGTCGATGGCAGCCATCTTCATGGCAACGAATGTCGCGAGGATGGTGAGCAGGAGCATGGCTCCGATGAGAAGTCCGCTCCTCAGGCCCATGAAGATCAGGAGAATGGCAATCACGATTGCGAGCGCCTCGAGAAGGTTGACGATGAAGTTGTTGATGGAGTCCCTGACGGTATCGGCCTGGTAATAGATCAGGTGCATTTCCATCCCGACGGGCGTTCGGGGCAGAAGTTCCTGCAGCCGCCTGTTCACTGCTTCACCGATGGTTATCACGTTGCCGCCGTCCACGTTGGAAACGCCTATGCCGACTGCCGGTCTGCCGTTGTACCGCATGGCGTTTCTCGGGGGATCGGTATATCCCCTGTAGATGCGGGCGATGTCTCCGAGGCGGAGGGTCTGTCCCGATCCTCCCCTCAACAGCAGATTTTCGAGCACGTCAAGGGACGAGAAGTAACCGGTGGGTGCGATGCGAAGGTACTCGGGGCCGACCCGGGCCGATCCTGCGCCGGTCACGATGTTCTGGGCCGACAGGAGATTGAACATCTCGTCCATGGATATTCCGAAAGAGGCCATCCGCGTCCGGTCCACTTCCAGGTAGATGATCTCCTGCTGGATTCCTGCAATATCCACGTTGGCCACCCCGGGGACGAGAAGGAGTTCCCGCCGCAGAAAATCAGCGTGATCCTCAAGCTCCCGGAAAGAGTAGCCCTCTCCGGTAAGGGCGAAATAAACACCGAAAACGTCTCCATAATCATCGTTCACCACGGATGGACCGGCCCCCGGGGGAAGGCTGGACTGCACATCGGTGATTTTTCTGCGGAGTTCATCCCATATCTGGGGGAGATCCTTCCCCGTGAACGTGTCCTTGATATCCACGTACACCAGTGACAGCCCTTCCTTCGACAGCGACCGGACCTTGTCCGTCTGTCCGAGTTTCTGGGCCGCTGATTCGATGAGGGACGTCACTTCCTCTTCAACTTCCCGGGGCGATGCTCCCGGGTAGGGGGTACTTATCGCAGCGGTCTTTATGGTGAAAGAGGGATCTTCCAGCTTTCCCAGCTTTCCGTAGGCCCAGATCCCGCTGATGGCGATCAGGATAGTGAGAAACCACGTAATTGTGCTTTTCCTGAGGGAAAAATCGGCGAAGTTCATGACGGGCCTCAGCTATGGACGGGGTCCAGTGTACAGGATCACAGGGTCCCCTTCCAGTAGGAAGGAGGCTCCGGCGGTGACGATCCTGTCACCGGGTTCGATATTTCCCCGGATCTCTGCCATGTTCTCCCGGAATCCGGCCACAGTGACCGGAACGGCGGATACCGTGAGAGAATCGCTCCCGACTATCTTCCACACGTAGTGCTCTGCTCCCTCTTTCGCGAAGACGGCTTCCGAGGGTACCTCGAGGGGGAGGTCAGTGGAATGGCTGTGCCCCGAGACGATCACGTCCACCGTCATTCCGGGCAGGACAGTGATTTCTTCAGGCTTTTCCAGTGAGAATGTCACCGGATAGGTCTGGGTCTGGGGATCGGCTGACGCGGAGGCTTCCTTGTAGACCAGGGGGAAAAGTTTTTCGGGAATGGCGCTGAATCTGGCCGAGATCCGGCCGAAATCAGTTTTCCCGGTCATTGCCACAAGCCGTTCCGGGACCGATATGGAGACCTCGAGGGACTGGAGGTCCTGGAGGCTGACGATGGACTGGTCTTTCTGGACACTCTGGTTGTTGTCAACATACCTGTCGATGATCACTCCGCTGAAGGGAGCCCTGAGCTCAGTGTCCCTGAGGGCGTTCTCTGCGGTCGTTACCCGTCCTTCGATCCCCTGGATGGTGAACTCCATGGCGGATATGTCCTCGGGCCTGGCCCCGGACCGGGCTTTTGCCAGTTCCTGGGTGGCACTCTGGTACGCGGAGCGGGCGACCTGGTATGATGTCTGTGCCTTGTCGTACTCGGCCTTGGAGAACCCCCCCGCCTTGTAGAGTTTTCCCACCCTTTCCATGGTGGTCATGGCCTCTGTCATCTGTGCCCGGGCTGACTCTGCCTTCGCGGAGAGCATGGCGACCTCCTCTTTCCGTGCCCCCGCCTTCATGGCGGCGAGCTGGGCTTTCGCGTTGCCGAGGTCGCTTTGTGCATTCGCAAGCTGCACCCTGAAATCCCTCGGGTCGAGCCGCGCGAGCAGCGTCCCCTTTTCAGCGAAAACTCCCTTGACAGAGGGCAGCTCGATGACCTGCCCCGAAACCCTGAATGACAGGTTCACCTTCTGGGAGGCGATTATTTTTCCGGGGAAAATTCGTTCTCCGCCGGAATCATTCCTGGTAATGGTCACATATTTTACGGGCCGCGGTTCAGCAGGCGGGGGAGGGCTTTTTTCCTTTGCCGGTCCGGAAGCTGTAAAGAAATAAACCCCGGCTGCAAGTACAGCAGTTACGAACAGTCCCGCAATCCGTTTTTTCGGCAGAGCACCCATTATATTCAACCTCCTTCAGATAGGTGCGAAGCAGGGGAAATAAATATGCCCGCCTGGAATGTGATCTCTCGTGACGGGTCGGAAAAAGGCTGGGGAAAAATATGTTTCAGGACAGGGCACATTTAAATATACAGGAAAAAAAGAATTTGTACAACAGTAAAATTGAAAAGCATGCTGAAAAAGGAGGCGGGGCCGGCAGAAAACGCCGGCCCCGATGTTCAGGGATAGAATGAATCAGCCCGGAAACCGGGCCGAACCATCAATGAAATTTACCTGGAAAAGCGATTGTATTCAATAGATTATATCTGACATGCTATCATTTTTTCCGGAGTGTGTAAAGTCGGTAAAACTACCCATAGTGAAAAAAGGATCGTTCCTTCCCGCCGGATCAGGCCTGCTTTTTGAGCCAGTCGAAGGCCATGGTGGCCATGACGGCAGGCCCTATCCAGAGCACATCCTCGTCGATGTCGAATTTGCTGTTGTGGTGGGGCCAGGTCTGTCCCTTCCCTTCATTGCAGCCGGGGAGAAAGAAGAATGTTCCCGGTGCCTTTTCAAGGAAGAAGGCAATATCCTCGCCGCCCATGGACGGACGGGCAATTTCCCGGACCTTTCCCTCTCCGACTATCTTTGCGGCGGCAAGCTTCAGTTCCTCCGTCATGGCAGGATCGTTCATTACGGGGGCAGGGCCTTCCCATCCATATTTGAACTCAATGCTTCCCCTCATGCTCGAGGCGACCCCGGAGGCGATCTCCTCGATCCTGCGGGCGAGGAATTCCCGCGTCTCCTGGTTCAGCGCCCGCACTGTTCCCGTGATCCTGCACTCCCCGGGAATTATGTTGAAGGCCGTTCCAGCATGTACCTCGCCGAGGCTCACAACCGCCGGCTCAAGAGGATCGATCTCCCTGCTCACTATGGTCTGGAGCTCGGAGATGAGCTGCCCGGTAATGGAGATGGTGTCGATGGACCCGTGGGGATATGCCCCGTGGGACCCCTTTCCTTTCACCAGTATCTCGAAGCGGTCCATGCAGGCCATGATGCCGCCGGAACGGTATCCGATCTCCCCGGGGACAAAATCCTTCCAGATGCAGCCCGTGTGCAGTCCCACCATGGCGGATGGTACAGGATCGTCGAAGGCGCCGTCATCAAGCATCCTTTTTGCGCCCCCGGGACCGTCGGGGCAGCCTTCCTCTCCCGGCTGGAAAATGAAAAGAACCGATCCCTCCAGCTGGTCCTTCACATCGGAAAGAAGTTTTGCCGTTCCCAGTCCCATGGCGGCGTGGGCATCGTGATCGATGATGTTCTCGCGGCGCTGATCGCGTT
>CAYTQC010000028.1:0-15427 GCA_964439735.1 uncultured Synergistaceae bacterium
GGAGGAGGCATTTCAACGGCGGAACAGGCCAGGGGCATTATCGCACTGGGGGCAGACAAAATCTCCCTGAATACCGCGGCTGTCAACAATCCGGGACTGATCGGCGAATGTTCAGCCCTTCTGGGAAAACAGGCAGTTGTGCTGGCCGTCGACGCAAAGAAGCAGGGAGAAGGGAAATGGGAGGTTTTTATCAACGGCGGACGGACTCCTACAGGACGTGACGTGATCCAATGGATACGGGAAGGGGTTCGCCGGGGATGCGGCGAGATTCTTCTCACCTCCATGGACCGGGACGGTGTGAAAAAAGGCTATGACAATGAACTGAACAGCCTTGCCGCCGCTTCCGTGAACGTTCCGCTGATAGCTTCCGGCGGAGCGGGGACCATGGAGCACATACTGGAAACCTTCCGGGCAGGAAGCGATGCCGCCCTGGCGGCATCAGTCTTCCATTTCGGCGATATCCTGATACCGGATCTGAAAAAGTACCTGGCGGAACAGGGGATCCCGGTCCGCATTCCAACGAGGTGAGCGCATGATGTTTTCTCTGGACGATGTCAAATTCAACGAGGACGGGCTGGTTCCCGTCATAGTGCAGGATGTGCTGTCCGCAGAAGTGCTGATGATGGCATGGGCAAACAGGGAGTCGCTGGAACAGACTCTCTCGGGTGGAGAGATGGTCTTCTGGAGCCGTTCCCGAAAGGAAATATGGAGAAAGGGGGCGACGAGCGGCAGTATTATGAAACTGATGGAACTCAGGATCGACTGTGATGGTGATACGCTTCTGGCCTTCGTGGAGCCTGCTGGACCCGCCTGCCACACAGGGGAACGGTCATGCTTCCACCGCCTGCTCACTGAGCCGCAGCCCGGGAAAGGTTCTTTTCCGGGAATTCTCTGGAGATTCCTGGAGAAAAGGCAGCACGACGACCCGTCAGAAAGCTACACGGCACGGCTGATTTCAAAGGGGCTCCGGAGAGTGGCCCAGAAAGTGGGGGAAGAAGGGGTAGAGACGGCCCTCGCCGTTGCCGCAGGGGACAGGGCAGAGACAATATATGAAGCTGCGGATCTGCTTTACCACCTGGAGACCGCCCTTCTTGCCTCCGGGCTGACGCCCCTGGATGTCTATGCCGAGCTTGAACGCCGCCATGCGAAGGGTTCCTGACCCCAGGGACAGATAACGGAACGGCCCTCCAATCCTTTCAGGGCGAGTTCAACTTCCCTGAAAGAGGGTCCGGCGAGCATCATCGCAGTGCATCTGTCCCTCGAGATGCCTGACAGCCTGTGAGAATCAGAGGAGCGGATGAATACCCTTTCAGGATAGCGTTCTTTCCATTTATTGAAAAGGGCATGATTGACCGCGGGGGACAACTCGAGGGCATGGCAGGGGAAATCATCGGGGACAGGTCCCAGGACCGCTTCGTATGAAAAGGAGGGCCTGTCCACATGGGCCAGGATTACCATAGCTCCCCTCCCCTCCGCTTCCAATGCCACCTCGTCTGCACTGTACCCGGCACCCTGGACGAGAAGGACTTCCTGCTCTCCGAGGATCGCGTTCCCGCTGTTTATGATGAGCTGGTCTCCGAATATTTCCGGCCTGTTCAGTACAGGAGGCATCCTTTTCCACAGCCAGGCCTGGAAATCCATTGCCTCTTCATGAGAGGGAAATATGACCACTACATGGATGTCCTCGGAAGTCTGCACTTCCATTCCCGCAAGAACCGCCGGGTTCCCCCCGGCCGCGCCTGCAATTGCAGGGACGTTGTCCGCCGCATTGTGGTCGGTCACGGCGCAGAGCGATATGCCTGCATTCCTGTAGGCTTGGACTATCTCGGGGGCTCCCATCTCCAGTTCGCCGCAGGGTGAAAGAACCGTGTGAAGGTGCAGGTCTACCAAGTACGGGGAGAGAATCATTCCATCACTCTCTGTCCTGTTTCCCATAGTTTTCCGGCAGCTTCGAAGGAGGAAAGGCGGGTGCCTGCGAGAGTTATCCCTTCAGCGGCACACCGCTCCACAAGCTCTTTTTCAGGCTGCCTCCCTGATGCGAGGAGAACGAATGGAACGTCCTTGAGCACAGCCACCGCAGCCACGTTGAGATGGACTTGAACGGTGATCCACATCCATCCTTCCCTGGCCTCGGCCATGATAAAGCTGAGCAGGTCTCCCGAAACGACTCCTGAGACCTCCCGTTCACCGTCTCCAGCGGAATAGGTTTGCAGGTCGAGCTGCCGCACTATCTCTGAAATCTTCACGAAGACGGCCTCCTTTTTCCGGAATTATGGATCGTATGGGGAAGCCTTGACGAGAGATCGCGGATCTCCCCGCTGAGGAGACTTATCCGGTCCCGGAGCTTGAATACACAGTCTGTTTCCTTGCCCTGTCCCCGCACAATATCCTCCGCGAGTGCGCGGCAGGTTGGGCGGCCGCATGCTCCGCAGTCGATGTGAGGAAGAGTCGCGTAGATGGCGTCCATCTCCCTGAGTTTCGCCATTGCCTCCCCGAGATCCTGGGAGAGAGGCAGACGCTCCTTGACCTGGATCGGAGAATCAAGCCGCCAGATATCCTTGTCGTACCAGGCCCTGATCTCTTCCATCTCCTCCTGTGACGGCAGCCACTCCGTCTCAATGTTTTCGAGGCGCAGCTGTGAAAGAAAGCGGGATTCGTATGTGCCCATTCCGCCGATGCACCCGAGATCGCACGCACGGCATTCGATAAAGTCGACGCCGCTGAGACGCCCCAGTTCCAGCTCGTTGAGCAGATCCATGGTATTCCTGAGACCTGAGACCGAGACTGACGTGAGTCCCTTGTCGCAGAAAGACGAAATGTGCCTGGATTCGCCTCCGGAAATGGACCAGAGCAGCCATCTTCTGCTGATGGCCTTTGTGCGCGTTCCTGTAACTTTCACGTTATATGCGAGAAGATCCCGGATGACCCTCTTGACGCTTACTACATATTCGATAGTGCTTTTTTTCCTGCCCACCGGATTTCGGACGAGAGTGGCCTTTGCCGGGCAGGGGGAAACAAGTGTCACCTTTTCCTCCGCTCCCGTGGTTTGCCTCCAGATAGTAACAGCCGTCTCCAGCGGCGACTCCACCGGAAGGATCCTTCCGGTGAGTTCCGGAAAATTTATCTGTATAAGGCGAATGACAGCGGGGCAGAACGTGGAGATATAGGGAAGATTGTCTCCGCCTTCCCGGATGATGCCGGCAGACGCGTATGCGGCAAGGTCGAAGGCGATGGAGGCAAATTCGGCTATGTCCCGCAGCCCGTGGTGTTCCAGGGCTTCCTTCATAAGCCTGGGGCGGGAATAGGCGCCTACCTGGACATAAAACGTCGGGTCAGCCATAAGCACAAGGCCCTCCCTCGAGCGGATAAGCTCCCACTCGTCCTCGTTGACAGTTATGGCCTTGTCCCTGCAGCTCCTGATGCACTCGCCGCAGTCAATGCAAAGTTCCGGGATGATTTTTATGAGGCCGTCGATGACACGTATGGCTTCGGTGGGACATGACTTTATGCAGTTGGCACATCCCCTGCATCGCTCCTCGCGGACCCTGATACCACCGGACATTTCCAACACCCCTTTGCGTTATTGCTCCGCTGCCTGTCTTCCTTCTCCGGACTTTTGATTTTCTGCGGCAGAAAATCTTATGGTTGCCGTGAGAACAGTTCCAGCGCCTATTTCTGTGTCGATTTTCATGGAATCCGAATTCCGCTCAATGTTGGGAAGGCCCATCCCTGCCCCGAAACCAAGTTCGCGAATTTCATCCGAAGCCGTGGAATAGCCTTCCTGCATCGCAAGCGTTATGTCGGGGATACCCGGCCCACTGTCAGCCGCCCTGATTTCAAGGTGGTCGGATGCCACGGTCATGGAGAGAGTTCCGCCCCCGGCATGGATAAGGGCGTTCATTTCAGCCTCATAAGCCACCACCGCCGCCCGCCTGACAATTTCCGACGGTATTCCGAGCATCTTCAATGTGGCCCGGAATTTCGTGGAGGCTTCGCCGATAGAGG
This sequence comes from uncultured Synergistaceae bacterium, assembly GCA_964439735.1. GTDB lineage: Bacteria > Synergistota > Synergistia > Synergistales > Aminobacteriaceae > Aminivibrio. The sequence goes on from CAYTQC010000028.1 coordinate 4,006, forward strand.
TGAAATCTCCTGCCTGTACGGAATATTCTTCGACGTAGGGAGCCTCGGACACTCTTTACACCCCTCTGTCAGGAATATGACACGGCAGTACGCCTTTTGCGAACAGAATTCCGCAGGTTTCAAACATGCTCATCTGGCAGAGAAGAACCGGCATTTTAATCTGGGAAGCCAGCTTGACCGCGGCTTCCTGGGGCTTCTTCCCCCTTACGAACACTACTGCAGGAATATCGAGCATCTGGGCTGTCCTGATAATCTGGATATTGGTCAGTCCGGTGAGAAGAAGAGATCCGGGACGGGCAAATGCGAGCACGTCGCTCATAAGATCGGCACCGTATGCGTATTCTATGTCTATGGAGTCAAGCAGTTCCTCACCGTACAAGACATCCGCCCTGATATGCTGAACCAGGTCCCGCAATTTCATTTCGTCATCCTCCTCAATGGGATTGAAAATGGGATTGAAAAAAGCGGCACTCCGTCGATGCGAGCGCCTCCGGTCTTATTTTTCCGGGGAAGCGGCAAATGAGCCCCTTTCATTTTTCTGACGCTCACCGTTTATACCCGATGATCGAGCGGAGGAGTTTTTTTCTGCTCTCCACGTCGTCATCCGTTTCAATGCCTACAGGTCTGAATCCGTCAATAACGCCTGCGATTCCCCTTCCCTGGCTGCTCTCGCATATGATGACCTGAAGGGGGTTCGCCGTTGCAGCAAAGATGCGGCATACTTCCTGGCAGTCCTTCACCCTGTTCAGGACATTAATTGGATATCCGTTCCTGAGCACAATAAAAAAAGAATGCCCGGCCGCAATTTTTTTCATATTCTCAACCGCAGCAGCCACAAGTTCCTCATCATTCCCTTCCCTCCGTACAAGGCAGTCTCCCGATGCCTCGCAAAAAGCGATACCGAACCTGAGGGACGGAGAGGATGTTACAAGTGCCTCGAAAAGATCCTCCACCGTTTTGATGAAGTGGCTCTGTCCCAGGATGACATTGCAGTCCTCCGGGAACTCCGTCTGAACAAGGGACCAACTGGTTATCTCCGGCATGATTTCCCCTCCCTGGTAGAATTTTTGCTCGTTTTGTCTACTTTTTTATAATACTACAGAACCAGTAATTTCGTCACGGGTCCCCTCCCATTTCAGAAGCCATTCGGCCATTACGGCAAAGCCGTGCCGGTCCGCCGAAGGCATTATTACGTCGGCGACCCTGATCACATCATCAGCACCATCCTCCGGAGCCACGGCAATATGGGCTGCGGCGAGCAGCTCGAGGTCATTGTGATGGTCTCCTGCGGCGACAATAATATCGGGGGACTCGTGGCATGTATCCAGCCACGAGGAAAGAGCAGCCCCTTTCGACACTCCGGGAGGCAATATATCGAGAAAGCCCTCGCCTGCCTGCACAATTCCCGCTCTTCCGCGAAAGAGCGTTTTCAGGTGATCCTGCAGTGTTCGGATATGCACGGGAGAACCGTGAAAGATTACCCGGAACACGTCATGGGGAACTGAAGGCCGGGTGAGAGAATGATCAACAGGAACCCCGGACGCAAGAAAAAAATCCCGGGTGATGGAATCGCTCCGCCTGCAGAACGCTCTTTCGTCGCCTATGATCTGGAGTTCCACAGGATAATCCCATCCCGCGGCCACAATTTCCAGGGCAAGCCGCGTGTCCATGGGGGTTTCACAGATCGGCTTTCCTGAAGCGGGATCCATGACCCTGCCGCCGTCATACACTATGGCCGGCAGAAAAGCCTCGATCCCCCTGATATGGGATATTGCCGTGGAAAGAATTCTTCCCGTAGCCACCATGAGGCTCCATCCGTTTTCGCGCAGACGCCGGCATGCAGCGGCGACTTCCGGCGACACGCATTCGCCCCGGGAGAGGGTCTCGTCTATGTCTGTCACAAGCAGTTTAAAAGCCATGAAACATTCCTCCGGATACAGAAAAGGGGGCAAACGCGCTTCCCCCGGAAAAGGGAAGGCAGGCCCCCATGTCTTCATTTAATTCCAGATTTTCAGCTTCGGAAAACGGCCTACTTTTTGGCCGCGTTCTTTTTCAGTTCCTGGATCACATCGTCGGTAATGTCAATTCCTCCGAAGTAAACGGCTGATTTTTCGATCACGACAGTGACCTTTTTCACCTTGGCCACAGTACGTACAGCAAGCTCGGCCTCCTTGAAAATGGGCTGCATGAGCTTCTGCTCTTCCTGTGCGAGCTCGTTCCGCTTCGCGTTGAATATCTGGGCCTTTTTGTTCTGATCAGGCTCTTTGTCCACAGCAAGCTTCATTTCATTTTCCTTCGTCCTGCTGATCTGCTGAAGCTGCTTGGTCACTCCCTCAAATTTCGGATGCTGGAAAATGATCTTCTGGGAATCGATAACGCCTATCTTCTCGTCGGCCGAGGCTACCGCTCCGGACACAAAAACAAGAAGCAGGGCCACTGATAAAGCAATGCTGATACGCCTCACTGAAAACATACAACTACCCCCTCGAATACGTCCGTTAAATTGAAACTCAAAGAAGATTCTATCCGGAAAGCCATTGAAAGTCCAGGTAAATTTACCGATACCCCCGAATTCATTCGGAAAGGGAGCGGATTTCACCGGCTACACGCCGTACATCGTCGTCGGAAAGGCCGTAATACATGGGTATGCTTATCTCCCGTGCATAAAACTCTTCGGAGCAGGGGAAATCACCCCTCTTCCACCCGAATTCCTGCCTGTAGAAATGATGCAGGTGAACGGGGGGGTAATGAACCATTCCCCGTATCCCCCTTGTGCGGAGCTCCTCGAAAATTTCCAGGCGCCTGCCGGCGGGGAACCTGAGAGGATAGAGGTGGTAGGAATGGCCTTCGTGCCGCGGGGGAACAAGGAGAGAGGATACTCCTTCGAAAAGGGAATCATAGAGCGCGGCAATGCTTTTCCGCCTCCGCACGAACTGGTCGAGTTTCTTCAGCTGGCTCAGCCCCAGGGCCGAGTGGATGTCGCTCAGCCGGTAATTGTATCCGAGCACCTGCATCTCCGTGAACCAGGGGCCGTCGGGCTCATCCTTCATTGTGTCCCTGTCCTTCGTGATGCCATGGCTGCGGAAAAGGCGAAGCCTGCGGGCGTACTCGTCGGAATCAGTGGTGACCATCCCTCCTTCTCCGGTGGTGATATGCTTCACCGGGTGAAAACTGAACGCCGTGAGATCGGCCTCCTTTCCCACCCTGACGCCGCCTCTGCAGGCGCCCAGGGCGTGGCATGCATCCTCCACGACCACGGCACCGCATGAGCGGGCGATTTCGAGAAATGCGGGAATGTCGGCGGGATACCCGGCGAAGCTCACCGGGGCGATCACTTTTGTTTCCTGAGTTATTTTCTCTGCGGTCTTCTCCGGGTCAAGGCACGCGGTAGCGGGATCGATATCCGCAAAAACAGGGACGGCACCGGTGTACAGCGCCGCATTAGCCGTGGCCGCAAAGGTGAGCGGGCTCGTGATCACTTCGTCGCCGCGGGACGCGCCGGCGGCAAAGTACGCGCCGTGAAGCGCGGCGGTTCCATTGGAGAATGCCACGGCATGGCGTGTACCCACATAGGCGGCAAAAGCGTTCTCGAAGGCTTCGACGGACGGGCCCTGGCTCAGCCAGTCTCCCCTGAGGATTTCCACCACCGCGTTGATGTCTTCTTCGTCGATGTACTGACGCCCATATGACAGGGTCTTCATTTCTCTCACTCCTTTTCCGGAGAACTGTACAATATTTCCCCGCGTCTTCTGCGGAAGAACGAGGTCATCAGATCCGCACATTCATTTTCCAGCACTCCGCTTCTCACGGCACAGCGGTGGTTCAGCCTTGTGTCCCTTACAATATCGTACAGTGTACCGCAGGCACCCGCCCTCGGATCAGGGCATCCGAAAACAAGGCGGCTGATCCGGGAGAGAACAAGGGCCCCGGCACACATGGGGCAGGGTTCAACGGTTACGTAGAGTTCAGCTCCCCGCAGATTCCACGTATCGAGCAGCAAAGCAGCCTTCCTGAGAGCGAGTATTTCCGCATGGGCGGTCGGATCCTTTTCCTTTCTGTTGGAGGCAGCGGACAGCACACGACCTTCCATGACCACCAGCGCCCCTACAGGCACATCTCCCCGGCGGGCAGCTTCAGCGGCTTCAGTGAGTGCGAGCTTCATAAAATATTCGTCACAGGGGCTTCTCACGTCAGTTTCCGTCACGGCATTCCTCTTCGCCTGACGCGATCAGTTCCCCGTACGCTTCAGGAATTCTTCCGGATATTATGTTGGTCCCCGGTACGACTGTTTTCGCCCTGCTCTCCGTCCGCCGTATCATGGCCGAGACCGCCTGGTCTCCTTCCCGGAGCGACGCCGCCAGGACAGCCCCGGAGGGGCCTGTTATGGATGCGTCATTTCCGTTCAGGTGAAGAACAAAAACCCTGTTTTCCGACGCCCTGGTCCGGGCTACTTTCAAAGCGGAATCCCCGGGGCGTTTTTGGTCGTCCATCCAGATAATAATCTCCGCACCCTGTATCATCAGGCATCTTGCAGGTTCAGGATTCCAGCCGCCGTCACCGAATACCGCCCCGACAGCTCCCGCGGAGGTCTCCAGAGGGGAGAGATCTTCGCCGTTCAGCGTTCCAAGGACCTTTTTTCGGGCAAACAAAACCGCTTCGGGCCTGCCCGAAGGATCCAGGCCGGGGATGACCGCCAGCCGTCCGCCTTCAGGAATGGAGGCGGAAAGGATCTCCGCGATCTCCAGCGTGTTCCTTCCCGGGGCGGGAGGCAAACAGCAGAGCCGGTTCCCCTGGTCCGCCGTCAGGGCAAGAAACCTTGCGGCCTTGGCGAGATACTCCTCCCGGGAGGAAGAGGAAAAACGGCAGATGGCCGTGAAGATTTCATCATCGGCAGGAGCAGTGTATTCAAACTGTTTTCTGTAGGCCGGCGTCTCCTCTGTTGGAAGAGCCAGGGCCGAATACCGCGATGGATGCCGTTCGGGAAAAACGGGCCCGGGAAGGGAAAGATCGATATCTGCAAGAAGGATTTCTTCTTTCCATGATCCGGCCGAAGCCGTAATTCTTCCCGCAGGGTCAATTATGCAGCTCCCTCCGCAGTTGAGCACCGATTCCGCCTCAAGGCCCACCTTGTCTGCTATAGCGATCCAGATCCCGTTCTCGGCGGCCCTGGCCGGGAGCATATATTCGAGCTGTGGATTTGAGAGTTTTTCCACATCACGGCCCGTGGAGGTAAGGTTCGTCAGGTCCAGCACCAGTTTTGCACCCTTGAGGGCAAGTATCCGGCATATCTCCGGAATCCTGCCGTCGGCGCACACGATCATGCCCACAGTTCCGAAAGGCGTCTCCACAACCGGAAAACATGTGCCGGGGGAAACATATTTTCTGTCGAAATGCCACAAATTCGATTTGAATGTCCTGAGTTTTTCGCTCCCGTCCGGTCCCCACAGGACAGCCCCGTTGAAGAGCCGGCCCTTTTCCCCGATCACGAGTCCGGCTGCAAGCCAAATACCCTTTTCTCGGGCTTTCCCGGAGAAAAGGGGCAGAGGGTCAAGATCTCTCCAGGATGCATCCGCATCATCAGCTCCGCCGAGGTAATAGGACGGGTACAGCGATTCGGGGAGAAGGATAAGTTCCGCTCCCATGGAGGCCGCACGGTCAATATGTTCCAGGGCGTTTTCAAGGGCAGAACGGGCGAAAGCTGAATCATGGGCCCGGAGCTGAACACATGCTATCTTCATTACAGGCGGCCTCCTCCGACAGCCGCCTTGACGACTATTTTCCGTACGTCGCTCCTTTCGCCCATTGTGATGCATGCCTTGTGGGCATCCCAGGGGAAGAAAAGGAAAAACCTGTCGGGGGATCCCCGGAAAAAAACACCGTCTCCGGTGAAAGTCTCGCAGTCTTTCCCGGGAGAGTATGGAGCGAGCGGGGAAAGATCGGCGAGAGGCGCATACCCGAGCCACTCCTCGCCTTCAAGTGTTATATGGATATCAGCGTATCTGCGATGTGTCTCGAAAGGTTCTTCCTCCGGAGGACACGTACGCCTTCTCTGGACGAGCAGAAACAGGTCATCCCCGCAAACGGGAATTTTCCCTTCCGGAAGTGCATGAAGGTCGGAAGAAGCCAGGAATTCCAGGGCTTTTCCGATGCCGCCGCCGAGGCATGCGTATTCTCCCAGCCTCTCGAGGGTATCCGCAATCATCCGTCCAGGTCCTCCATCAGGAGAGAGAGGCGCCCCAACTGCTCCATTCCCTGAATATCATCATCCAGCAGGGGAAGCTCGACGATTTTCATAGACGCGAATCGGGTGCGGATCTCGCGGAGGTACTGTTCCTGCGAAATCCTCCTTTTCTCAAGGAATGGACCGGCTTCAGGCGGGATAACCTTGTTCACGACGATTCCTCCCACGGCAATACCGTGACGTGCGAGAAGCTCCACCGCCCTTGCAGTCTCAAGGATCGGCAGTTTTTCCGCATTGAGGACAAAGTGGAATATGGATTCCTGCGGGTCCGTCAGGATGCGCCTTGCGAGGGAAAACTTGTCCCGCCGGGCTGAAAGGGTTGTTATGATCGGATCGTTTGCTATCCTTTCCGCCAGGGGCTTGTCATACCTGGCGGCCAATTTCATGAGATCCATGGCTTTTTTTCTTTTCTCTATCAGGTGCTCGATCCATGCCCCGAGTATTTCGGGCAGTGTGAGCAGGCGCAGTGTATGTCCAGTGGGGGCTGTATCGAAGACGATTGCGTCGTATTTTTCCCCGACTGACTCCATCAGCTCGATAAACTTGTCGAAAATTGCTGCTTCCTCAGCTCCCGGTGACATATACGCGATCTCTATCTGGCGTTTTATTTCATCCACAATAGCCGCGCTGACAAGGTCGAGCATTTTATCCTGAACAGCCTTCATGTATTTGCGGGCTTCAACCTCCGCGTCAATCTCAAGGCCCCAGAGAGAATCACCCAGCCTGGCGGTCTGGAATCCTATGGGCTTATCAAAGGCATCAGCCAGCGAATGAGCCGGATCAGTTGAGACCACGAGGGTCCTGATGCCCTTCGATGCGAGGTAAAGAGCGTAGGAAGCCGCACAGGAAGTCTTCCCTGTGCCGCCCTTTCCCCCGAAGAATGTAAAACGCTTCATGTGGACCTTCACCTCAGTCGAAGTCATATTGAGCAGCTTTTTCCGCTATAATGAACTTCCGGTTCTGGATCCTGCGCTCCCAGGGCTCCAGTTCGTCTGCTACGTATGGAAGAAGTTCGAGCATGTAGTATGAGACGGGGTTCGGTATGCCGAGAAAATCTCCGAACAGGAGAAGCATCAGGTTGTCGTTGATGTCAAATGCCTCCTTGCGGACCACGGCCATCCTTTTGTCAACAAAAGTACCGTGGTGGAAGAGGACAAAAATCTCCCACCACTTGCGAAGGGTCTTCAGGACTTTTTCCATCGCTGTACTCCTGAAATCCCGGCTACTTTCCCTGCTGGTCGGATTTCAGCACTCCGGCAATGGAATAATTTTCCCCGGCCATTTCGCTCATGATGATCCTGACCACATCGGGAGTGACATTCAATGATCGGCACACGGCGTCTGTGACCTCGGCAGCAAGTTTTCTCTTCTGATCCACGGTCCTTCCTTCAAACAGATGAATGTTGATTATAGGCATTCACATCGCCTCCCTTTTTATTGAAGCTTACTGTATTTTTGCTGCAAACGCAACGAAAAAGAAAAAAAGACACCCTGCCGGGTGTCTTTTCCGGTTCTTTACTGTTGTTTTCCCGGATTATTTCGCCGGCTTCCTTTTACCGCTGGCGTACAGATACCCCTTGTAGGGAATCATGTTCGCCGACATCTTTATGAACTCCCTCTCGCCTTCAGGATACACTGTCGACCGGATTACATTTCCGACCATGTCGTAGTGGTTCAGATAGGTTACGGCAAAAGCCTTCCCGTCTTTGGAATACACATACCCGTACTCCGTGAAGTAGAGGCCGGAGGCTACTTCATGTTCAGTTCCGAATTTCTCTACAATAAGGTCGATGGTCTTCTGCTTCTCGTCAGGATTCGTATAATACTTCCTTGCGGTAGCAGCATGAATTCCGTCATCGTTTTTCCCGTACGTCATAAGATACCACTGCATTTTATTGGCATCCTGACCGAAATTCACATGTTTTTGAACCATCGCCGCAAAGGCCGATGATGCAAGAAGCACAAGCATAAAAAGTGAAACGGCAAAAATGGCGAGACCTTTCGAATTCTTTTTCATGAGACTGGAACAACTCCTTCCGATTTTTTTATCCTGCTGCGCCGTGTAGTCTATCATAAATCTGCTTTCCGGAAACACGTCTTCCAATGTTCCTTTTTTTCAGTCTTTTACTTGTTCACTCCCTTCCGGAATGCTCCTATCCCGTAGCTTACAGGCCGCTCCCTGCCATCAGAAAGTGAATTGAGAACGCGGCCTCTCAAAAAAACGGACGAAGAGCCTCCCCCGTCAAGGTTCAAAGCATAGGCAGCACCGTTTTTTTTCAGTATATCCGCCGTCTCTGCAAGTGTGAATCCTACGCTATGAACAGCGTTCCTTCCGTCTCCCACGAAGAAAAACCACTGCCCCGAACCTGTAAGCCCGATTGCCGTCCTGGGATGCCTGCGGCTGACCACTCCGTCGCTGAGGCTTTCCGTTTCGAAAAGGACCGCCCCCTTGCGGACAAGCAAAGGTCCTCCCTGGATCGCGTAGGTCATGGAGCCCCACGCCGGGCTTCCCCCCTGCATTTTCTGCACGATCTTCAACTGGTCACCCGATGAAAGGGCGGAAGCAAAACGCGAAGATGAACCGTAAAAAGAAACGACACGCCTGCCGGGGGGGATGGGGGCGCCTCCGCCGTGGCGGATCTCAACACAGGTGGTTCCGTCCAGTACTGCCTCGACCGCAGGAACCTGAGGCTGCGGAGTCATTTCACCGAAATGTGGGGTGAAAAGCACGACTCCCTCTCCCCTGACGTTCCTGTTTACTGCGGTTATTTCCATAAAGCCTCCGCCGGGGAAATGGACTTCGCCGATCCATTCCAGCTGTTCAAAAGATGCCTTGTTGCTGCTGTTCCAGCCAAGGATCGTCCTTCCCCTGTACGGGGGGCTGGCCAGAACCCCGAGGTCCATCAGGATGCCGATGGGGCTGCCGCTTTCTTTCCCTGTGATGGAATAAAAACCGCCGTTGATGGCAGCATCCGCACCTGATGCCAGAACACTGAGCGGGGCAAGGGCAGAGAGCCCCGCAGGGGGGAAAAGAGGCCTGAGATCGTACATCCCCGGGTCAATGGTGACCATTATCCAGGATCTGGGAGCGTTTTCCGCATCCCAGTCATTGCCGGAATAAAACACTACGCCTTTTTTCCCGAGTGATTCCGAAGCTTTGAGGAAATCGCGCACAGGCCCGTAAACATCCGAAAGCAGGGAACAGACACGCCAGTCGTAATTCCGGCTGTCCACCGTAGATTCGATCCCCAGGCCTGAAAGGGCATCACGAAGCAGTTCCGCTTCCTCCCTGGAATCAAAACCGTTCACAGCCGCCCTCCACTTCGGCAGAGAGGAATATGTGCCTGTCCTCTCTATGCGAACCGACATTCCTTTTACAGGAGCATATTTCACGGAAAGAACCAGGTTCTTCTGCGCAGACCTTACCGCCGCAAGAATATCCTTCGCTTGAGCAGGCGTGAGTTTCTTTTCGGGACCGAATGATGACGACCCTTTTTTTACCATCTGTGGTCTCATGAGGTAGGCAGCGGCAAGGTATCCCCGTTCGGACGGGGAGAGCCTGCCGATGTCCCTGAAGGGAAGGTTCATCGATTGAAGCATCCCGGCCTCGTGAAAAAGCCCCAGGCTGTGAACTGCAAAAACAACGGCCTCTTTTCTGGTAATGGATGCTCCTGCCTCACCCGGGAAGGACGGTACGAGGTCGCTCTGAAGAGCAGCATCAGCAGGATCCGAAATACCCTGCGGATGGGAAAATCCCCTTGCCTGGAGCAGCTGGGAGAGAAATTCCCTTCTGCTGACCTCCTCAGCGGCGTCCGCCTGCGGAGAAGGGGAAAAAACAAGAAGAGAAACAACGAAAAGGCAAAGGGCTCCTCCGAGGCGAAGGGAACGATTATTTATTAAAGCTGTAAAGGGGATTTTCTGGTTCCAGTAAGTCATATGCAGTCTCCCTGAAAATTTTTGATCAGTTGAATGGAGAGAAAATTATTTCCCGAATGATCTGTTTTAATGGGAAGTATAACAGAGAGAGTCGAGAGGGGATATACGGGAAAATGCGTAATAAAAGCGAAAATCGCTTCACCGGCGGAGAAAACGGTCCTGACGTTGAGGTGCAGTCAACCTGTTAAGCCGGTACTGTTTTACGGGATCCTGAAACCGGATTCTTCAGATTTCACCCCGGAATGACAGGAGAACACGTTTTTGGAAAGCAGAAATACGATATACAATGAATCGACATGGCATGAGGTTCACACGGACAGACCACGGGGGACTCTTTTTGTAAAAATGGAATACGAAGGATATTTTTTACATGACCTTCAAAGCAGTAAGCACCTGTTCAAGGTCAATAAGAGCGAAATCTTTTTCTGTCCCCGGGCTTCGGTTAAATTTCTGCATCCTGAATCTCTCGATTGCAGTTTCAAGAAGCTGCATACTTTTCATGGAGAGACCGGATGAATGCTCATCTAGTACTATTGACCTGTAGGGGTTCATAAAAAGCCTCTGGTTCGCAGGCAGCGGCATGCTGACAAGACTTGCCCCGGAACTCAGGTGGTTTCTGACCTCCAGAAACACATCAAGGGGTGTCCCTTCCACAAAAAAAGCATTTTTTATTTTTTCAGTGACCAAAGGGTTGTTGCTGATGATCTTCATAGAGCGCACTTCCTTTTACTGAAGTTTTCCCCTTGAGGAGTACTCTCCTTCCTCAAGGGGAAATAACGGGCAATCAATCAGTTTGAAAAAAATTGCCTGTTCTCCTCTCACAACATTCACAGCCGAAGAAAAGGATTCCGCATCGGGCATCATCTGCATCATGGCTAACGGCGTCCGGTTATACCGCCTTACCTGTTTTCTTCCGTAGAGATACCGTAAAAATGAGGCGGACGGCGAAATCCAACCGGACTCAAGCCGGCGGACCTTCAAAAGCAGGATTTCCGTTTGCACCAGTTTCCCAATATGCCCCGGCTCCTGCTGCATCACAGATTGCCTGAAACAGAAATTCAATATCGTTCACAGCCACGGACAGGGTTATTCGACAAAAATCGTCTGCTCCGCTATTTCCGTCTGCATGGCCCTGAAAGCTCTTTCAAGAAGCTCTCTTCTTTTTTTCCTGTCCTTTTCCGGGCCTGCCCCAGGATCCCCTACCGGGTGGGGAATTGCGACACCAGGGACTATCCTGTTCGTTCC
>CAYTQC010000029.1:0-15061 GCA_964439735.1 uncultured Synergistaceae bacterium
GGTAGGCCCACCACTAAAATCGCCGTTTCCTTCCGGGGAAACGGTTTTTTTATTTATTCGGGAGAGGGTATCCATGAAAGTAAAGGAACTGCTGCAGCACCTCGATGAAAGCGTTCCATTCAGCTGGGCTGAGGACTGGGACAATTCCGGCATGCTCCTCGGCGATCCCCTCGATGATATTTCGGGAATCGCAGTGTCCCTTGATCCTTCCTTGACCTCTGTGAAAATGGCGGCTGAAAAGGGATGTTCGGTCCTCGTGACCCACCATCCCCTGATCTTCAACCCTTTAAAGAAAATTGTATGTTCCGAAGGCAACGGGTCTGTTCTTGCATTCGCTATGAAAAAAGGCATTTCGGTCATATGCCTCCATACGAACTGGGATTCCAGCGAAAAAGGAGTCAACCGTGTTATTGCATCGGCGCTCGGGCTGAGGGATCCCGTCCCCCTCATTCCCTCAGAAAAGGGAGCGTGGGGACTCGGTGCGGCCGGTGATCTCGGGGAACCGCTGCGGGCGGGTCGGTGCGGGAGGATGATCCTTGAAACGATGGGACTGTCACGCCTTGACCTGTACGGCGGGGCGGAAAGGCCGATACGGCGCGTCGCCCTTTGCGGGGGTTCCGGAGGCGACCTGTTGCAGAGGGCCCTCTGGAGCGGAGCTGACGCCTTCTTTACCGCTGATGTGAAGTACCACGAGAAAATGGATGCCGTTGAAAGCGGACTGGTCCTGTTTATTGCAGATCACGGGGAGATGGAGTCTTTCTCGCTTGATGCCCTCGCTTCAGTGGTGTCAGCGGCTTCGGGAACTCCGGCACACGTTCTGCGCATCCCTTCTCCGGAGTGTTTTCTTGTACAATAGCCGGTTCATCCGGCTATGAGAATTTTGACGCAAATGTTATTATGAGCCGGGTTCAATCCAATTCCAGGGATTTATTTCATTTAGAGGTGGTAGGGAAATGAACAGACGTGTTTTCAGCGGAATGAGACCTACGGGCAAGCTTCACCTCGGCCACCTGGCAGGGGCGCTTACAAACTGGGTTAAACTCCAGGACGGTTATGAATGTTTTTACTGTATTGTGGACTGGCACGCGCTCATGTCGGATTACGCAGACAGTTCATCCATCGAAAAGAACTCTGTGGAAGTTCTTCTTGACTGGCTTGCTTCGGGGCTTGATCCGGAAAAATGCGTCATTTTCCTCCAGTCCCATGTACCGCAGCATGCGGAGCTTCACCTTGCACTTTCCATGATCACCCCTCTCGGATGGCTGCAGAGATGCCCCACGTATAAAGAGCAGATCCTGAACATCCAGAACAAGGACCTGAGCACGTACGCTTTCCTGGGCTACCCGGTACTCATGGCTGCAGACATCCTCCTCTACAAGGCCGGGATTGTCCCGGTGGGGGAGGACCAAAGTGCACACCTTGAGATCAGCCGGGAGATGGCGAGAAGGTTCAACTCTTTCTACGGCGAAATTCTCCCCGAGCCGCAGATAATGCTTACACCTACTCCCAAAGTTCCGGGAACGGACGGCAGAAAGATGAGCAAATCATACGGCAACTCGATCAATATCGCAGATACGTCCGAAGAGATCTGGGAAAAACTTCGTCCCATGGTCACGGATCCTGCCCGCGAAAGACGGACCGATCCGGGTGATCCGGATAAATGCCCGGTCTGGGATATCCACAAGGTGTTCAACAACAGCGAGGAAGAGAAGGCGGAGGTAGCGCACGGCTGCCGGACCGCAGGCATAGGCTGTGTGGACTGCAAGAAAAAGCTTCGTGTCCACGTGGACAGGGTGATGTCGCCCATACGGGAGAAAAGGATGTTCTTTGAAAAGAATCCCGCACTTCTCCAGGATATTCTGAGAGAGGGCGCAGTGAAGGCGAAAAAAGTTGCCCAGCAGACCATCGACGAAGTGATCACTGCATTAAGGTTTGTTCCGAGAGGATAGGTTGATGTGGAGGAACAGTCCCGGGAACTGAGCGGCTTCCAGGCGGATATCGACGGTTTTTCAGGCCCTTTCGACCTGCTCTGTTATCTCGTGGAAAACAGGCAGCTTGAGGCGGCACGCATATCCGTAGGTCAGGTCGTCCGTATTTACGGCGCGTATCTCGCAAATACGGGAAAGGTTTCCGTAGCCGTTGTGTCAGAGTTTCTATCCATGGCTTCGTCCCTGGTGCTGAACAAAATTCGCTCTCTCTTCCCACAAAGAGAAACCGGGGAGGATGATAGTGATTATTCGTTCATCGACGAGGGCGCGAACATGGAGGAAAAGCTCTCCCGCTACAGACCCTACAGGCTTGCTGCGGCATTTCTGACGAAGTGCAGGGAGCGCCAGGACACTATGTTTGCGAGGGAATCCGGTGAAATCGAAGAACCCTCCTGGGGCTTGGGAGACCTCTTCGGCCTGTGCAGCCTATGGTGGGATCTGCTTGAAGCTCACAGGGAAACTGCCGGGGATGGGAGAAATTCCCGGTTCGATGACGGGATGTACATGGAAGGTTTTCCTGCACCCCTTCCAGACGAAGCACAGATCGAGAAGAAAATTTCAGAAATAATGGCCGGGCTCGAAGGAAAGCAACAGGTGAGCCTCTCAATGGTGCTGGGAGAGAACAGGACTGCGGCGGCATTTGTGGTAACGGTACTCTCTCTCCTCGAGATGAGCAGAATGGGTTATATCAAACTATATCAAGAGGTGTTATTTCAGGATGTCCTCATCTGTCCGCTTTGATATGTTATCTGAAACCGCAGCGAAGGTCGAGGCGGTCCTTTTCACTGCTTCATCACCCGTTTCGGTGAAGGAGCTGTCGGAAGCTCTGGCCATCCCCCAGTCCGCAGCGGCGAATGAAATCAGGAACCTGCTCTCACACCTGGAAAAAACCGGTTCGGGAATAGTGCTCCAGGAGCTCGCCGGAGGATGGAAACTCATGACATCTCCACTGGCTTCAGATGTGGTGGCCAGTTTTCGGGATACGGCACAAAGGCAGAAAATACGGCTCAGCAAGGCTGCAGTGGAGACACTGGCTGTCATAGCCTACAACCAGCCTGTAACGAGAAGCGAGATAGAGGATATACGCGGCGTGAGGTGCGAACGTGTTATCGAAACGCTGCTGTCTCACGGCATTGTACGGATCGCCGGGAGAAAAAAAGGTACAGGGTCGCCGCTGCTGTACAGGACAACTGACCTGTTTCTCGAAACTTTCGGCCTTGCGGCCATATCAGAGCTCCCCACCCTTGAGGAGCTTCAGGAACTGGGGCATGAAAGCTGTCAGAAGCCCCATACCCCGAGTACTGTTATGGCTGAGACCGCAGCATTCCGGGAAAGGGACAGGGACTAAAGATGGAGCAGGGTATACGACTCAACCGCTATCTTGCCATGTGCGGAGCAGGTGCACGGAGAAAAGTTGAATCACTTATCGCCGAAGGCAGGGTCAGGGTCGACGGCAAGGTCGTTCTCATGCCGGGCTACAGGGTCGGCGATACCGTCCGGGTTACCGTTGACGGTGTTCCGGTCGCCCCGGAGGAAAAAAAGTACATCGTGATCAACAAACCTTCCGGTTGGGTCTGCTCCGTGAGTGACGCATTCGACCCGGTAATCGCGGATATGCTTCCGGAAAGCTTCAGAACGTACCGGCTTTTTCCGGTGGGACGCCTTGACAAAGAGAGCGAGGGACTGCTTATCCTCACAAACGACGGAGAATTTGCCCAGGAGGTCCTTCACCCCTCAAAAAATATCCTCAGGGAATATCACGTACTTCTTGAGAGGGAGATCTCCCGCAGGGACATCCGTTTATGGATGGCAGGAACAGAGCTTGACGGACATTTTTTGAAGCCCCTGAATGTCCGGGTTCTTGAAAAAGAGCCCCGGGAAAGGTGGGTATCCGTGGTAATCGGCGAGGGGGTCAAACGCGAGGTAAGGCGCATGGCCCAGGCAATCGGCTTCCAGGTCCTGATGCTCGTCAGGAAAAGAATTGGTAAAATGGAACTGGAAAATCTCCCGAAAGGGGAGTTTATCGAATTTTCCCGGTCGGAGCTCTGGGGAGCCATACGGTCAGGACGAAAAATATAAGGCTGCCCCTCCGGGGAAATGGTTTCATTTCTGCCGGAAAAAGCGGCCGTCTCCGGAATTGGAGGAAACAGTACATGGGTGTTCCTGTTATTGTAGCCATAGACGGACCTGCGGGTGCCGGTAAGAGTACAGTTGCCAGGCTGGTGGCACAAAACCTTGGAGTGCCGTATCTTGATACGGGAGCCCTGTACCGGGCTATCGCTTTTTACCTCGATTCCCTCAATATTCCGCCTGTGGAGAACAATATCCTGGCGGACGCTCTTTCGGCCCTCTCCATAGAGCTCACAGACAGAGGGCTGCTGCTCAACGGTGAGGAAGCAGGGTGCCGTATACGGTCACCCCGTGTGGATTCTATAGTGTCACAGTATTCGGCTCTGCCGATGGTCCGCAAACGGCTTCTGGCCATTCAGAGGGATCAGGGGAAAAATGGCCTTGTGGCAGACGGCCGCGACATGGGAACCGTTGTCTTTCCCGATGCACCGGTGAAAATATTCCTCACGGCATCGGACACGATCCGGGCAAGGCGGCGTTACCTTGAACTGCGGGGCAGGGGGGAAGACGTTTCTCCGGACGAAGTGCTGAACGTGATCCGCCGGAGAGACAGGATCGATGCCGAGCGTACCTCCGCACCGCTTAAAAAGGCGGACGATGCGATTGAGATCAATACCGACAGTCTCAGTGCCGAAGAGGTCGCACGGGAAATTCTGATGCATTCGGAGAGAAGAGCCGCGGAAAGTGAGGCATGTCAATGACTTTTTTTCAAAAAACCTTCTATTTCCTTGTCAAATCGTTTTTCTTTATTTGCCTGAAAGTCTACAACAGGCTGTCGATCAGATGGGGGGCGTCTTTGCCTGACCGGAACGTTATCGTAATAGCCAACCACTGCAGCAACCTCGATCCCGTGGTCATGGGGGCTGTTTTCCCGCGGAGGGTCCGCTTCCTTGGAAAATCGGAGCTGTTCGAACCGTTCCTGTTCGGAAGCATGGTTCGGGCTCTCGGTGTCGTGCCGGTGGATAAACAGGACAGCCAGAGCGCCGGTACGGCACTGAAGGCCTTTCTCAGGCTTCTGAAAGAGGGAGAGGATGTGCTTCTTTTCCCCGAAGGCGGACGCTCCCTTGACGGAAAACTTCAGCCGCTCGAAGGAGGTGCCGCCCTCATTGCCATGAAGTCGGGGGCACCAATTGTGCCTGCTTTTGTCAGCGGGACATTCGAAGCGATGCCTCCGGGGGCAAAGTGGGTCAAACCGGTCCATCTGGCAGTTGTCTTCGGTGAAACCATAGAGACCGGGGAATACATGTCTCTCGGCAGGGAAGGGCGGAACAAGCTGGTCAAAAAGCTTCAGGAAACCCTCGAATCACTCGAATCTCTGGCGCTTGAGCTGAAATAAATGGTGCGTAAGGCGCTCCTTGCGGCTCTCGAGCTACCAAAGCAGGAATTTGATACCTCTGTCCTCCTGGAAGAACTGAAACTCCTCCTGGAAAATCTGGGAATTGAGACGGTGGGTACGGCTGTTCAGAAGCGGGACAAACAGGATCCGGCTTTTCTCGTGGGAAAAGGCAAGGCGGAAGAGCTGGGGCTTTTCTGCAAATCATCAGGAGCTACACTGATCGTTTGCAACGATAGCCTTTCCCCGGGGCAGAAGAGCAGTCTGCAGAAATGCACAGGGGTGGAGGTATGGGACCGCCCGTTTGTGATCATGAAGATTTTTGAAAAAAGGGCCGCCACTTCGGAAGCGAAGCTCCAGGTGGAGATGGCACTGTGCAAATACGAGATTCCGCACCTCAAGGGACTGGGAGCCCAAATGTCCCGCCTGGGAGGGGGCATCGGAACCCGGGGTCCCGGCGAGACGGAATTCGAAAGGCACCGGAGAAAACTTGAGAGAAGGGTGCGGGATATCGGGAAAAAGCTTGAACTGCTGAAGCGCAAACGGTCCCTTCAGCGGGACAGGCGCAGAAAGATGAATATTCCCGTCGTTTCACTGGTAGGGTATACCAACAGCGGAAAATCCTCTCTTCTGAGAGTGCTCAGCAGGGATTTGAGTCTTGTGGCGGAAAACAGGCTTTTTTCGACCCTGGACACGTTTATGAGAAAGGTACGGCTTCCGTCAGGAAGAGAGATCCTTCTCTCGGACACGGTAGGTTTTATAAGGGATCTTCCTCCAGGGCTGGTAGCGGCTTTTCGAACAACACTCGAGGAGATAGAGACGTCATCGTTTCTCGTGATTGTTCTCGACGCATCCGCCCCGGATCTTTACGAAATAAAGGGAGTCGTGGAAAAAACCCTCAGCGAGATAGGCGCGGGGAAAATCCCCCGGCTGTTAGCCCTGAACAAGGCCGACCTTCTTGATGCTGATCCTTTGGAAATGATCTGCAGCCGTTTACTTGATTCCGGAGAAGCGGCGGTGAGTACGAGTGCGGTACTGGGGACAGGGATTCCGGAATTTTTGGATTTATTGGACGCTTTTTTGCAGAAAACAGAAACAGCTTCCGGCGAAGGGGATGTTGAGCGATGATCCTAAGCATGACAGGGTTCACAAGAGAGATTCGGGCTTTCGAGTGGGGAACCCTTACAATTGAGCTTTCTTCTGTAAATCACAGGTACCAGGAGATTTCCATCAGGCTGCCGAGAGAAATGGCCTCTTTCGAGTCAGCCGTATCCGGAATGATTCGTTCAGGGCTGGGAAGGGGAAAAATTCGCCTTCACGGTGAAATAAGCTGGGCACCGAGGTTTCGGGCTCTCGTAATCGACAGGGATGTGCTGGCGGGCTATTTTTCCCAGCTTCTCACCCTCTCGGAAGAACTTGGAGAAACAAGCAGGCCTGCCCTTTCTTCGCTCCTTTCACTGCCGGGGGTTATGGATTCTCCCTCAGTCCTTGCCATGGTTGAAAAAGAAGTGGGAGAAGCGCTGGAAGACTTGATCGGAAGTGCGCTCGACAGCCTTTCGGTAATGAGAGCGAATGAAGGTGAACACCTCCTGAAAGCGATCACAGGGTACCTTGATTCGTTTGAAAAAATGATTTCCTCTGTGGAAACGTACTGGAACAGCAAAAAGAACGATCTTTTCGAAGAACTGAGAATGAGGGTAACCGCACTGCTCGAAGGAGCCACCTCTGAAGCGGACCAGGGACGAGTTGCCCAGGAACTGGCGATCATGGGCGACAAGTGGGACATATCCGAGGAATTCGTCCGGTCAAGAAGCCACTGCAGCCAGTTCCGTTCCATTCTTGCCGGCCCTTCATCGGAGGGGCGGAAGCTTGATTTCCTTCTCCAGGAGATGAACAGGGAAGTGAACACAATGGGCTCGAAGATCACCGATGCAGATCTTCGCTGGATGGTAGTTGAAGCCAAGACCCTCCTTGAAAAAATCAGGGAGCAGGTCCAGAACGTGGAGTGATCGATATGACTTCAAAGCTTGTTCATATAGGTTTCGGCAACATGATCGTGGGTGAGCGGATCGTTGCGATCATCCACCCTACATCCGCCCCTATCAAGCGGCTCAAGGAAGAGGCAAAAGAAGACGGACGCCTTATCGACGCGACCCAGGGGAGAAAGACACGGGCAATCCTGGTAACGGACAGCAATCATGTCGTGCTGTCGGCCATTCAACCCGAGACGATAGTCAACAGGTTCGAGAATGACGCCGAGGATGAATCTTCAAGGCAGGGGTAGACTGTTCGTCCTTTCGGGACCGAGCGGGGCCGGAAAAGGGACCCTTCGCAAAAAGGCTTTCGAGAGCCTTGAAGGCATCGTGTTCTCCATTTCCTGTACAACACGCCCTGTACGGGAGGGTGAACGGGACGGGGTGGATTACCGTTTCATCTCCGAAGATGCCTTCCGGGACCTTCTGGGCCGGGGTAAATTTCTCGAACATGCCTTTGTGCACGGCCATTACTACGGAACTCTCAGGGAAGACGTAGAAAACGCACTCGGGCAGGGACTCGACATCATCCTTGAAATTGACGTCCAGGGAGCGTTTCAGATACGTGAAAAGATGCCGGAGAGCATACTTATCTTTGTATCCCCCCCGTCACTCGACGAACTTGAAAGACGGTTGAGGGAACGAGGGACAGAAAACGAAAATATGCTCGCTCTCAGGCTGAAAAATGCCCGGCTGGAAATGGACAGGACCGGAGAGTATGATTATGTGATAATTAATGACGACGCTGAAAGAGCGTCAGCTGAACTGAAAAGAATAATTCTCGCCTACAGGGGAAAAAGGGGGTAATACTATGATTTTTTACGATATCGACTCGCTGGCTCAAAAACAGGGCATCGACAACAAATATCTTCTGACAGTCGCAGTTGCAAACAGGGCGAGGACATTGAGCGAGCAGAAGGGGAGAACCCTGGACGAGGACAATGAGAAGTTCATCTCTACGGCACTTCAGGAGTTTGACTTCAGCGCCGTCCGCATTTCTCTTGAAGATTCCGCATCCGGAGAAGACGGAGCTGTTCCGGACAGCGGCCATGAGTGAATGGAAACGTAAACGAAAAATTGTTCTCGGAATCACGGGAGGGATCTCAGCCTACAAGAGCCCGGAAATAGTCCGCGCCCTCGTCAGATCGGGATGTGAGGTGGAAATTGTCCTGACCGAAGACGGGGAGAGGTTTGTAAGCCCCATGGTCCTTTCAGTCCTTTCCGGACGCCGCACCTGGACGCAGCGTGATTTTCTTTCAGATGAATACGGATGGAAGATCCCCCACATCAGCCTTGGAGACTGGGCGGATGCAGTGCTCATCGCGCCCTGCACTGCTGAAACGATTTCCAGGATCGCCCAGGGTTCCGGCAAGGAACTGCTCTGTTCAATAGTTCTTGCGACACGCTCCCCCGTGGTTGTTTTTCCCGCAATGAATGTTCATATGCTGAACCATCCGTCCACGGCAAGGAACCTGGAGATCCTCAAAGAGATGGGAATGACCGTATCAGAACCGGAGACGGGAAGCCTGGCATGCGGGTACGAGGGAAAAGGAAGGCTTCCCGCAGTAGATGCCATCCTTGATGAGATGTGGCGTGCAATTTGTCCCTTCAAGACTCTAGAGGGCAGGAATATCCTCGTGACCGCCGGACCGACCTGGGAATTTCTTGACCCGGTCCGTTTTCTCAGCAACCCGAGCACCGGAAAAATGGGGTACGCAATGGCAAGAGCTGCCTGGTACCGGGGAGGTTCGGTGACCTTCGTTCATGGTCCCTGCAGCTTCGGAAACCTCGCGGGCTTTTCCGTGCATCCGGTGGTATCGGCTGAAGAAATGAAACGGACCGTTCTCTCCCTTGCAGACGAAATGGATTTTATTGTCAAGGCTGCTGCAGTGGGAGACTACAGGGCGGCCTCCTTCAGCGAACGGAAAATCAAACGGGAGAAGGAGGACATGCTCCGCCTTGATCTTGTCCAGAACACAGATATTGCCGCAACTCTCGGGGAGCGAAAAAAAGAGGGGCAGATCCTTATAGGGTTTGCCGCGGAGAGTCATGATCTCCTGGAAAACGCCTCCGGGAAGATGAAGAGAAAGAACCTCGATTTTATTGCTGCCAACGATATCACTGGAACAGACACCGGTTTCGGCAGTGATACGAACGCGGTGAAACTGCTCGGTGCCGACGGGACCATTTCGGAATTTTCCGGGACCAAGGAAGACGTTGCGGAGGCGATCTGGAACCGGATACTCGGGGAGGATTTTCCCCGGTGAAGGGAGGCGGGCTCCCTTGCCTTTATGGGACGTGAATGTTCCCGGGCCGTGGTGGAACAGCCTGACGTACGAATTCAGGGAAAATGCGGAACCCGGGGGAAGGGCATTGGTTCCTGTGGGAAAGGGTTTTCGTTACGGCATAATTGAAAGAGGACCAGCAGACCGCCCAGCAGGCGAAGGTTTTTCAATCCGCCAGGCAAGGGCGGTTTCTGATTCTGAACCCCTCTTTTCCCAAAACATGCTGCAGCTCATCTCCTGGACAGGAAAAACGTTTCTCTGCGGCCCGGGAGAAGCGCTTAAGTCTGCTGTCCCTGCCTCGATCCTCTCGTTTTCCGAGCCTTTTCTGTCTTTCTCTGACAATCCGGGAAGGACAATGCCGGGCATCTATGAAGAGATGTTTCTCTACGAGTGCAGAACACGGGACAGATGGGTCCCATTTATAGAACGCATGGAAAATGCGGAAACATTTCTCGTCCTTTTTCCTGAACAGGAGATGGCCTCCTCTTTTTTCGATCTCCTTCCGTCTTCCCTGATGAACAGGACGATCCTTTGGCCTTCAGCGGGAGGCAAAAAGCTCCATAATGCCTGGCTTGCGGCACGGGCCGGCAGAGTTTCGGGAATTGTAGGGGGACCGGGTGCGGTTTTTGCTCCTCTTCCGTTTCTTTCTGCCGTAATTGTGGACGAGGAGAGCAGCGGTGCATTCAGGAGCTATAATAAGCCCTTTTTGAATGCCAGGACCATTGCCGGGAGAAGGGCTCTTCTCGAAAAAGCTTCTCTCACCCTTGCAGGCAGGATGCCGTCTTCCAGGGTATACCTGAGAGGTCGGCCTGTATGCACAGAAGCAGCCCCGCGGCACTCGGTCAGGTATGTGGACATACGGAAGGGTTTTGCCTCAGAAACTCCCGGCGTGGAGGGAAACCTCCGCCTATCCGAAGCCCTTCTTTCGGAAACGAAAAATGTGCTCTCACGGGGGAAAACAGCGCTGTGGCTCCTCGACAGAAAGGGATACGCCGGGGAAGTGGCCTGCGAAGACTGCGGCAATTCCGTGAGATGCCCCAGATGTTCCGGAATCATGGCGTGGGAAGAAAAAAAAAGCAGACTTCGCTGTTCCTCGTGCGGGACATCAAGGCCCATTCCGGAATTCTGCCCCTTCTGCAGGGGGCCCCTTCTGACCGGGAAAAGGCCTGGGCTTGAGGCTCTTTTTCCTGTTGCAAGGGCCATTGCACCGGAGGATAATCCCGTTCTGCTCTGGAACGAGGCCAGGACGACGGGAAAGAAGAACAGGGCTGCCCTGAAAAAAGAACTCGAAACGGGCGGTATCGTTCTCGGAACCCGTGCCGCCCTTGCTTTATGCGATATGGCGGAAATAGGTTTTACGGCCTGGATCGATGCCGACGGAGAAACACGGAGCGTTTCTTACCAGGCGAAATTCAATGCGTTTTCCATGGCCTGGGAATCATTCTGGAGGGGGAACGAGGGGACGGACCGCATGGTTCTTTTTCAGAGCAGGCGTCCGGGGACCGGCTGGCAAAGAGGTATGGTCAGCGGCTGGGGAAAATTTTGGGAGGATGAGCTGGCGGAACGGAAGGAGCTCGGCCTTCCCCCGTATGCTTTTCTGGTTGAAATCAGTGCGCGGTCAGCGGAACAGAAAGAGAGTATAATGTCAAAACTGGAAGAATCAGGTTTTCTGCCCATGGATCCCGGCACACCTCCCCTTATTTTCTGGGTGGCTGCTGAATCTCCTTCCAGGGTCCATGGTGTTCTTGCACCGTTCTTTTCAATAGGGAATTCACGGAAGGGATTCCCCGAAATAAAAGTCTGGATCGACTGAAGTTCAGCGAGGAGGATTCACCCATGCCTGTAGTGTCGATAATAGGAAGGCCCAATGTGGGCAAATCATCGCTTTTCAACCGCCTTACCGGTCGCAGGGAAGCAATAGTGGATGACATGCCGGGAGTGACGAGGGACAGGCTTTACGGCGAAGCAGAGTGGCGGGAGCGGAAGTTTTACGTTGTCGATACGGGGGGATTTCTCGCGAAAGATGAACACGCATTTGTTCATGGAATGAGACAGCAGGTGCGGACAGCCCTTGCCGAAAGCGACCTTGTTCTGTTCGTTATCGACGGCAGGGAAGGGCCTACGTGGATGGACGAAGATGTGGCCGAGATGCTGAGAAAATCGGGAAAACCGGTCATAGTTGTGGCAAACAAGATCGACGACGGTATTCATGAAGACCTTGTTTACCAGGCCTACTCCCTGGGGTTTGAAGAAGTGATCGGCATAAGCGCAGAACATAAGCGCAACCTTTATGATCTCCTGGACCTTGTCATCGAGAAACTGCCGAAAGATGAACCGGCTGCGGAAGCGTCTTCCGAGGTCAGGGTAGCCATCGTCGGGAGACCAAACGTAGGGAAATCAAGCCTTTTGAATTACCTTGCAGGAGAGGAACGGTCACTCGTGAGCGACATCCCGGGAACTACCCGTGATGCTGTGGATACCTCCGTGACTATCGGAGGCGTTTCTTTCAGGCTTATCGATACCGCAGGGCTGCGGAGGAAAAGCAGGGTAGAGGACAACATAGAGTATTATTCCTACATCCGGACTCTCCAGGCAATAGACAGGTGCGATGTGGCCCTTCTCCTGATGGATGCCACTGAACCGTTCACAGACCAGGACAAGAAGCTGGCCTCGGAGATCTCGGAAAGAGGAAAGGGAATAGTCCTGCTCGTCAACAAATGGGACCTGCTCGGGAAAAAAGACGAACTCGGCGATGTGATGAAACGTAAACTGAAAGACGAGATGGGCTTCGTTTCCTATGCGCCCCTGCACTTTATTTCCGCCCTTACAGGCAGAGGAACACAGAAAGTGCCTGAACTGGTGCTCAAGGTGAACGGAAACAGGAACAACAGGATCGGCACAACGCTCCTGAACAGGCTGGTACGTGATATCCTTGCTTTTGACAGGCTGCCGACAGATTCCAGGGGAAGGGCGTTTAAAATTTTCTACTGCACGCAGGCGGAAATAGCCCCCCCCACGTTCATTTTCTTTGTCAACTTCCCCGACCTGGCTGAAAAGGCCTTTGAAAACCACATGGAGAAGGAACTGCGGGCGCTTGCTGACTTTGAAGGGACCCCCCTGCGAATTTTCTGGCGCGGAAAAGAGGAAAAATCAAGTTAACACTTGACCTGAGCCTCACTTGCTGGTAATAATAGGCTGAACAGTGGTTTTACGTGGTGCCAGGCTTTATTTGCACGGTTCCACATCATAATTCAAGAGGAGGCTGTACAAGGTGACCAAGGCAGAACTCGTAACTGAGGTAGCAAAGGCGACAGGGTTGAACAAGAAGGCATCCGGCGCTGCCGTCGGAGCGGTTTTCGAAGCCATCGAAGGTGCGCTTTCCAAGGGTGAAAAGGTTCAGCTCGTGGGATTCGGCACGTTTGAGGTCAGGGAAAGAGCTGCACGGGAAGGCCGGAATCCTCAGGACCCAAAGAAAGTCATCAAGATTCCTGCCAAGAAAGTCCCTGTTTTCAGGCCCGGCAAAGCTCTCAAGGACAAGGTGGAATAGCTCCTCTGTTTTCTTTTTTTCACCGCCTCTTTCCTGTCAAACAGGAAAGAGGCCTTTTTTTCCCTCCGCGCAACGCCGTAATTCCAGCCACTGAAGAGCCGACAGTTCCTCAGCCCTTGAGTTTTCCCCTATCCCGGCTTGTTCAAAGAAGTCCTGCCATGGCAGGGCAGGATGAAATCCACGAAGGTTTTTCAGCAGCTTCTTTCTGCGCTGGGAAAACCCCGAACGAAGCATTCCCCGCCACAAACTGTCCACCGGCAGCTTACTATGCTCTCCGGAAAGGAGAATTTCCAGCAGGCACGAATCCACACCAGGAACCGGGCGGAACACTTCCCGCGGGACGTTTCTTACTGCAGATGCTTTCCCCATCAATTCGAGAGTGATTCCAAGCGGATAGCGGCTCTTTGTCCCTGACGGAGCGGTGATGCGCTCTGCAGCCTCTTTCTGGACCATGAGGAGATAATACCGTACCGAAGGAAGTTCTTCGAGCAGTCTCCAGATAAGGGGGGTAGTGATGTTATAGGGAATATTCGCAATCACTTTTCCCGGAGGAGGAGAAAAGGAAGAGTATGCCGCCTCCATAGCGTCCCCCCAGATGAGCCTGAATCTCCGGGGATGAAGTGCTTCAATACCCGAAAGGAAAGGTTCCAGGGCCCTGTCGATTTCCACGCTGTACAGCAGGCTGCAGGAAGAGGCAAGTATTTCCCTTGTAAGTACTCCCTTTCCCGGTCCGATTTCCAGAACGACGTCTTCCGCGCCGGGAGATGCCCGTTCCACGATGAACCTTAGAATGTTCCGGTCGACAAGGAAATTCTGGCCGAGGCTCTTCTTGTGACGAAAGTTTTCGGACTCCATCATTTTAGCCCTCGTATTCAAAAAATAAAAAAAGCGGGGCAATATGCCCCGCTTGTCATTTCTGGTCGGGACGAGAGGATTCGAACCTCCGACCACCTGCACCCCATGCAGGTACGCTAACCAGACTGCGCTACGTCCCGTACTGACCGGGATATTCTACCCTGTTCCAGCTCTCCGGTCAAGGGAGAAAAAATAATGTACTCTTTTGAAAAAGAGGGAGAGGTACAGCCTCTCCCTCACGGCGTTTAAAATTACGCTTCCGCCTTTACCGGCTGTTTGCCCATTTCGGCGAGCTGGCGGTAGATTTCATACCGTTCCCTGGCGTCCTTTTCAGCCTTTTCAAAGAGCTCATCGGCTGTATCGGGGAACTCCTTCTTCAGGGAAGCGTAGCGGACTTCGCTCATAAGGAATTCCTTGAAATCAGCCTTCGGTTCCTTGGAGTCGAGGACGAAGGGGTTCTTTCCTTCAAGGGCGAGGTCGGGGTTGTACCTGTAGAGATGCCAGTAACCAGCTTCCACGGCTTTCTTCGTCTGCTCCTGGGTCTTGCCCATGCCGGCTCCGATTCCGTGGGCGATGCAGGGGGCATAGGCGATGATGAGGGAGGGGCCCTTATACGCCTCAGCTTCCTTTATTGCCTTCATGAGCTGGTTCTTGTCAGCCCCCATACCGACCTGGGCGACGTAAACGTACCCGTAGGTCATGGCGATCCTTCCGAGGTCCTTCTTTTTCACCCGTTTACCCGCTGCGGCAAACTTGGCGATGGCAGCGGTGGGAGTTGCTTTCGAGGACTGGCCGCCGGTATTGGAGTATACCTCGGTGTCAAGAACGAACACGTTCACGTCTTCACCGGAAGCAAGGACATGGTCGAGGCCGCCGAAACCGATATCGTA
>CAYTQC010000030.1:0-14817 GCA_964439735.1 uncultured Synergistaceae bacterium
TTGCCGAGGGGCTGCCGGAGGAGCTTGAAATCGGGACGGTCCTCGTTCTCGGAGAAAACGTGAGGCTCGAGGTGATCGAGAAGGGCAAAAAGCCCGGTGAACCCCATTCCTACGACTACCGGGGATGGTGTCTCCTTCCGGCGGAGGGATATTTCCTGAAGGTTCTGAAGGGCGGGACGGTGCGGAGGGGAGATCCCGTATCAGTCTCAAATCCGTAATCGAGCTGAATAAATAAGCGGAGGGGCGAGTCGTGCCCCTCCGCTTTTACCACCGGATGATGGTTGCCCCCCATGAATAGCCTACTCCGAAGCCTGCCACCATGACATAGCTTCCCGGGTGAAGAAGGCCTGCGTCGGACGCATCCTTCAGGGCCATGGGAATTGTAGAGCTCACGGTGTTTCCCTTGTTCTCCATGTTCATGAAGAATTTTTCCTCGGGGATGCCGATCACCTCCCTGAGGTGATCAAGCATGAGTTTCGTCGCCTGGTGGAAAACAAAAAGATCCACGTCCCCCAGGCTTATGGAATGGGTCTCGAGGGCCTGGTATACTGCGTCCGGAACGGTGGTGAGGGTGAAGTCGAGCACTTCGGGCCCGTTCATGTAGAGATTCTCCGGTGTCCTGGTGTTCCCCCACTTGTTTGTCCTTTCGACGGCGGTTTCGGCTGATCTCGGGGCTGCCCAGGCGCCGGCGGGAATGATGAGCTTGTCCCTGCCGCTTCCGTCGGTCCCCAGGATGAAATCTCCGATCCTGCCCGTCTCCGAACGTTCAACGAGGGTGGCGGCTGCCGCGTCGCCGAATATGGTCCTCGTGCTCTTGTCCATGGGGTGGATGGTCCTGGTGAGGGTATCTGCGGTAATAAGCAGGATCTTCGAAGCGATCCCCGCTGCGATGAGCCCCTTGGCGAGGGCGAGCCCATAGACGAAACCCGAGCATCCGAGGTTGAAATCAAGGGCTCCCGTGCTTTTTTTCAGCCCCACCATATCCTGCACGATACACGCCGTGGCGGGAAGATAGTGATCGGGACTCTCGGTGCACAGGAGCAGGAAATCGATGGTCTCCCTGTCCACGCCGTGTTCTTCAAAGAGCTTTTCCGCCGCCCTTGCTGCAAGGTCCGAGACCAGTTCACCGTTTACAACGTGCCGCTCCCTGATGCCCGTCTTCTGATAGATTTTATCCTCGGTCCAGGTTCCGAATTCCTGCACGAGCGATTTGTTGTCCACCACCTTTTCAGGAAGGTAATATGAAATCGCCGTTATGGCTGCTCCAAATCCTTTCATCTCTCTGCAATCCTCCACAATAGGTTTTCAAGTTACGGGAGCATTATCCCATTGTCACTGGATGGTGACAAGTCCTTCTCATGTGCGTTCACCTCTCCTCTCTTGCAAAGAGCCGTTTCGTGGAATAAAGTAGTTCCGTATATTGCGAAGGGAGTGGTACCCGTGAACCGCACGATATTTTCTTTCCCCTTCCGCCTGAGGGAGATATGATGAGCGGCCGGAAGCTGCGGATCCTGCACTGCGCCGACCTTCATCTTGACAGTCCCTTTTACGGGATCTCCGACATCTCCCCTTCCCTGGGATCATTTCTGCGCAAGGCCTCTTTCCGGGCATTTGAAAACGCGGTGTCACATGCCATTGCCTCGAAAACAGATTTTTTTCTGGTCTCGGGTGACATCTACGACGGCGAGGACAGAAGCGTACGCGCCCAGGTGTTTTTCCTCGAACAGCTGAAGAGGCTCTCCGGTGCGGGCATTCCTTCGTTTATAGCTGCAGGAAACCATGATTCCCTTTCGGGGTGGGAGGCGGACAGGGATTTCCCTCCTCTTGCGGTAAGGTTCGGTCCCGACGTGGAATCTTTTCCTCTTGTCACCGCCGGCGGGGAAAGGGTCGGGACAATACACGGCTACAGCTTTCCCGTCCGGAACGTGGAGGAAAATATTGCACTCCGATTCGCGCAGAGGCACGGCGAAGGGGTGAATATCGCAATGCTCCACTGCAATACAGGAGGCCGGAAAGGGCACGAAAATTTTGCCCCCTGCTCCCTTGACGACCTGAAGTCTGCCGGTATGGACTATTGGGCTCTCGGGCACGTCCACACGGCGGAAATTCTCTGCCGGACGCCTCTCATCGCCTATCCCGGGATCATCCAGGGCAGGCATGCCAGGGAATCGGGGGAAAAAGGCGTGTACGAGGCCGTTCTCACGACGCCCTCCGGGAGCCTTCCTGCATCTGCTGCGGCGGAGTTTGTTCCCTGCGATGCCGTTCGCTGGAGGAGCGAACATCTTTCCATATCGGGAATGGACCGGGATGAGGATTTTTTTCAGGCCCTTGCCGGTCTGAAGGAAGAAGCGCGGAACGGCGCAGGAGGAAGGCCCGTCATTCTCAGGGTGGCCCTCTCAGGCCGGGGAAGGGTCCATGAAATGCTCCGCCGCCCGGGATTTCTCCGGGGATCCGGCGGACTTATGGATACCCTGAATGCCCAGGAGGCGGAACGCCCGGATTTTGTCCACACGGTCGGCATTTCCGATACTACCGCACCCGAGCTTGACCTGGAGTTCCTATCGGCAGGGGAGCATTTCGTCGGGGATTTCCTGAAGGAAGTCCGGTCTTTTACAAAGAGGGGGGACCTCCGGGAAGGAATGATGGATATCCTCCGGGAGAGGGGACTGTTGGATAAAATACGCCAGTCGGGAGATGTCCTGCAAAGGATAGAATCCCTTTCTGAAGACGAAGTCGGAGAGCTGCTCGACCGGTGTGTGTTCTCGACCCTCTCCGGCCTGCTTGAAGGAGAGCCCGGGCTATGAGGATAACCGGATTCTTTGTGAACAATTTCGGGATTTTTTCAGGCGGGGGAGCGGATCTTTCGAAAGGGCTCACCGTCATCCACGGAGAGAATGAAAGCGGAAAGACGACGCTCATGAATTTTTTCCGCAGGATACTGTTTCCCCGTGAGAAGGGGGCCCGTTTCAGGGGAAACGGCTATGATCCGGTACAGGGAGGAAACCACGGCGGTACCGCGAGGATCCGCATGAAGGACGGCCGGCAGTATGTGCTGACGCTGGACGGTACGAGAAATACTATCGCCCCCGTCGAGGGAGGGATTTCAGACGACCTTCCCCCCGACTTTTTCTCCATCAGCCGCGAGGTGTACGAGAACGTCTTTGCCATGGGCCTGGTGGAGATGCAGTCCCTCCAGCCCATCAATTCCTCAGGAGTGACGTCGCGTTTCTTCTCTGCGGGAGCCGGTCTGGGTTCTGCGTCACTCCCGAAGCTGTTTTCATCGCTGGAGACCGCTGCGAACGAACTCTACCGGCCCGGAGGAAACGCCAGGAGCGCGTCGGCGGTGAACAGGCTGCTTGCCGCCCTTGAGGAGACCGATTCCGGCATTCGGAGTCTCAGGGAACTAAGCGGCGAATGGAGGCAGAAAAAGAAGGACCTTCTCGCCCTGGAGCGTTCCATGGAGGAAAAGAAAAAGGCGCTCGCGGCGGTCAATGCAAGACTTTCGGAGCTTGAACTGCTGGAAAAAGGACGTGCCGCCTGGAAAGCGATCCGGGAGGCCGAAGCACGCCTGGGTGAGCTGGAAGGGCTGCACCCGTTTCCCGGGAACGGGATCGCCCGCATGGAAAGGCTCAAAGAGGAAAAAGAGCGCCTGCAGCGGGCCATTGAGAGTACACGGGAGGATATCCGGCAAAAAGAAGAGGAAAAATCAGGGCTCGAATCGGATCCCCTCCTGAGATGCCTGGAATGTCAGGAAGAAATAAAGGCCCTGGACCACGAAAGCGAGCGGTTCCGTTCTGCCCTTTCGCGGCGGGCTCTTCTTGAGAAGGAGACTGGTGCTGCCGAAAGAATATTCCTCCAAAACCTCGAAAACCTCTGTCCGTGGTGGACCGGGGATGACCTTGACTCCGCTGATGTTTCCTCTGAAGCCATCGCCTTCTCCAGGGAAACGGCGGCGAGAAAGGCGCAGCTTGAGAAGAGGAAGGGGGAGGAGGAAAAGTCTCTTGCCCAGTGGAACCGTCTCCTTGAGGACAGGAGGAGCGAAGCTTCCTCTCTCGACAGGGAATTGTCGAAGGTAGAAGTGAGAGCATGGCGGGCTCTCGATCGCTGGAAACTGATAACCCACGTCAGGGACGTATTCGGTGAGCTCGGGGACGAGGAGTCGGAACTTGAAAAGCTTGAGGATGCGAGGAAGAACCTTGCCAGGGAGAGGGACGCGGCGACGGAACAGGAGCCGGATGCGCCTGGACGCCTGGTGGCCGGAGTTTCGGCTGTCCTGCTGGCAGTATCGGGAGGAGCGCTCTACCAGTGGCACCTGACCTCCGACAGTGTCTGGAGCATCGGGGGCGCAGCGCTCCTGTGTGCGTCTGCACTCGCCTTTATTGCCCACAGGGACCAGGAGAGACGTCATAAACAGAACTGGTCGTGGTGGAAGCTGCGCGTGGAGGAAATGGATGTGCGCATGGCGGAAACCGAGGTACTGCTCGATGACCAGAATGAAAGGATCCTGAAACTTCAGGCACGGATGGAGGATCTCGCCGCGAAGCTCGGAATAAAGGTTCCCGGCTCCGACAGTGAGGTGGACGCCCTTCTTGAAGAGGGAGAGAAGGACAACGCGGCAAACGAACGATTTGCCCTGCTCACCGAGAGGAGCAGGCAGCTGGGTGCCGTCTTGAGCCGCATGGATACGGAGGCGGCTTCCATGGAATGGGAGATGGAGCGGATAGACGGGGAACTGCGGGAACTCCTGTCTGACTGGGAACAGTGGCTTTCCTGCCATGGCTTTGACCGGAGCCTTGCTCCCGGTGATATGGAGGGCATGGTTCCGAGGATCCTTCAGCTGAGGTCGGAGAAAAATGGCCTTGATGCACGAAAAGGCGAGATGAATGACCTCGGGGAATATATAGAGTCTGTACGGAAGAGAATTGGAGATCTCTCGCCTGTTTTTGCGGATGGCGGGATGATACCGCCTGGATCTCCCGATGAATCGGCCATACGGTTCCTGGCGGGAATCCTTGGGAGGGCCTCGGCAATAAAAGGAGAAATATCCGCCCTCGAACGGGAAATGCAGTCCCTCTGCACGATCCTGGAAAGGCAGAGAAGCGACTCAGACGAGGCCGGCAGGCGTACGGCGGAACTGTTCTCCTCCGCCGGAGCCGACGGAGAGGAATCATTCAGGGAACTCGCCGTGCTGTGGGAGGAAAGGGAACGGCTGCAATCGGCGAAACTTCAGGAGCAGAAGGTGCTGGGCAGCCTTTTCGGGCAGGATGACGGGATGCTCCGGGCACAGGAAGTCCTGGCAGGGCTTTCTGTTGAGGAGTGCAGGAAAGATATGGACTCCCTGAAAGCGTCCTCCCTTCTTCTTGAAAAAGAGATAGAGGCACTCGCCGTCTCCCGGGGCAGGACTGCGCTCCAGGCGGAGCAGATAGCCTCTGACGAACGGCTGGGAGACCTCCTGTTCACCAGGAAGGGCATGGAGACAAAACTGGACGGTTATATCGGGGAATGGCTGTCAGCTGTGCTTGCCAGGCATTTCCTCGAAGCGGCCAGGGAAAGGCATGAAAGGGAGCGGCAGCCCGAGGTGATATGCCTGGCAGGAAAATATCTCGCACTTATGACTGAAGGCAGGTATACTCTTTTATCAAGAGGGGGGGAAAAGGGCTTTTCGGTGCTCCTCGAGAGCAGCGGCCCCTCGAGAGAGCGGAAGGAAGAGGAAAAATGGAGCTCAGGTCTGGCTGACCAGGTGTACCTTTCCATGAGACTTGCCCTTGCATCGCTCTGGGGCAGGAAATCGGAGCCCCTGCCGCTCATTCTTGACGATCTCCTGGTCCGTTTCGACGAGAGGAGACAGCGGGGAGCCGCACAAGCGCTCCTCGAGGCGGCCGGTGAGAACCAGGTCCTTCTCTTCACCTGCCAGAAAAATACGCTCCATATTTTCAGGAGCCTCGCCGGAGAAAAGGGCCTGTCCCCGGATCGCATATCATTTCAGGGGATCAGGCGGGGAACATTTCTCCCCGCCTGACGGCGGCTCCACATGCATAAAGTGAACTATCACCGGGAGGGAAGGCGTGCTTTCGTCCCTCCCTTTTGAAAGGCGGCAGGAAAACCGGATGAATACAGCGGAGAAGCTGAAGCATATTGACGTAGGGCATGTTTATTTCTCGGAACCGCTGAGCTCCCACTGCTCGTGGAGGATCGGGGGACCTGCGGATGCCCTCGTGCAGCCGGAGAGTGAGGATCAGATCCTCAGGCTGCTTGAGTTTGTACGGGGGGAGGGAATCCCGCTCCTGGTCATGGGAAGGGGAACGAACATCCTTTTTCCCGACGGAGGGATCCGGGGAGTGGTGCTGAAGCTGGGAAGACGCTTCTCCGGATTTTCATTCTCCGGGGCGAGGGTCAGGGCGAAGGGCGGTATCTGGGTGCCCAGCCTCGTAAGAAATCTTGCTGACGCGGGGCTTTCCGGCATGGAACATGCCTCGGGTATCCCCGGATCCCTCGGCGGCCTCATCGCCATGAACGGGGGAAGCCTGAGAAGGAGCGTGGGGGAAAATATTCTCTCGGTAGACGCTGTCTCCCATGCAGGAGAGATGCGCACTTTTTCCAGGGAGGAGTGCGATTTTTCCTATCGTCATTCATTCTTTCAGCGCGCCGGGGACAGTGATGGGGACCGGTGGATCATCCTTGGGGCACTCCTTGATCTCTCCCCCGCTGACAGGGGAGAGATCCGCAGGGAGCAGCTCCGGATCCTGGAAGAACGAAGGGTAAAGTTTCCCCGTCACCAGCCGAACTGCGGATCGGTGTTCAGCAATGTGCCTGCTGTCTATGATCTGGCGGGCCCTCCGGGGCGGATCGTCGAGGAGACGGGGCTCAAGGGGAAACAGGTCGGAGGGGCCCAGGTCTCATTCCGCCATGCTAATTTTATCGTGAACCTGGGCGGTGCCACGGCCAGTGACGTGCTCTCCCTTATCGGGGAAGTGCGGCGCAGGGTCCATGACCGAATCGGGGTCTGGCTGGAGTGCGAGGTACGGTACGCCGACGAGCGGGGAGTGCTGGTGCCTGCGTCGGAAGCCTGCCTGTAGCCGTAGGAGCGAGAAAAAAGATGCATTTTGACGGGTTAAAAACAGTTTCATGATACAATAAAACATATTGTTCATTTGGAGAATTCTTCATACTGCAGGCAAGAGGGGAGCGGTTTCATGGGGCGCTTTATTCTCCGCCGTTTTTTGATGCTTGTTCCTGTTCTCATTGGAGTCTCCGTGGTGGCCTTTCTCATAATCCAGCTTGCTCCGGGGGATCCTGCACAGCTTATGGCCGGGCTTGACGCAACCGAGGCCGATGTTGAGATGCTGCGGGAAAAATTCGGCCTGAACCGTCCCCTGGCGGTCCAGTACGGGATGTTCGTCCGGGGGCTCTTTTCAGGAGAGCTTATGTCCCTGAGGTATGAATCTCCGGTTATGGAGGTGATTCTCCCGCGCCTGGGGCATACCCTTGTCCTCGCTCTCTCGAGCATCGTGCTGGCGGTACTGATCGGGGTGTCCGCAGGAGTTCTCTCCGCCGTTATGCGGAAGACCTGGGTTGATTACGCCGCAACGGTGCTCGCGCTTTTCGGGATTTCCATGCCTGTCTTCTGGTGGGGGCTCCTTCTCATGTTGCTTTTCTCGGTAAAACTCATGTGGCTTCCTTCGGGAGGAACAGGAACGCTGGCACACCTGGTCCTCCCCTCCATAGTCCTCGGGACCGCATCGGCAGGCATTATCGCGCGGATGACCCGCTCCAGCATGCTGGATGTCCTCCGCCAGGACTATATCACCACTGCTACGGCAAAAGGGCTTTCCTCAAGGCTTGTAGTGGGAAGACACGCGCTGAGAAACGCCCTCATCCCCACCGTGACCGTCATCGGGCTTCAGTTCGGCCAGCTTCTTGCTGGGGCGGTGCTCACGGAGACTGTCTTTTCTCTTCCCGGAGTGGGCAGGCTGCTGGTGACGTCCATTCTCGCACGGGATTTTCCGGTGGTTCAGGCCACCCTTGTCATAGTCGCGGTGTTCTTTGTGCTGGTGAATCTGGCGGTGGATGTGCTCTATGCCGTGCTTGACCCGAGGATCCGCTATCATGGCTAGGGGCGATTCGAGGGCCGTGCTGGTCCTGAAGCGGATATGCAGAAACCCCATCGCTCTCCTGGGCCTGGTCATCATAGCCCTGTATGTGGGAGTTGCCGTATTTGCCCCCTGGCTCGCTCCCCATGATCCTCTCGGGCAGGATCTTTCAAAAAGCTTCGCACCCCTTTCCGCGGAACATCCCATGGGGTGCGACGAGTTCGGGCGGGACATCCTGTCCAGGGTGATCTTCGGTGCCAGGACATCGCTGATCATCCAGGTTTTCTCCGTCCTGATGGCTCTTGTCGTCGGCGTCGTGCTCGGTGCCGCAGGGGGCTATTTCGGAGGGTGGCTGGACGAGTTCCTCATGCGGTGCATGGACGTGCTCCTCGCCTTTCCCGGAATTCTCCTTGCGCTGGCTATAGTGGCTGTCCTCGGGCCGGATCTCCACAACCTCATAATCGCCATAGGCATCTATTCCATTCCCCAGTTTGCCAGGATAACCAGGGGATCCGTCATTACCGTGAAACAGAACGAGTATGTCACCGCTGCCAGGGCGATCGGAGAATCCCATTTTTCCACCATAGTCCGCTACGTGCTTCCCAACGCGGTATCGCCCATTATCATCCAGACGACTCTCAGGATGGCCACTGTGCTTCTCACGGCTGCCGGGCTCGGATTCCTCGGACTGGGGGTGCAGCCCCCCCAGCCTGAGTGGGGAACCATGCTCAGCACGGCAAGGATGTATCTCAGGAGCGCTCCCCTTGTGGCGGTTTTTCCCGGGGTGTCGATCATGATCGTGGTCCTCGGCTTCAATTTCTTCGGGGACGGTCTCCAGGATGCGCTGAATCCGCGGTTGAAGGACTGATGGCATGAGCAGAATCCTTTCGGTAAACAACCTGACCGTTCACTTCCATACTGAGGCCGGCATCGTACGAGCCCTCGAGGATGTCTCTTTCTCCATAGAGGAGGGGGAGGTCCTCGGACTCGTCGGAGAAACGGGATGCGGTAAATCGGTCACTGCCCTTTCGGTGATGGGGCTCGTACCGGTGCCTCCCGGAAAGATCCTCGGCGGAACCATCGAATTCGGGGGCAGAGATCTTCTGTCCCTGAACAGCGAAGAAATGAGGGCCCTGAGAGGAAAAGACCTGGCAATGATTTTCCAGGATCCCATGAGCAGCCTGAACCCGGTGTTTACTGCCGGCTTCCAGGTCGAGGAGGCCATAGTTGCCCATGAACCCGGGGCTTCGGGAAGATCCCTCCTCTCCAGGGTGGTGGGGCTTTTCAAAAAGGTAAACATCAGCGATCCCGAACAAAGCGTGCAGAAATACCCCCACATGCTGTCAGGGGGGATGAAGCAGCGGGTGATGATAGCCATGGGGCTTTCATGCGGGCCGAAACTCATCATTGCCGATGAACCCACCACGGCTCTCGATGTGTCCATCCAGGCGCAGATCCTCACCCTCATCCGGAGACTGCAGAGGGAGGGAGGGAGCAGCGTGCTTCTCATCTCCCATGACCTGGGGGTCATTGCCGCCATGGCCCAGCGGGTGGCGGTCATGTACGCCGGAAGCATAGTGGAATGCACGTCGGTCGGAGAGCTGTTCGGGAACCCCCGGCATCCCTACACGAAGGGACTGCTTGGGGCTATCCCCAGGCTCGACAAGGATCAGAAGCGTCTCGCGGTCATTCCGGGAACCCTGCCCGACCTTCTGAATCTTCCCGAGGGGTGCAGGTTCAGGGAGCGCTGTCCTGAAGCGCTTCCCATCTGCTCATCTGTTTCTCCCCGGCCGGGAGAAATCGGACCGGGACACGAGGTGGCATGCCATGCCTGTTTTGGAAATTGAGAACCTGGTAAAGCACTTTTCCGCCGGCGGGGGACTTTTCGCCGGGAAGAAAAAGCCTGTACGCGCGGTGGACGGTGTCTCCCTCACCCTTGACCGGGGAGAGACACTGGGAATTGTGGGTGAGTCCGGAAGCGGCAAGTCCACCCTTGGGCTTCTCTCGCTGGGGCTTATTCCGAAGACGTCAGGAAAGATCCTTTTCCTCGGCAGGCCGGTGGATGAACTCCAGGGAGAGGGACTCACTATTTTCAGAAGAAAGGCCCAGATCGTCTTTCAGAATCCCTTCGCCTCACTGAATCCAAGGATGATCATCAGGGATATCATCGGAAGAGTCCTTGAGATCCATGGTATCGTTCCGCCGGGAGAGATGGACGGCAGGGTGAAATCCCTCCTCGGCGAGGTGGGGCTCAGGGAAGATCACTGGAGCAGGTATCCCCATGAATTCTCAGGCGGCCAGCGCCAGAGGATCGCCATTGCCCGCGCCCTTGCGTCGGATCCGGAGTTCATCATTCTGGATGAACCCACGTCAGCCCTTGACGTATCCGTCCAGGCCCAGATCCTCAACCTTCTTCAGGACCTGCAGGAAAAAAGAGGGCACGCCTACATGTTTATTTCACACAACCTCGCTGTGATACGGCACATCAGCAGCCGCGTCGCGGTCATGTACCTCGGCAGGATCATGGAGGAAGGGCCCAGGGACCGGGTATTCTCACATCCTGTCCATCCGTATACGAGGGCTCTTCTGGCCAGTGTTCCGAAACCTTTTGTAACAAATGAAGACATTGAGGACAAGGTAATAGCGGGCGATATCCCCAGCCCGTCAAATCCTCCTCCCGGGTGCCGCTTCAGTACGCGGTGTCCTTTCTGTATTCCTGTCTGCAGGGAAAGAGAGCCTGAAAGAAAGGAGGTGGGGCCAAAACATTCTGTGGTGTGCCACAGGGCAGAGGAATGGGTATGAGTTGAGAACAACGCCCCTTCCAGCGGGCGAAAAAGGAGGCATTCGGTTCATGAAAAGAAAATTGACCGCAATACTGTGCTGTGTTTTTCTGGGGATTTTCGCAGTCTCCGCTGCCGCTGCTGTAACCGTTACGGTGGGGCAGGGAGCAGAACCCGTGGAGCTTGACCCCCAGAATATTACAGACAACCCTTCGGAAGAACTGTGTTTCCAGATTTATGAAGGGCTCGTGGGTTTTGACGTAAAGGACGGAAGACTGGAGATCGCACCAAGGCTTGCCGATAAATGGGAAGTTTCGGAAGACGGGAAGGCCTGGACATTCAGCCTGAAAAAAGGTGTTCAGTTCCACAGCGGAGCTCCCTTTAACGCTGAAGCGGTAAAGAAGAATTTCGACAGGCTCCTTTCAGGAAAGTACAAGAGAAGCTCTCTTTTCAGCCCTTTCCTTTCGGAAGTGAAAGTGGTTGACGAGTTTACGGTACAGTTTATTCTTTCCATGTCCTTCGGCCCGTTTCTTCATACAATGTGCCACACTGCGGGCGTGATCATTGATCCGGCAAGGATAGACGCCAATGCGGACATCAAGAATAATCCTTCCGGAACCGGTCCCTTTGCGTTCAAGAGCTGGCAGAAAGGCGACAGGATCACCCTCGTCGCTTTCGACAAATACAGGGAAGGACGTCCGAAGATAGATACGGCGGTCTTCATGACTATTCCCGATGACAACGCACGGACCATGATGCTGGAGACGGGAGAGATCGATATCGCCGAGCGTATCTCCTCCTTCGAGGTGGAGCGCCTTCGGGAGAACAAGGATATCGACCTGACCATCCAGCCGGGCATGAGGGTCATGTATTTCGCCATGAACGCCCTCGACCCGGTCCTTAAGGAAGTGAAAGTCAGGCAGGCGATAAATTACGCAGTGGACAGGGATGCGATCTGTAAGAACATCCTGAAGGGATTCGCGCGCCCGATAGATTCTCCCATGGCATTTGCCGTTAACGGCTATGCACCTGTAAAAGGCTACGAGTACAAACCTGAAAAGGCGAAATCACTCCTTGAGGAAGCCGGCTGGAAGGATTCCGACGGCGACAAGGTTCTCGAGAAGGATGGAAAGAAGCTTGAACTCAGGCTCTGGTCTCCCAACGGACGATATCCCATGGATCTGAAAACAGCAGAAGCTGTCCAGGCATACCTGAAGGCTGTGGGGATCGATGCAAAACTCTCCACCATGGACTGGGCTGCCTATCTTGCCGCAACGTCCAGAAAACCTGAAGAAAACCAGTCACAGATTTTCCTCATGGGGTGGTCGCCGTCCACAGGAGATTCCGACTGGGTTCTCCGCCCCCTTTTCCACACGAACCAGTGGGTTCCCGGCGGCGGCAACAGGTCCTTCTACTCGAACCCGGAGGTCGACAAGTACGTCGATTTCGGAATGACGGAGAATGACCCGGAGAAACGGAAAGAGGCTTACAGGAAGGCCCAGGAGCTTATTATCGAAGATGCCGGCTGGCTCACCATGTTTGTCCTTGACAACGTAAACGGCAGGCGCAAGAATGTCAGGGGACTCGTGGAGTCTCCCCTTGAGCTTATTTTCCTCAAGGGTGTGACCAAGGAATAGCCCTTCAAAAGACGCACAATGAAATTTACAGGAAACGGGGCGGATCTCCCGCCCCGTTTTTTATAACGGAAGGAGAGCATGTTCTTTATGAAACAGCGCATTGCGGAAAAAACGGATGAAATACGGCAGGAACTTCTCAGGCTGAGTCACGATATTCACGGGTGTCCCGAAACATCCTTCGAGGAAGTCCATGCCGCCGCATGGCAGAAAGACATGCTCGAACGGCACGGGTTCACTGTGGAAATGCCCTTCTGCGGCATGGAGACTTCCTTTCGGGCGGTGAGGAAAGGCAGGGCTTCCGGCCCGGTAATTGCCTTCCTTTCGGAGTATGACGCCCTGAAGGGGCTGGGCCATGCATGCGGGCATAATATTATAGCAGCTTCCGCCGTGGGGGCGGGAATAGCACTGGCTTCAGTCCTTGAGGATGCGGCAGGTGAAGTGCAGGTCATCGGCACTCCGGCGGAGGAAGGGGGCGGCGGCAAGATTTACCTCGTTGAGCGGGGAGCTTTCAGGGGGGTGGATTTTGCCCTGATGATGCATCCCAATACAAAGAACATCATCGGCAGGGGAGGGCTCGCGGCCCAGGGAGTAAAGGTCCTCTTCTCGGGCAGGGCTGCCCACTCGGCGACACCGGACAAGGGGATCAACGCGCTCAGTTCCCTCATCGCATTTTTCAACAGTATCGACGTGCTCCGGCAGACATGGCCGAATTCCGCGAAGATCAACGGCATTATCACCAAAGGCGGCAGGGCATCGAATATCATTCCCGACGAGGCCGAGGCGGATTTCACGGTGAGAGCCTCCACGAAAAAGGAACTTGTCGCAATGTTCGAGGACCTGAAGCGGGCTGCCGGGGCCGCGGCAATGATCACAGGTGCATCTTTCGCAGTTGACGGCGAACCGGTTTATGCGGAACGCTACCCCAACCCGGTCATGGGAGAGGCCTTCAAAAGGAACATGGAACTGCTCGGTGAGAAGATGGAGTATCCGGACCCCAGGGAGCGGTTCGGATCTTCAGACGTGGGAAACGTATCTCTGGAATTGCCCACGATCCATGAGTACCTTGCCATAGCGGACACCTCTGTTGCAGGGCACACTCCGGCGTTCCGGGAAGCGGCGGTTTCGCCAAGGGGAGACGACGTGGTCGTTCTTGCAGCCAAAGGACTTGCCTTCACCGGGTGGGACCTGCTTTCCGATGAAAAACTGAGGGAAGCGGCTATGGATGACTACAGGAAAAAAGCCCTTCCCTTCAGGGAGTGAAACAGAGGAAACTCCTCTTTAAAAATACAGGTTCGTTTGATATACTGTGCCCTAAAAATTACGGCTCACCGGATTTCCCGATGAGATCCGCAATTGGACGGGAGGTTCGGAAAAAAATGGCTGAAGACATCAGGATCGCAATTCTCGGGGCTGGCAATATCGGAACGAGCATCGCCAAGGGGCTGGCCCAGGGCGAGAACTTTACACCAGGGAGGATCACGCTGACGAGGCGGAGGCTTCACCTTCTGGAGGATTTCCGGGCCCAGGGTTTCGAGGTGACGAGCGACAACCTCGCTGCAGTGAGGGGAGCCGACGTGGTGATCATCTCCGTGGAACCCCAGCTTGTGGATACTCTGCTGGAAGAGATCGCTCCGGTACTGGATTTTGACAGTCACATCCTCATTTCCGTGGTCACCGGCCTGACGCTGAGGCGGATCGAAGAGGTGATCGGCAAGCCCGTGCGAATCGCCCGGGCAATGCCGAATACTGCCATTGCCGTGCGGGAGTCTATGACCTGCATCGCCTCCAACGGCCCGGACGACAGGGCGCTGGAGATGGCAAGACTTATATTCAACGACGTGGGAAAGACGCTGAGGATCCGGGAGGAGGACATGATCGCCGCCACGGCCCTCGGGGCCTGCGGGATCGCCTTTTTCCTCCGCGCCATCCGCGCCGCATCCCAGGGGGGCATCGAGATCGGACTGTCCGCCAAAAATTCACTGGCAATGGCTGTCCAGACGGCGAAGGGGGCAGCGTGCCTTCTTTCAGTCAGCGGAAGCCATCCCGAGAACGAGATCGACAAGGTGACGACCCCGAAGGGCTGCACCATCTCCGGGCTGAACCGAATGGAACACGAGGGATTCAGTTCGGCCATGATCAGGGGCATAACCGTATCGGCTGAACAGGCGTCGAAACTCTACTGCGACAAGTGCTGAAGAAGACGGGGAGGGCGGAAGGGAGCTCTCCCCGTCTTCTTCTATTCTTCCCGGTTTTTATTGAAAGAGAGGCCGGTGGAAAAGCGTGCCGTTCCTCCCCATGAGATACCCGAAA
>CAYTQC010000031.1:0-14655 GCA_964439735.1 uncultured Synergistaceae bacterium
GCATGCGGTTCATACCCGCAGTGTCACTGGTTCGATTCCAGTCACCGCCACCAATTGATGAAGATAACAGGCGGAGCGGTGACTCCGCCTTTTTTTATGTCAGGGAGGTGCCCGGCAGGATAATGAAAAAAGGGCCCCGGAATGATATACCTTTCGAATATTCCATTCCACGGCTGAAAAAACAATTCGAGGAGATCGGCAAATCCCAGGGATGGTGGGATATCGGGTCTCCTATCGTGCTTGCTGTGTCGGGGGGAAGCGACTCGATAGCGATGCTCTGGTTGTTTGCCGAACTCTGGAAAGGAAAACTGATAATAGCGCACCTCGAGCATGGCATTCGCGGAAGCGAGGCGCGGGAGGACGCTGAATTCGTTTCGGAAATGGCAGACCGCTTCGGTCTGCCTCTCATGAGTGAATCGCGGGATGTTCCGGGGCTCCTCCGGAAAGGAGAATCACTGGAGGATGGCGCCAGGAGGATACGGTACGAATTCCTCGAAACGGCGAGGGCATCGTCCGGCGGATGGGGAATAGCCGTTGCCCATACCTCTGACGATGCAGCCGAAACCTTCCTTCACAATCTCATCAGGGGGAGCGGTGTTCGGGGACTAACCGGGATCCAGGAGAAAAGGGGATTCATTTTCCGCCCCCTCCTGTCTTTCCCGAGGGATTTTTTGAGAAGAATGCTGGACGCATATAATATTCCATGGCGCGAGGACTCAACGAATACGGACACGGCATATCTCAGGAACAGGATACGAAAGAACCTGCTTCCCTTTCTCGAGAACCGGTTCAATCCCTGTGTGAAAGAACATATCCTCGGCACAGCATCGGACATGGCATATTACAGGAACAAAGAGGAACTGCTCCAGGATTCGCTTCTTTCCGCTGCTGAAAGGAAGGTTCCCTTCTCCTCATATTCTTGCGGGCTCGATGTGATCAGAAAACTGGGTGACGCGGAAAAGTCAGTGTTTTTCAGAGGTGTAGGGAGGAGACTCGGGCTCAGGACATTGTCCCGCGAAAGGACGGAGTCCCTGGTACGGCTTGCTCACAGCTCGGGTTCCTGGTGCTTTCAGTGGCAGAGGAACATGTTTGTTTTTTGCTCCTCCCCCTTTGTCTCATGGGTAGACCCTGATATACTAAACGGATTGGACCATTCAGGAGTATGTTTTCCTCTGGAAGGTGAGCAGGGAACATTTGCGTGGAACCGGTGGATTTTTTTCTGGGAGAAAAGGGAAACTGCTTTTTATTCGATAGGCCCCATGCACGCCATTTTGCCTGAATGGGGGGCCGTTAGGGTTTTTGCCTTGAGCGACTCCTGCATCCGGGAAGATTTCAATGGCCCTTCGTGGGGCAATGACGTATTTCCGGTCCTTTTCACCGGCGCCCATGAATGGGTTCCTTTCTGGGGAAAACAGGGAAGAACCGGCAGAAAGGAGAAGGAAGCTTCTGCAGTCCATCTGAGAGCGGTTTTCCCAAACTTAGGCGGAGAGAAGATGAACGATAATGGAATACAAAGTTGCCGATGTACTGATTCCTGAGAAGGAAATAGCAAAAAGAGTTCGCGAGATCGGTGAGATGATCGGAAAAGACTACGCGGGGCAAGACCTCGTAGTCGTTGGGATCCTGAAAGGAGCCGTCGTCTTCATGTCCGACCTTGTGAGGGCGATCCCCGAGACCGTGAACGTATCCCTCGATTTCATGGCGGTTTCCTCATACGGAGATTCCACGAAAACAAGCGGGATCGTCCGCATCGTCAAAGATCTTGACAGCAGCGTCAAGGACAAAAATGTCCTTATCGTCGAAGATATAGTTGACACGGGCCTTACACTGTCTTATCTTGTCAAGCTGATGCACGAGCGCCAGCCGGGAACCGTAAAGGTATGCGCGCTGCTGGACAAGGAAGAGAGACGCAAGGTACCCGTACAGGTTGAATATAAAGGTTTTTCAATACCGGATAAGTTTGTTGTGGGCTATGGCCTCGATTATGCAGGCAGATGGAGAAACCTTCCATCGGTGCATATTGTAGAGGTCCTGGAGTAATAGACCTGGAGCAATAGAGAACAGGAACAAAAAACTCAATCTAGTCAGGAGGCGGCGATAATTTGGGCCGATTGGTAAAAAATCTCGGTTTGTACCTCATTCTCATTGTGCTCGTTGTGAGCCTTGTGAATGTTTTTCTGTCACCAACCCAGGGGCCTCAGCAGACTCTGGAGATCAGCTACAGCTCTTTCCTTTCGGAGGTATCCGCAGGCAGGATACGATCTGTCTCGGTTCTCGAGAACTCCCTCAAGGGGAAGTTCACCGACGGAAGGGAGTTTGTGACCTACGTGGTCGGCGTCGGAGATCTCGCAAAGGAAATTGCACAGAAAGGGGTAAACGTGGAGGTCGAGCCTCCCCAGAAAACTCCCTGGTGGGCCAACATGCTTTCTTCGCTGTTCCCGACCCTGCTCCTTATAGGAGTCTGGATTTTCTTCCTCTACAACATGCAGGGAGGCGGGGGCAAGGTCATGAACTTCGCGAAGAGCAAGGCGAAACTTTTCCTTGACAACCGCCCAAAGGTGACGTTCAAAGACGTGGCCGGATGTGATGAATCGAAAGAGGAACTGTCGGAGGTTGTGTACTTTCTTAAGGAACCGGGCCGGTTTACTGCCCTGGGAGCGAAGGTCCCGCGGG
Organism: uncultured Synergistaceae bacterium; assembly: GCA_964439735.1. Taxonomy (GTDB): domain Bacteria; phylum Synergistota; class Synergistia; order Synergistales; family Aminobacteriaceae; genus Aminivibrio. Next base: position 2,674 of record CAYTQC010000031.1, read on the forward strand.
GAATACTGCTTCTTGGCCCCCCGGGTACGGGAAAGACCCTTCTTGCCCGTGCCGCTGCAGGGGAAGCCGATGTGCCGTTTTTCAGCGTCAGCGGGTCGGATTTCGTTGAAATGTTTGTCGGCGTCGGTGCTGCAAGGGTCAGGGATCTCTTCGAACAGGCGAGAAAATACCAGCCATGCATCATTTTCATCGATGAGATGGATGCAGTCGGCAGGCAGCGCGGAGCCGGACTAGGCGGAGGACACGACGAACGGGAACAGACACTCAACCAGCTGCTGGTAGAACTCGACGGCTTTGACGAATCTACAGGGATCATCCTCATTGCCGCGACGAACCGCCCTGACATCCTTGATCCCGCACTGCTCCGCCCCGGACGGTTCGACAGGCATATAGTCGTTGACCGCCCCGATGTAAAGGGACGGGAGGCAATTCTCGAGGTTCATTCCAAGGGGAAAAAACTCGCCGGTGACGTGGACCTAGCCGTGCTGGCCAGAAGGACGCCGGGATTCGTGGGCGCCGATCTTGCGAACCTTGTGAACGAAGCCGCTCTGCTTTCCGCAAGAAGCGGACAGAAAGAGATCAGGATGAAGGATTTCGAGGAAGGCATTGATCGTGTCATTGCAGGACCTGAAAGGAAAAGCCGTCTTGTCAGCGACAAGGAGAAGAAGATCATCGCCTACCACGAAACAGGACACGCCCTGGTGGCCAAGCTGATTCCTTCCTGTGACCCGGTGCATAAAATTTCGATCATTCCCAGGGGGCATATGGCCCTCGGGTATACTCTTCAGCTGCCGGAAGAGGACAGGTTTCTCATGTCGAAGTCCGACCTTCTGGACAAGATTTGCGTTCTTCTCGGCGGACGCGTTGCGGAAGAGCTTCAGTTCGGAGACGTCACGACGGGGTCGAGCAATGATCTCGAGAGAGCGACACAGATCGCCAGGCAGATGGTTACCGAGTTCGGCATGAGTGACAAGCTGGGTCTCGTAAAGCTCGGACACAAGCATCACGAGGTATTTCTGGGCAGAGACATCGGGGAGGAAAGAAACTACAGTGATGAAGTCGCCTATACGATTGACCAGGAAGTGAAAATGATCATAGACTCATGCTACGCCAGAGTACGAAGCCTGCTGGAAGAGAACTCGGAAGAGGTGGAAAAGGTCGCCCGTGTCCTCCTTGAGAAAGAAGTAATAGAAGGAAAAGAACTGACGGTACTTCTCGGCATGGAGGAGCAGCCTTCAGAAGAACAGCATGGAGATGGTCAAAAAGCCGACTCCCGAACGGGAGGGCGGCAAGCTTCAGGGGATACAACCGAGGAGCAGTCGTACGGCACAGGACTCGTTGGAGAGGCACCGGCCGTATAGGAAAACGTCAGCGGAAGGAGAAGAAGAGGAGGCGGAGCCGGTCAACCAGGCCTCCTCTTTTTCTTTCCCTGAGAGCAGCAGAGGAGGAAAAGGCGGCATGACACGGGACAGAAAGTTTCAGATCGTTTCAGACTGGGCTCCTTCAGGGGACCAGCCCGCGGCGATCCGTCAGCTCTCGGCCGGCATGTCTTCCGGTTTTCGTTTCCAGACACTTCTCGGGGCAACAGGAAGCGGAAAAACATTCACCGTGGCGAATGTCATCGCCGAAGCAGGAAGGCCGGCTCTCGTCCTCTCACACAATAAAACCCTCGCAGCCCAGCTTTACAGTGAATTTCGCAGTTTCTTCCCGCAAAACGCGGTGCACTACTTCGTGAGCTATTATGACTACTATCAACCGGAGGCTTATGTTCCCTCCTCAGACACATACATCGAAAAGGATGCCTCTGTAAACGACAGGATAGAACGCCTCCGTCTCGCAGCCACGAAGGCCCTTATCGAACGGCGTGACGTGATCGTCGTGGCCAGCGTTTCCTGTATTTACGGCCTCGGGAAAAAAGAAACATACGAAAAGGTCATCTTTCCGTTTTCCGTAGGGGAAAAATGGGATCGCCGGGCTTTCATGGAGAAACTTCTTGATAACTATTACGAGCGAAACGATCTCGTTACCGAACAGGGAAAATTCCGTGCCCGCGGAGATATCATAGAGATTTTTCCGGCATACGGCGACAGGGCGCTTCGGATCCTTTTTTTCGACGACGAAATTGAGAGGATCGATGAATTCGATCCCGTAACGGGGAAAACCCTTGAAAATCTCCCGGAAGCATCGATCTTTCCGGCGCAGCATTACGTCACCGACAGGGACGCAATAGAGCGTTCCGTAGAACCGATCCGCCTGGAAATGGAGGAGCAGTCCGTAATGTTCGAGAAGCAGGGGAAATTTCTCGAAGCACAGAGGATCAGGATGAGGACACTCTATGATCTTGAGATGCTCCAGGAAACAGGATACTGCTCCGGAATAGAGAACTATTCGCGATACCTGGACGGAAGGAGCGCCGGAGAACCGCCAGGAACACTTCTCGATTTTTTTCCGGAGGACTTTATACTTGTCGTTGATGAATCACACATCACTCTTCCTCAGGTGAGGGGAATGTTCAACGGAGACAGGGCAAGAAAGCTCACCCTGGTGGAGAACGGCTTCCGGCTGCCGTCGTGCCTGGATAACAGACCGCTCGAATGGCATGAATTCGAAAAATACATGAGACAGTCCATCTTTGTTACGGCAACGCCGGGAGATTATGAGCTCAACGTTTCCAGCCAGGTTGCGGAGCAGGTCATCCGCCCTACGGGGGTTCTCGATCCGGAAGTTGAGAGACACCCCGCTACAGGACAGGTTGACGACCTCATCGGACGGCTCAGGGAAATTATTGGACGAGGGGAAAGGGCCATTGTCACAACGCTCACAAAGAAATCATCCGAAGATCTGGCGGAATATCTTGCAGATCTCCAGTTCAGAGTAAAATATATTCACTCCGAGCTGAATGCATTCGAAAGGGCGGAACTTATACGCGACCTGAGGAACGGAGAGATTTCTGTTCTCGTGGGAATCAATCTTCTGCGGGAAGGCATGGATCTTCCGGAGGTCTCACTTGTCGCCATACTGGATGCCGACAGGGAGGGGTTCCTTCGTTCAGAGAAATCACTCATCCAGATGATCGGACGGGCGGCCAGGAACACGGCAGGAAAAGTAATCCTCTACGCGGACGAGATCACCGAGAGCATACGCAAAGCTTCAGATGAAACAGCCAGGAGGCGTGCCATCCAGATGGAGTACAATAAGCTCCACGGGATAACACCGGAAACCATAAAGAAAGACGTAATCTCGCTGCTCCCCGAGGAAATTCTCCCCTCAGGAAGCGGAACGGCGCAAAGTGGAAAATCCCGGGAAGAAAAACTCTCTGCCGCCGAACTCGAGAAATTAATGTGGCAGGCAGTGGAAAAACTCGATTTTGAGAAGGCCGCCAGGATTCGTGACATGCTGGCTTCGATTGAAGGGAAGGAATTTAACCGTGTCGCAGTGGATACAAATAAAAGGAGCAAGAGAACACAATTTAAAAAACATCGACGTTGATATTCCGCGAAACAAGCTCGTCGTGATAACGGGACCTTCCGGTTCCGGAAAGTCTTCCCTGGCTTTCGACACGCTTTATGCCGAAGGCCAGCGGCGCTATGTGGAATCTCTTTCCGCCTATGCAAGGCAGTTTCTCGGCGTACAAAACAAACCGGACGTGGACGATATTTCCGGCCTCTCCCCGGCTATTTCCATCGAACAAAAGGGGGTTTCCCACAATCCCCGGTCGATAGTGGGAACAGTGACCGAGGTATACGATTATTTACGGCTTGTCTTCGGGAGGATCGGCGTTCCTCATTGTCCTTCATGCGGAAAACCGGTAGTGAGATATTCCCTTGACGAGATCGTCGATATCCTTTTCCGGAACTTTTCCGACAAGAGGATCGAGATCCTCTCACCGCTGGTCAGGGGAAAGAAAGGGGAGTTCCGCAACCTCTTCACCCAGACCCGGGAAAAAGGTTTTCTCCGCGTTCGGGTGGACGGTACCGTTCTCTGGCTTGAAGAGGAGATTATCCTTGACAAAAACAGGCGCCACACAATCGAAGTCGTGGTGGACAGGCTCCGCTTACAGCAAGACAGGCGGGGAAGATTGACCGAAGCCGTGGAGAACGCGCTTACTCTAAGCGGAGGATACGTTCTGGCAGTGCCCGAAGAGGGGGAGGAGAAACTTCTGACCGAAAACTTTACATGCTCTTCATGCGATATCTCACTGCCTGAGATAGAACCCAGACTTTTTTCATTCAACACTCCATACGGTGCGTGTCAGGACTGTTCTGGTCTCGGCAGCCACCAGTATTTCTCAGAGGAACTCTCAGTGGACCCGGAAAGGCCTGTTCCGGAAGGCGCCCTTCTTCCCTGGAAGAAAAAGCACTACATGCTGGCCAAGCTTGAGAAGTTTGCACTGAAAAATGGATGGGACCTCACCCCGCCGTTCCGGAAACTGCCGGAAGAAATCCGCCGTTTTATCCTTCACGGCTCGGAAGAGAGGATATCAATGCCGTTCTTTCGGGACCGCAGCGAGGAAAAAAAAACCTACATGGGCAGGTACGAAGGTCTTCTGCCATGGCTTGAGGCGAGGTGGAGAGAAACCGAGTCTGAAGCGTTGACGGAGGAACTCGAAACATACCGTGTGGATGACGAATGCACCTCGTGCAAAGGCATGCGCCTGCGACCGGAAGCCCTGAACGTGAAGATACACGGGTACGGGATCGGAGATTTTGTCTCCATGCCCGTAGACGAACTGTCATCGGTGGTTGAAAAGCTTTCTCTCTCCGAAGGAGAAGAAAACATTGTCCACCAAGTCCTCATCGAGACGAAAAAGAGACTTCGATTCCTGAGCGATGTGGGGGTCGGTTACCTTTCGCTCATCAGGAGATCGGACACCCTCAGCGGCGGGGAAAGCCAGAGGATCCGGCTCGCCGCCCAGATAGGTTCAAAGCTGAGCGGAGTGCTGTACGTACTGGATGAACCGACCATAGGACTTCACTCCAGGGATACGGACAAACTTGTGAGAACACTGGAATCAATCAGGGACCTTGGAAACACAGTCGTCGTCGTTGAACATGACAGAGAGACGATGACAGCGGCCGATGCGATTATCGAAATGGGACCGGCGGCAGGAGACCAGGGAGGAGAAGTTGTTTTTGCAGGGGATTACGCCGATGCCGTTCAATCCAACTTTCTCACGGGCCCGTACCTCCGCGGGGAATGCACGGGTATAGTACGCGCAGGAAAAAAACGTATATCAAGGGGACTTCTCACCATCCGGGGTGCCTGTCACAACAACCTGAAGAAAATTGACGTCTCATTCCCGACCGGTCTCCTGGTCACCGTATCGGGTGTTTCCGGCTCGGGAAAAAGCAGTTTAGTGTACGACGTCCTCTACAAGGGACTGAGAAGGCTTCTTGATAAAGATTTCCGGGAGCGTGCAGGGGAGCACAAGGCCATCGAAGGCTCTGAACAGTTCAGGAACGTCGTCCTTGTCGACCAGGCTCCCATCGGGAGAACGCCACGATCGAACCCTGCGACGTATACGGGGCTGTTCACCCTCATTCGGGAACTTTTCGCGGAACTTCCCGAATCGCGAATCCGGGGCTATCTTCCGGGCCGGTTCAGCTTTAATGTAAGGGGCGGCAGGTGTGAGGCCTGCGGAGGCGGAGGCTCGACGAAGGTCTCGATGCTTTTCCTGCCGGATGTCTATGTCCCCTGCGAAGTGTGCGGAGGCAAAAGATACAACAGGGAAACACTGGAAGTGAAGTTCAAGGGGAAAACAATTTCGGATATTCTCGATATGACGGTAGACGAGGGCTTCTCCTTTTTCAGGGACATACCCCGGATCGCCTCTAAAATAGCCCTCCTTTCAGATGCCGGGCTGGGATATATAACACTGGGACAATCTGCTCTTACTCTCAGCGGGGGAGAGGCACAGAGAGTAAAGCTTTCAAAGGAGCTGAGCAAAAAATTCTCAGGGCCCACGCTGTATCTTCTGGATGAACCGACAACCGGCCTGTTCTACACGGATGTTGAAAAGCTCATGACCATAGTCAACAAAATTGTCGACCGGGGGAATACCGTAATCCTGATAGAACATAACCTGGATGTCCTTTTGTCATCAGACTACATCATTGATCTCGGACCCGAAGGAGGAAACGGCGGGGGACAAGTGGTAGCATGCGGGTCCCCCGGAGATCTGATGAAGGGGGCAAAGGGCTATACTTCACAGTATCTCCGGGAATATGCTGCACAGATAGCTGAAAGGATGGAAAAAATTGGATAAAGCAAATGAGAAACGGGGCAGAAAAGAACGGCCGGGTTCACCGTCAAAAGAGACGTTTCACCGGGGGGAACGGAAAATAAACGAAGATCTCAATTGGGGACGTCACGTGGTTCTTCAGCTCCTGAAGGAATCTCCCGACAGGGTGCAGAAGATATATCTCGGAAAAAACGTAAGCGAATCATTTTCCCGCCAGATAAAACTGCTGGCTGAGAAAGGAAAAGTCATCGTCCAGGAAATAGCTCCGGAGGTCCTCACGGAAATATGCGGCCACAGCGGACATCAGGGCGTCGCGTGCAAAAGCGGTGAAGTGTCTATTCTCGAACTCGAGAATTTTCTTTCAGTTCTTCCTGAAGAAGGGCCAATCCTGGCAGTGATCCTCGACCATGTCCAGGATCCCCACAATCTTGGAGCTGTGGCACGGACTGCCGAGGCATGCGGCGCAAGTGGAGTGCTTTTCCCGAAGAGAAGGGGAGCGCTTCCAGGTGGTACCGTGGTCAAGGTAAGCGCAGGCGCTGCGCTCCGTATCCCCATGGTCGGAGTCAATAATGTCTCCCAGGCGGTCAAGCGGCTGCAGGAGGCAGGCCTTTGGACAATAGGACTCGACAACAGGGCAGGACGTTCTCTCTGGTCCGAACCCCTGCCGGCAAGGACAGCCGTAATAGTCGGCGCCGAAGGTGAGGGACTTTCGCGCCTTGTCGCGGAAACGTGCGACGAGATCGTCAAAATTCCGCTGTCCGGGGAGACTGGTTCATTGAATGCAAGCGTCGCCTGTGCCGTCGGATTATTCGAGTGGGCGAGGACCTGGGGTCCCCAGGCCTGATTTTCAAGAACAGGCGCATCCGGTTTTCCCGGAAGACCGGATGCGCTTTTTTCCCGGCAATTTGCCTGATAATGCGTTAGAGGGTGAATTCGATCCCCTCTCCCAGGCGCCTTCCTGCGGCAAGGATGTTTTTCGCCGCATAGAGATCAAAAACAGATACCCCAACCGATTTAAACAACACCGGCCCTTCCCCCGAAACAAAACCGGATCCTGATGAAAAAAGAGACGAAAGGGGACGAACGGTCTCTCTTTTCAGGATTCCCGAATTGATGGGATCGATAAGGTCCCCTGTTTCCGACAGGGCATGGAGCGTATCTACGAAAACTGTTTTTACTTCGTCAAAAAAACAATCCGGGTATTCCCTCATATCAGGGGTGTAAGACCCTATTCCGACAAAACAGCGATCCCGAAACAGGCCGGGTTTCTCCGGAAGCACAGGGCTTCGGGATGTGGTTGCGGTCATTATGACTTCCGACATGGAAACAAGTTCAGCGGCATCCCCGCACACACGTATTTCCACATCATGAAGATCGCCCCGCAGTTTGTTGGAAAGGCTTTCTGCATTTTCCCGCTTTACATCGCAGATGAACACCCTTGTAAATGGCCTTGCCGCACATGCAAAACGGACCTGCCAGTACCCCTGGGCTCCGGCCCCTATTATTCCGAGTGACTTCACGTCCGGCCCGGAAAGGGTGCGAACCCCAAGCCCTCCCACCGAACCTGTCCGGAGGGCTGTCAGAATCCTGCCGTCCATAACGGCAGAAGGTGTTCCATCCTCGCCTTCGAAAAGCAGGACAAGCCCGTTCAGGAAAGGCCTTCCCTTTCCGGGATTTCCGGGAAACAGGGTGAGAACTTTCAGGGCCCATGTTTCGTTGGTGAGACAGGGCATGAGAAGAAGAGAATTCCCGTCTCTCTTCACTGTTGTCCGGAGCGGAGCCGTTATTTCGCCGCTCTCCGGTGAGTTTGCGGCTTTCATGGCCTCCGCGGCAGTATCCATCAGTTCATTGCAGGAAAATGATGCAAGCATCCCGGTGCTGTTCATAAGAAACATTCTCATACCCCTCCTTTTTGTTTTCATCCTCTCCGTTCAAATCAAAATTTTATCTTTTTTGTGCGTTCCTGTCAGAGTCATTTTTTCCCTGAAATATCCTCTTAATCTTATGCAAGATAAATTTTACACTAATACATATAAATATATAATACTCTAAATCTAAATTTATGCTTGACAAACGTTATTTTAAGCTACAAAATTGAACACAGAAATGCCATACCATCCGCTTTCAACCATACAGAGGGGGTATTTATATCCCGTTCACAAGTTTTCCTTTCACTCGCCTTTTTTGTTTTTTCCGTTCCACAAAGTTTTTCTGCAGTGATCAGATAATCCTGTCAAGGCCGGAAGGAGGAGCACAGGCTTGGTCGAAAAACAAGGTCCTGGAGGCGGCAACGGAACTGTGGAACTCATCGGGGAACATCCCATCCTTGATTTCCAGCGCGGAGAAAAGGTTCTTTTTTTCTTTGACGGCAAGGAAATGCAGGGTTACGAAGGAGAGCCGATAGCAATGGCTCTTCATGCAAACGGGGTACGGGTTTATCGGGAAACCGAAAAGGAACACCGCCCCAGGGGTTTTTTCTGCGCCATAGGAAAATGCAGCAGCTGCTTCATGGTCGTGGACGGCGTACCGAACGTTCGGACGTGCATTACGCCCTTGAAGCCGGGTATGCAGGTCGAGACGCAGCAGGGCAACGGCAGCGTTCCGGACGGGAAGGACTGATGACAGCCCATGAAGACGCTCTCAACTGAGATTCTGGTGATCGGAGGAGGCGCGGCAGGGTTGAGCGCTGCTGCCGAAGCGGCTTCCGCAGGAGCAAAGGTGATGGTGGTCGAAAGCGACCTGCATCTCGGCGGCCAGCTCGTCAAGCAGACGCACAAGTTTTTCGGGAGCAAGGACGAATATGCAGGCACCAGGGGTTTCAAGATCGCAGAGATTTTACTCAATGAAATCGAGTCGTGCAAGGATAACGTTGAGATCCACGAAAACACAACCGTAACAGGCTTTTATTCTGAAGACAAAACATTCACCGCCATGCGGGGCGAAGAATCCTATTTCCACATACACGCTAAAAAAACAATTGTCGCAACAGGAGCCCAGGAGCGGCTCATTCCCTTCGTAAACAATGATCTCCCGGGTGTCTATGGCGCCGGTGCGGTCCAGACGCTCATGAACGTATACGGCGTCATCCCGGGAAAGAGAGTGCTCATGGTGGGCGCGGGAAACATCGGGCTCATCGTGAGCTACCAGCTCATGCAGGCAGGAGTCGAGGTGGCCGCCATTGTGGAGGCCGCCCCCAGGATCGGAGGATACTGGGTCCACGCTGCAAAAGTCCGGAGGATGGGAGTCCCCATTCTTCTCGGCCATTCCATTAAAAGGGCAGTAGGTGACCGGACCATCACCGGTGCATACATCACCGCGCTCAACGAAAAATTCGAGCCTGTCGGTGAAGAGACGTTCGTTGACTGTGATGTTGTCTGTATTGCGGTCGGCCTTTCCCCGACGACCGAGATCCTTTCCCAGGCAGGATGCAAAATGATGTACGTCCCCCAGTTATGCGGTCTTGTCGCCAGGAGAGACATGTCCATGAGGACTTCGAACCCCGACTTTTTTACCGCCGGCGATGCGAGCGGCATCGAGGAAGCAAGTGCAGCAATGGTGGAGGGACGGATCGCCGGACTTTCGGCTGCATCGAGCCTCGGATATCCTACAGAGCACGGTAAACTGGACGAATATTGGAGCCGCCTCCAGTCACTCAGGTCCGGCGAGGCAGGGGCCAGAATTTGCCAGGGGATCGAGTGCGTTCTCGTCAACGGATGGGAGGATTGCCTGAATGGATGACATGCAGAAGCTTTTCAACAGTGGGGTACTTACAGGGGAAAGAGAGGGGGCGCAATTGCCGCCCAGGGAGCTCTGGGAGTCAAAGAAGGGCGGGGTAGTGGTCGTAGAGTGTCCCCAGCGTATTCCGTGCAATCCCTGCGCTACAAGCTGCCCCACTGGAGCCATCAGGCCCTTTAAGGACATCAACGATACTCCTGCAGTGGACCATTCCCTCTGCACCGGGTGTACGCTCTGCGTGTCGTCCTGCCCAGGGCTTGCATGCTTTGTGATAGACCTCACCTTTTCAGAGGACCTGGCTCTTTTCAAGCTTCCCTATGAAATGCTGCCGCTGCCCAGAAAAGGCGACAGGGTGGCGTGCCTGAACAGGGTGGGGGAGAGGATAGCGGATGGAACAGTGGAAAACGTCACCCAGCCCAGGAAGGACAGGACGTACGTGGTCCACGTGTCAGCACCAAAAGCTGTCGTCAATGACTTTCGTGCCATAAAGGTGGTGGAGTGCCATGACTGACACAGTCAGCAAGGAAGATAAAATCTACGTCTGCAGATGTGAAGAGGTCACCCTTGAAGAAATAGACGAATGGATCGACAGAGGATACGATACAGTGGAAGAGCTGAAGAGAGTCCTTCGGGTGGGTATGGGTCCCTGCCAGGGACGGGGCTGCCAGGATATACTTATGAGGGAGATCGCAAAAAAAACCGGTAAGCATATATCAGCGGTGGAGCCTGCCACGGTACGTCCGCCGGCAAAACCGGTTAAAATCGGCCTTCTTGCAGAGGGAGGCGAAGAATAATGGAGTGGAAGAATACTGCCGACGTGGTAATTGTAGGTGGAGGAATCATCGGCGTTTCCACTGCATACTATCTCGCCAAAGAAGGCATGAAAAACATAGTCCTTTTAGAGAAGGGCACCATATGCGGCGGATCCACCGGAAGGTGCGGCGCAGGCATAAGAGCCCAGTGGGGCACAGAGATGAACTGCAGGCTCGGCATCGCAGCGCTCGATATTTTCGAGCAGCTCGACGAAGAGCTCGGCATGAGCGTAGGGCTCAACCAGGGAGGTTATCTCCTGGTTGCCTATAACGAAGATGAATTTGAAACGCTTCGTAAAGGCATGGTGCTCCAGAACTCCCTGGGTATAAACTCACGGATGATTTCCCTGAAAGAAGCCCGGGAAATTTGTCCCGGACTGTCGGCTGACGACGCCTTCGGCTTCTTCTTCCATGGCCGGGACGGCCATGCGGATCCCTTCCTCACGACCTTCGCCTACCTTGAGGCAGCGAAAAAGATGGGGGTCTCCTGCTTCAGACATACCGCCTGCACGGGAATAACCGTTGAAAACAATGTGGTCAGGGGTGTGGAAACTGAACGAGGGACGATCAGCGCACCCATCGTCATAAACTGTGCGGGGGCTTACGCCCAGTTTATCGCAAAGATGGCAGGCATCGACCTCCCGAACTGGGGCGAGCGTCATGAGATAATGATCACCGAACCTGTGGCTCCAGGCGTGTGTCCCTGCATGCTTATGAGCTTTTCCGGGAACTATTACATCCAGCAGCGTCCCCACGGATCCATCATATGTGGTATGAGTCCGGAAGGACATCCGCAGGATTTCGAATTGAAAACGACCTGGAATTTCCTTGAGGAAATGTCCAGGGTCCTGGTACGGCTTCTTCCCAGGACCAGAGGAATACGAGTTGCAAGACAATGGTCCGGAATGTATGATATGACACCCGATGCCCAGCCTATAATCGGAGAAACGGATGTACGCAACTTCTACCATTCCACAGGATATTCAGGGCATGGTTTCATGCTGGCACCCGTTGCAGGCAAGATCCTTGCACAGCACCTGGCAGGTAAGACGCCTGACATCGATTTTTCAATGCTTGATTACCGAAGATTCGCAAGGGGTGAACACATCCGGGAGTCAAATGTAGTATAGAATATCGGCAAAGGAGTGTAGCCCATGAAATTTCTCAAGCCGCACCTTGACCGGTGCGTAGTAT
>CAYTQC010000032.1:0-14281 GCA_964439735.1 uncultured Synergistaceae bacterium
CAGGTTTTACGGCACGGATGGAAGAGAACCTGGATGACGTGGAGGAGGGCAAAGTTCAGTGGCTCTCAGTCCTGAAAGAATTCTGGGAGGCCTTCACCCGAACCATGGAGGTAGCGGAAACTGCCAGGGCGGTGCCCCCTCCTGCCCCTGAACCCATCGGAGAAAATTGCCCGGAATGCGGAAAGCCGCTCGTTCTCAAGAACGGACGTTTCGGAGAGTTTATCGCATGCAGCGGTTACCCGGCATGCAAATACACCCGTCCGGTTCTCGTGAAAACGGGTGCCGTATGCCCCAAGTGCGGCAAAGGCGACGTGGTGAAGCGGAAAAGCAGGAAGGGAAAGCCCTTCTATGGCTGTTCCAGGTATCCCGACTGCGACTTTGTATCCTGGAACCCTCCTTCCGGCAGTTCCTGTCCCCAGTGCGGGGCATCACTGATGTCCACCGGGAAAAAGGGCGGCGAGGAATGCGTGAAATGCGGCTATGCAGGGACGAGGGAAGTACCCGAAGATGAGTGACCGTTCCGTCTCCGTGATCGGCGGAGGACTTGCCGGAAGTGAAGCATCCTGGAGGCTCGCATCTGCGGGAATTCCCGTCAGGCTCTACGAGATGCGGCCCCGGAAGATGACCCCGGCCCACAGGACAGCTGATTTTGCAGAGATTGTATGCAGCAATTCCTTTGGAGCGGATTCTGTTTCCAGCCCGGCAGGGATCCTGAAGCGTGAGCTCCGCATGCTCGACAGCCTTATACTCAGGTGCGCCGATGAGGCCAGGGTTCCTGCGGGAAAGGCCCTTGCGGTGGACAGGGATATTTTTTCCCGTCTTGTCACGGAAGCCCTTGAATCGAATCCCCTGATCACTATCCTGAGGGAAGAGTGCGGTTCGATCCCCGATGGCCCTGTGATCATCGCCACAGGGCCCCTCACATCCCCTTCACTGGCGGGATCTATACACGTCCTTGCGGGGGAGGAATATCTCTCGTTCTTCGATGCTGTGGCTCCTGTAGTCATGGCCGATTCGATCGACATGTCGAAGGCCTTCCGCAGGGGCCGCTGGGGACAGCAAGAGGACTACATCAACTGTCCCTTTAGCCGGGATGAATACGAGGCGTTCCAGGCGGCGCTCGTATCTGCTGAACGGACTCTTCCCCATGACTTCGAGGATTCGCCTGCATGGTTCGAGGGATGCCTTCCCGTTGAGGTCATGGCATCGAGAGGCCCGGACACCCTCCGCTTCGGGCCGCTGCGGCCCGTGGGGCTGCCCCTTCCGGGAAGCGGCATGGAAGCATGGGCAGTGGCACAGCTGAGGCAGGACAACAGGGAGGGGACCCTCTACAACATCGTCGGGTTCCAGACAAGCCTCAGATGGGGGGAACAGGAACGGGTGTTCCGGATGATACCCGGCCTCGGGGAGGCGGAATTCGCACGTTTCGGCGTCATGCACAGGAATATTTATGTGAACGCTCCAGCAGTGCTCGACAGCCGCCTGAGGTTCAGGAACGGCAGGGAGGACCTGTTTCTTGCCGGCCAGATCACCGGAGTTGAGGGGTACATGGAAAGTACGGCCATGGGAAGCGTGGCGGCCATGAACATGGAAGCGTTCCTCACAGGAAAGCCTTTTCCTGAATGGCCCAGGGAAACCGCCATCGGTTCGCTTCTTCATTATCTCGGCGATGCTGTCGCAAAACGGTTCCAGCCCATGAACGTGAATCTCGGAATATTTCCTCCCCCTGAAAAAAAGATACGGAACAAGGCTATGAGATGCGAATGGACTGCTGCGAGGGCGGAGGAAGCATTCCTGCGATTTCTTTCAGAAATCACCGACAGGGAAGACCATTAATTTTTTTTCAAGGTTTTTTTCATAATTTTCCCTATTCCGGGAATACGCCAGAAATAGGAAAAGACAGGAAATTGCTGTGAAAAACCGGATTTCATGGGATCCCAAAAAACATTAATTGATTCTTTTGAAAAATATCGAGAATCTAGAAAAAGATGATAAAATATATCCATGCAGGAAAAGATATCGGCTTCTCTTGATTTGTTTTTCGAGTACCTTCAGTTTGAAAAGGAGTCGTCGCCCAACACGGTAGCGAATTATTCCGTGGACCTTGCTCAGTTTGCGGAATACCTTGAACTCCAGGGTATAAATGATCCGGCCGGGGTGGAGACAAAGACGATCCGGTCATGGCTCAGGGAGATAATGGGCTACGGCTACGCGAAATCTTCGGCTGCAAGAAAGTTGTCGTCGGTCAGAAGCTGGTTCGCGTTCCTCTTTGAAAAGCAGATCGTCCCCGTGGATCCTGCGAAAGGGATCAGGGGGCCGAAACTGCCGTCAAGGCTTCCAAGGGCTCTTTCAAGGGAAGATGCTGATCACCTTGTAACGGCGGGGGGAGAGGGAGAAGACGCGCTGCGCGATACTGCCGTACTCGAATTGATGTACGGATGCGGTCTGCGGATCGCTGAACTCGTGAATCTTCGGTGGCCGGATGTCGATCTTGATGAAAGAATGATCCGTGTGTTCGGCAAGGGGGACAAGGAGAGGATCGTACCCTTTGGAAACTGTGCCCTCAGGGCGCTGCAGCGGTGGAAGGATTCGCTCCCCGCAAAAGGTGAATTCCTTTTCGAAGGGCGGAAAGGGGCCCCGATCACTGTACGGACTGTGCACAGGATCGTGCTCCGTGCAGCTCAAAGGGCGGGGATACGGAATGTGACCCCTCACGTGCTCAGGCACAGCTTTGCCACCCACCTTCTTGAAGGAGGCGCGACGCTTCGTGTTCTCCAGGAACTTTTGGGGCATGAGAGCCTGCTCACGACACAGCATTATCTTTCCGTAAGCGCGGACCACCTGAGAAAAAGCTACACCATGGCGCACCCCCGCGCGAAAGGAGAAGTCTGAGATGTTCAAGGGCACGACCATAGTCTGCATACGCAGGGAAAATCGGGTCGCAATGGCCGGAGACGGCCAGGTGACCCTCGGGAACCAGATCATAAAAGCGGGAGCGAAAAAAGTCCGCAGGCTCCACAAGGGGTCTGTGATCGCAGGTTTTGCGGGAAGCACCGCAGATGCCATGACCCTGCTGGAACGTTTTGAAAAACGCCTGGAGGAAAACTCGGGCGACCTCATGAGGTCGGCCGTGTCGCTCGTGAAAGAGTGGCGCACGGACAGGGCTCTCAGAAGGCTTGAGGCTCTCATGCTCGTCGCTGACGAAAAGCTTACCCTTATGCTTTCGGGAGCCGGGGATGTGCTTGAACCGGAAAACAACGTGGCGGCCATCGGTTCAGGATCCGGCTTCGCCCAGGCGGCGGGGCTCGCGCTGCTTGAATCGACAGACTGGGCACCGTCGAGGATCGCCGCCAGGTCCATAGAGATCGCGTCCCAGATATGCATTTACACGGACAGCATTGTAACAGTGGAGGCTATAGGAGAATGACCAATATGTCGGATGACCGGTTCGACCTCACGCCCCGGCAGGTGGTGGAGTATCTCGACCGGTATATCGTAGGACAGGAGAAAGCAAAAAAATCAGTTGCCATAGCGCTGAGAAACCGGATCAGGCGCCGCCGGCTTCCTCCGGAGATCGCCAGGGAAGTGGCCCCGAAAAATATCCTCATGGTCGGCCCCACGGGAGTGGGCAAAACAGAGATCGCCCGGAGGCTGGCGGACCTTGTGAAGGCTCCCTTTGTCAAGGTGGAGGCAACGAAATTCACTGAAGTCGGATACGTGGGACGGGATGTTGAGTCCATGGTCCGGGACCTTGCCGAGGCAGCCGTGGCAATGGTGAAGAAGCGGAAGCTCGAGGATGTGCAGGTCCCTGCGGCCGAAAGGGCTGAACAGCGGCTTGCCGACGCGCTCCTGCCGAGGCAGGAGAAGAGAAGCTCAGTCCCCGACTTCATGAAGATCTTTGGCGGAGGGGCCGGTTCTGAAAAAGACCAGGAAAAGGAAACTTCCGCTGAAGAGGACAGGATGCGTGACTCCACGAGGAGAAAGATCCTTTCCCTTCTCCGGGAGGGCAAGCTCGACGACCGTGAAGTGGAGATCGATGTTACCGAGAGCCAGTCAATGGGGATCCCTGTCCTCGGAGGAGCAGGCATGGATTCCATGGGGATAAACATAGGCGATATGCTCGGCGGACTGCTTCCCAAGAAGACAAAAAGGCGGCGGATGAAAGTTTCCGGGGCCCGTTCCATGCTGAAGGCCGAGGAAGCGGAGAAGCTCATTGATATGGACGCCGTCACCAGGGAAGCCATAGAGAAGGCACAGGAAGAGGGCATCATCTTCCTCGACGAGATAGACAAGATCGTCGCCAGGGGAGGAAGCAGCGGCCCGGATGTGAGCAGGGAGGGTGTCCAGCGCGATCTGCTCCCCATAGTCGAAGGTTCGCCTGTGCAGACCAAGTACGGGACCGTGAACACGGACCACATCCTTTTTATAACGGCCGGCGCGTTTTCGAGCGTGAAACCCTCTGATCTTGTTCCCGAGCTCCAGGGGCGCTTCCCCATCAGGGTGGAACTCCAGCCCCTGACGAGGAACGATCTTGCGCGGATACTTGTAGAGCCCGAAAACAGCCTGCTTCGGCAGTATAAGGCCCTTCTGGGTACTGAAGGCATTGACCTTGAATTCAGCCCTGAAGCGGTCACGGAGATGGCGCTCCTGGCGGAGCGGATGAACGCTGAAATGGAAAATATTGGCGCCAGGCGGCTTCATACAATGATAGAACATCTGCTTGAGGAAATCAGTTTCGAAGCTCCGGAGCAGCAGCAGGGGACGATCCCCGTTACGCCGGAATTTGTTCACGAGCGCCTGGACCCCTTGATCACCGACAGCGATATCAGAAGGTATCTTCTGTAGAACTGAAAAATACATATCCGGTACAGACGGATAATTTACCAGGAGGGATTTTTGTGGCTACATCAAAGAAAACCAGCAAAGTACCAGAGAAAACAAATTCACTTGAGCCCCATGTGATCGACGAGGCCCCCGGTTTCAAGGACCTTCTCGAAAAAACCAGGCAGGTGGGAAGGGCACTCCAGAGCCGCCGCGAGGGCACACGGCCCGATTACAACAAACTGGCAAAGCTTTTGTGCGAGTTTTCAACGGCCAACGTGTACCTCATCAACAGGGAGGGGAAAATCCTCGGGTACTCATGGATCTCCGAGTACCATTCGGAAGAGGTGTCCAATTTCATTGACAAGGGGTACATGCCGGAAGTATTCGTCGAAAGGATGAACCAGCACCGCGAGACGATACTGAGCGAGACTGACGGCTATCTCTTTGACGACGCCGGCGAGGACGCACCGGAAAAGCACATGCTCTACATCCCCATCTACGGAGCGGCGGAACGGCTCGGCACGCTTCTCCTCGTCAGGTTCTTCCAGCCCTTTTCCATGCGCGACCTTGTCCTTGCGGAGTATCTCGCCACCCTGGTGGGGATCGAGATCCTTCACGAAAGGACAAAGAACATCGAGGAACGGTCACGGGAGCGGCTCATCGTCCAGATGGCAATGAGGGCGCTTTCCTACTCAGAGGTTGAGTCGGTGAAGCACATCATCAGCGAGCTCGGTTCATTCGAGGGTGTAGTCATTGCCAGCAAGGTGGCCGACAGGGTCGGAGTGACGAGGAGCGTCATCGTAAATGCGCTCCGGAAGCTCGAGAGCGCCGGCATCATCGAAAGCCGCAGCCTCGGCATGAAGGGTACTTTCATCAAGGTTCTCAGCCCGCTCTTCGTCGAAGAGCTCGGTGTCCTTCAGAAAGACTGATGCCGTACATTTCCCGGGCTGCAGGACCTGCAGCCCGGGAAATTATATGGTGCGGAGGGAGGATGCCCGCCTTCGGCGGGACCCTCTCCGCCCTTTCCTGCGGGAGGAATGAAGAGGCATGGGAAAGAAAGTTCTGGTAGTGGACGATGCGGCATTCATGAGGATAATGCTGAAGGACATCCTGCAAAAAAACGGATTTGACGTGGTGGCCGAGGCGGAAAACGGCAAGACTGCCGTGGAATCCTATCGTGAACTGAAGCCAGACGCTGTAACCATGGATATCACCATGCCCGAGATGAACGGTATCGATGCTGTCAGGGAGATACGCTCAATTGACTCTGAGGCCAGGATAGTCATGGTGAGCGCCATGGGCCAGCAGCCTATGGTTATCGAGGCAATCAGGGCAGGCGCCGTTGATTACATAGTGAAGCCTTTCCAGCCCGAAAGAGTTGTCCAGGCCCTGAGCCGTGCCGTAGAATAAAAAAAACCCGGTATGCTGGTTTCGTTTTTTTCTTTTTTCCCGAGGCAGTTCCCGGCAAGAGAATATTCGGAAGGCAGTGTATCAGGAAAAGGGAATTGTCTGATATAATTCTTCATGTCCGTGAGGACATGAAGTTATTTTGGTATATAACGAGTCATGGCCGGGAACAACCGGAACGGCCGATAAATCCAGACAAGCCTGCGGAGGTGGTTTCTACCGGATATTTTTTGTACCACGGTGTATTGTGATATAAGGGCAAAATTCAGCATCCAAAATCGTGGAGGGTAGAAAACCGCATGGCAGAAGAAAAAAAAGCGGAAGGAGCGGTCCTTGCTCCGGGGGAAGTAGTTACGTGCGTCGTCGAACAGATCATGCCTTATGGTGCATTTGTCCGGATAAAATCGGGGCAGAGGGCGATGATCCACATATCCGAGCTGTCCCACAGCTTTGTCAAAAAAGTCGAAGACATCCTTACACTGAACCAGGAAGTCCAGGCACGGGTCATAAAGATCGACGAGAAGGGAAGGATAGACCTTTCTCTGAAAAAGATGGAGGCCCCCCGTCCTGCCCCATCGTCCCGGGGGGCTTTTACCGCGGCCGCTCCGGAGGACCCGAGGGATTCCTTCGAGAAAAAACTGTCCAATTATCTCAAGCAGAGCGAAGCGAAGATAGCTGACCTCAACAGCAAGATGAATAATTCCAGGGCAGCGAAAAAACGGGGCAAACCGGCGAAGTGAAAAAACTGAAGAGATTCAATCGCGGGGGCCGGATACGCCCCCGCTCCTTTTTTGAGCCTCTGTCTTCCCTGGACAGGCGGATCGTCTTTCAGCAGATGAAAGGCCGTAAATTTGATCCCATGCTCCTTATCGGCATCGCGGGGCGCTGTATCCATGGCTGTCCTTCCGTCATTGCCTGCAGCCCGCTTCGTCGGGGAAATCCATTTCCGACTACGTTCTGGCTCACATGCCCTTTCCTGGTAAACCTCTGCGGAGAAAGAGAATCCCATGGAGCTGTCTCCGGGGCGGAAAAAGCGCTGGAAACGGAAAAGAGTTCCTGGATCCGCTACAATCTTTTTCATGCACGTCTTCGCATTGGGCTCGTTTCACGGCCGGGATCCCGTTTCCTTGCCAGGTACAGGCGGTCGCTATGGAAAAAGCTTTGCAGGGGAGGAGTCGGCGGCATAGACTATTCAGGGCAGGGAGGAACAAAGTGCATTCATCTTCAGGCCGCTTCCTGGATCGCTCTCGGGCATCATCCTGCAGGTGATTTCCTGAAGACTATTCTTTCCCCGCTCTGTTGCGGGTCTCCGGTAGAAAGCGGCTGTGTCCGCCGCTGAAGGAACATATCTCGGAAGGGGTACTGATCATGTGGAAGGGACGTTTTACGGAAAATACCGCGCAGGTCGTCCAGAAATTCACCCAGTCTCTCGACCTCGACTGGCCTCTTGCATTCTATGACATCGAGGGCAGTCTTGCCCATGCGCGCATGCTCGGCGCTGTGGGGCTTCTTTCCGCTGAAGAGCTGTGCAGGATAGAGGAAGGGCTCATCAGGATACGGGATGAGATCTCCTCGGGAACGTTTCTTCCTTCCGAGGAGCTCGAAGATGTTCATATGAACATTGAGAGCCGGCTCATCGAACTGCTTGGTCCCGCCGGGGCCAAGCTCCATACAGGGAGGAGCCGGAACGACCAGGTTTCGGTTACGATGCGCCTTTTCCTGCGGGACCGACTTCTCAGGATCTGTACCGGCATTGAAGCTCTTCTTGCGGTTCTCCTTGAGAGGGCTGCGCATCATATAGACATCATCGTTCCCGGGTACACCCATCTCCAGCAGGCCCAGCCCATCTCCATGGGCCATTACTGGATGGCTCACTTTACCGCGTTTTCAAGGGATTGTGATCGGCTTCTCTTTGCCCTCGATTCCCTCAACGAATGCCCCCTCGGGGCAGGCGCCCTTGCAGGTTCCACCCTCCCTCTCGACAGGGAATTTACTGCGGCGCGGCTCGGTTTCCCCCGGCCGACGCAAAACAGCCTGGATACTGTGGCACAGAGGGACTACATGGCTGACTTCCACTCCTTTGCGGCCCTTTTCGCAGTCCACTGCAGCCGTCTCTCTGAGGATTTCGTCATCTATTCTTCCAGGGAATTCGGATGGCTTCTTCTTCCTGATGCTTTCTGCACCGGATCCAGCATGATGCCGCAGAAAAAAAATCCTGATGTTCTTGAACTCCTGCGCGGCAGGACGGGACAGATAATCGGTCATCTTCTCGATCTGCTGGTGACCCTGAAAGGACTGCCCATGACCTATGACCGTGACCTCCAGGAGGACAAGCGCGGACTGCAGGCATCCCTGAAAACTGTGGATGAAATGCTTGCTGTTCTCGTTCCTCTTCTCTCCGCGGTGGAGGTCGACGGAGAGAAGGCTTCCGGTGAGATGAGCGATGGATTCCTTCTTGCGACCGACGTTGCCGAATATCTTGTTTCAAAAGGGATGCCCTTCCGGGAGGCCCATGCCAGGGTCGGCGGACTGGTGAAAGAATGCCTGGCCCGACATAAGAATTTTTTCACTCTTTCACGGGATGAATGGAGCGAACTTCTCCCCGAGGCACGGGAAGATTTCTTCCCCCTCCTGTCGCTCAGGTCTGCGGTGGAGCGGAGGAATACGCTGGGGGGCACGTCCTTCGGACAGGTCGCCGGGCAGATTGAAAATGGAAAGAGCTTTTTGGAATGTTTTCAGAAAAGATACAAAGATTTTAATGCAGTGCGCTGAGAGGAATGGTCCTTCCCATCCGGAAAAATTCAGGAAAAGAAAGCCGGTATTTTCCGGGGAGAATTAAATCTTTCTGATCCGGAACGGACCGCGAAAATTCGCAACTAAAGTACAGACTTCATTAAATAGTGGGAATACGGTGATCGGGACGGAAAAATATGACCGTAACGATCCCCTTTTCCATGGAAAAAAGCGACCCCTTTTGAACTGCTTCCTGAAAGCGCCATTAACTGTTTTTCCAACAGTTCCACGATATGTCGGCTGAAGAATATACGCTGCATTCCTTTTTTTGTGCGAATCTTTCTGCTGATGTGTATCCTGTTTGCAAAAAACAGCCTCAGTACCTGGAATCCCGGGGGTGATGCACCCTGTTTCGCCCTGTAATGTGCCTGGAAAAGTCAATAACTGACATCCTTTAACAGGCGATAAACATCCGAGCCCTTCAGTTTTACATTTTTTTCTGCCAGGTCTATTGCCATTCTTCCCCTGTTGTCCCTGGCTTTTGCGTCCGCTCCTGCTTTCAGGAGCAGAGCAGCCGTTTCATAGTCTGCATGTACGCCCACCGCATACATGAGCGGAGTTTTCCCGTTTCCGTCCCTTGCATTTACATGGGCTCCTGCCTCAAGAAGCAGAGAAACGGTTTTCAGGTTCGTCTTCCCTTCAGCGGCAAACATGAGCGGGCTTTTCCCGTACCACTGTCTTGCGTTGACGTCTGCGCCCGCTTTCAGAAGCAAAACAGGAACTTCCTGGTTTGAGTTGGAGAACGACCGCATAAGCGGTGTCACCCCGTTGTTCGCAGCTGCATTTACATCGCAGCCTGCATCCAGAAGCAGGCCGATCGTACCGGCATGGGGATTATAATAGGCCGCATGCATCAGCGCAGTCCACCCGTTTTTGTCCCTTGCGTTCACATTCGCTCCCTCGTTCAGGGCTGCACCGATTTCTTCCGGGGTACCTTTTCCGCATAAACGGAGAAACCGCTCATCACTCATGGCATTTCCTGCAGGGACGGATTTTTCCGGGGTTGCTGGACCTGATCTGAATTTTCCGTGCAGCATCCTCAAAACATCCGGGTTTTTATTCCCTTTTGCAAGGGAGAGCATGTCTTCACCCGTATCAGTCCTGGCTGTCGGATCCGCCCCGGCCTCCAGGAGCGCGGCTGCAACCGCCGGGTTCGGATTGTGATAGGCAGCCCACAGGAGCGGAGTCATTCCGTATTTCTGCCGGGCATTCACTTCTGCACCGGCATTTGCGAGTGCGGTTATTGCATCGGGGTTGGGGTTATGATACGCTGCGTGCATAAGAGGAGTCCAGCCGTTGTCATCTCGTGCGTTTATGTCGGCCCCCGCCTTGATCGCCTGATTGATTCGCCCGGGCGTCCCGCCCTGGCAGACGATGAAAAACTCCACATTGCCGGCGGCTGTATCTGCTATGATACTCCCGGCAACTAAAAAAAAGGCGAAAAATACAAAGATCGCTGTCAGATGATAGCGGGCCTGTTTCATCGGATCATCTCCTTTTGATAGGCATGAACTTTCAGATAATACTACCATTTCCTGCTTCATTCATATTCATCCGGTAAAGAAAAAATGAAAACAAGAAAGAAGTTTGCGGTCATTTCCTTCTTTTTTTTGTTTTTCGGAAAATCCGCAGGAAAATATTTTAAAGGAGATTTTCCTTTTCACTTGACGTAGCCCTTTTTTTGTGTAAAATAGTCACTTGCGCACGCCGGAAGAGTCGAGCCGTTAGCTCAGATGGCAGAGCACCGGACTTTTAATCCGGGTGTCGTGGGTTCGACTCCCACACGGCTCACCAGTTCTGCGGTCCCATCGTCCAGTGGCCTAGGACACAGCCCTTTCAAGGCTGTGACACGGGTTCGAATCCCGTTGGGACCGCCATTTTTCTTTCAGTTGCGCCGGTGTAGCTCAGTTGGCAGAGCAGCGCACTCGTAATGCGCAGGTCTCCAGTTCAAGTCTGGACACCGGCTCCAGGGTTGTCAAGGGTCCCCGCAAAAAGCGCGGACCCTTTTTTGTTACCCGGGGATTTTTAAAATTCTCTCGATCGGGAACTCACGCTGTTATAATGAAAAGTACGCTTACGAATGTCGATCAGAATATGTACGCTGGAAATGTGAGAAGCCCTTACACCCGTGCCGGACGTTTTTTCGTCCTCACTGCCCCAGATAAAAGGCAGGATGCAGAATTGCAATGATCGAGGTGTTGATAGGTGAAGAATACGACACTGGAAATTATCCGGTCTTTTTGTAACCGCTGGCCGATGCTGGTTGATTTGCCTCTCAATAGTGCGGTCACGGAAATTTCCGCTTCATATAAAGAGAAGAAAAAAGTGCTTGTCTGCGGTAATGGCGGAAGTGCCTCCGATGCATTGCATATAGTGGGGGAGCTGATGAAGGGATTCAAGCTGCCTCGTTGTCTTGAAGCGGAGAAACAAAAAAGGATCCGGGACATGTTTCCCGAAAACTTTTCTTTTTATGTGAAAAACCTTCAGGAAGCGTTGCCCGCCATATCTCTTGTGAGTGAAATTTCACTGATGACCGCCTATATGAACGATAAGGAGCCTGATCTGGTATTTGCCCAGCAGGTGTTAGGATATGGTTCACCGGGTGACATACTGCTTGCCCTGAGCACGTCGGGGAACTCAAAAAACGTGCTTTTCGCCGCGGAAATAGCGAAAGTCCAGGGGATGAAGGTCATTTCGATGACCGGGCAAAGCGGGGGAAAACTTCGGGAGGTTTCGGATATTCTCCTCAATATCCCGTTTCATGATACGGCAGTTATCCAGGAATACATGCTTCCTGTATACCATGTGATTTGTATTGCGGTTGAAAATGAGTGTTTTGGCGAAAACGAACAGTAAATGAAAGGGCTAATTCAACGGGCCCCATGAAATTGATTTGATATCAGCGTCTTTTTAAGTGCGTAACCCGATTGCTCTCAACAAAGAAAGAAAACAGCCGGAAAAAGGCACATAGCAGAGAAAGGTACATCCCATGAATCACGGCACAAAACAAAAGGCTATTTTTTTAGACCGTGACGGCACAATAAATAAAGAAACGGAATTCTTATGGAAACCGCAGGATTTTCAGTTCATTCCCGGTGCTGAAAGCGCTATTGGAATTTTTAATAATCTAGGATATACAGTGTTGGTCATCACCAATCAATCGGGAGTGGCACGTGGTTTTTATGCCGAGGAAGACGTAATGAAGCTGCATTGCCATATAAACGGTCTTTTAAGGAAGCGGTGTGCAATTATTGACGCTTTTTATTTTTGTCCCCATCACGTTGATGGTGTAATTGAAAAGTATGCGATCGATTGCGATTGCCGAAAACCAAAAACAGGAATGATTTTAAAGGCCGAGAAGGATTTCAACCTGGACCTGGACCGATCAATCATAATAGGTGATAAAGAAATTGATGTCCTGGCAGGAAAGAATGCCGGGATAGGGGAAAAAATCCTCATTCGTTCAGGACATCCTGTTGACGAAAAAAATACTGTTGCTGATGCTGTTTTCGGTGGACTTTATGATTATGCTCTGTTTTTTAAAAACCGGGCAGAACAAATCTCTCCTGATAGATCCGGTTCCCGGTTATAGAAATATTTTTTGCTTTCCCCCGATAAAAAAGATTTTGGGATAAGATTGGCCGGGTTTCTGGGTGTCCTTTATTTTTCGAAGTTCAGGAAACAGAAGACCCGTTTAAAATCCGTCAAAAACAGCTTTGCCTGCAATCTGAAGGTGATTTTTTTGCCTTCGCTTCGGGGTCAGCACTGGCAGGAAAAGAAATTTCTACCTATAGTTAAAAATGGAGGACCATCGTGTCGAAGAAAAGAATTCTTCTTGTACGTCATGGCAAAACGGAATGGAACGGATTGTCCCGCTTCCAGGGAAAAACTGACGTTCCCCTGGACGAGGAAGGGCGCAGACAGGCCCGGTGTCTTGCAATGCGCCTTGAACAGCTTTCTCCTTTTCCGGTCGTATTTTCAAGCTCCCTTTCAAGAGCGGAAGAAACAGCCCGAATTATACTTTCCGGGCGGTCCGGGACGGACGTATCGATTAACGAGGGCTTGTCCGAAATGAGTTTCGGTGCGTGGGAAGGCCATTCAATACATGAAATTGAATCCCGTGACCCTGAGTCATTCCGGAAATGGAAAGAATCTCCTTTTGAATATCTTCCTCCGGGGGCGGAGCCTTTCCCTTCGCTGGAATCCAGGGTGCGGCTTGCGCTGGACGCAGTCTCTTCGGCAGGGCAGGAACAGATTCTTGTCGTGACCCATGGCGGAATTGTCCGTGCGGCTCTCGCCATACTCCTCTCCCTTCCCCTTGCATCGGTCTGGCGGATGAAAATATCAAACTGCTCCGTGACAGGGATCGATGTGGGAAAGAGAGGGGCGTCACTGGCGTTTCTCAACGATGATCTTCACACACTGGTCGATCCTTCCGAAGCGCCGAAATTGCCTTTTCCGGTTTAGACATCTCCACTCCTTGCTGGTACAATTATCTGAGTTGCGAAATAGGAGGGGCTTCCCGATGGGGGACTATGAAAGAGCAGCAGAAAACGGAAGCGTTCTTTTCCCCTGCGGAAAGGATGACCGGCAGGAAAATGAAGCCGCAGGAATGCGGCAGGCATCCCCGGACTCCGCGGAAGGGAAAAAACTTTCCCCCGAATTTGAAGCGGAACTCTGGAACAAAGTGACGGCAGAAGGCGACGAAGATGCCCGGGAAAAACTGATCGTGGCGTATCGTCCTCTTGTCTTCTGGCTCGCAAAGAGGTTTCATGTCCGTCCTTCGTCCTACCAGGATCTTATACAGGAAGGAATGCTGGCCCTGATCCGGGCGGTGGACAAGTTTGAGCCGGACCGCCACCTCAAGTTCACCACCTATGCGTTCTACCGCATCAGGGGGCAGATGGTGAACTTTCTCCAGCGTTCGGAGATGAAGGCCCCCATTCCCGTAGAAGATGAATACCTGATGCCTGAGGATTCCTTCACCCCGGATGCATTCGAGACCCTAATCGCTGTTTCTGAGGAAATGGAGCACCTCCCCGCCAGGGAGGAGGAGATACTTTTGGCTCTCCTTGTGGAAGGCCGGGACGCAAAGGAAGTGGCGAGAAAACGGGGAATCGACGTCAGCCATGTGTATCGGCTCAGGCGCAATGCCGTGGCGAAGCTGAGAAAATGGCTCGGTCCTGAAGGGGAAACCACAAACAGGGCGTAAAAGGGGATAAGAGTAATACGGAACAGACTTTTATCGCCGGGAGGA
>CAYTQC010000033.1:0-13746 GCA_964439735.1 uncultured Synergistaceae bacterium
TTAAGTCTTGAGAGAGTATACCATTTTCCCTCCCGGGAATCCTCCGGAAAATCGGGTGGAAAAGACCTTTTTGTCCAGGTTGACATTTTGTGAGCAAATTAACTTTTATTTACATTAAGTGGAACCGTAGTATAATGTATTCGATGTTTTTTCCCTCCGGGTTTTCCCGGTTTTTCAGGCAGAATCAATCCAAGACGGGAGGTGGAGCATGTGTTCATTTTCGTAGTCTCCTTTTTGATGTACCTTCTTCTTGTGTGGTCGGGCGGGGGAATTCCCCTGATCGAGGTGCTGGTCGCCTTGATCCTGGCCTCCGTCACGATGGCGGCCTTTCGCTCGTGGCACAAGGGAAGGAAAGTCAGTATGAGGGGACTCGACCCAAAACGGTGGTTCGGGTTTATTTACTACCTGTTCGGGCCGTTTGCAGTCGGCCTGGCCAAGGCCAATATCGACGTGGCCATGAGGGTTATAACCGGAAACATCCGTCCCGGCATCATCAAAGTCAACCCTGGACTCACGTCCGACCTTGCCAAAACGATGCTGGCGGATTCAATAACCCTAACCCCGGGAACACTTACCGTGGACGTGGACGAGGAGGGGGTATTTTACATCCACTGGATTTATGTGGAGGATGAAAACCCCTCTGAAGAACAGGTTTACGGAACTTTTGGCCATTGGGCGAGGAGGTTGGCGGAGTGACAATACAGATTTTCCTGTTTGCGGCAGCGATCGTGGGCCTTTTGGCCATAGCTGCCCTGGGGCGCCTTGTGGCGGGTCCCACCATACCAGACAGGGCTGTCGCCCTCGACACTATGAATACCTATGTAGTGGGACTGATGATGCTTCTGGCGGCGGCTTACGATTCCGTGGTCATGGTTGACGTTGCTATTGTCTATGCGGCGCTTTCGTTCGTCGGGACCATGTTCATCGCCCGGTACATAGAAGGGGAGGTCTGAGCATGACGTTCCTGATCGTTGGAATCCTTATCCTGGTGGGGTTGTTTTTCAACACCCTCGGCGCTTTCTCCCTTTACAGGTTTCCCGATGTGTATACCAGGCTTCATGGGGCAACGAAGTGCACAACGTTCGGCACTCTTTTCACCATGTTTGCGGTGGTAGCCTACTCTCTTTCGAAACTGATCGAAAAGGGCGAAGCCCGTTTCGGAGTCTTCATTATTCATGGTGCGGTGGCGGCTCTTGTCCTTTTGATTACTAATGCCACGGGCGCCCACGCCATTGCCCGGGCCGCTCACAGGAGCGGTATACTTCCTGAAAGGGCAGTGGTGGACAGGCTTGAGGAAAAAGAAGAAGGGAAAGGAGGGGTTCCCAGATGAATACCCTTCTGCACATGGCTGTTCTTGCGCTTCTTGTTCTGGCAGCCTTCTTCGCTCTCTGGTTCAAGGATCTCATGTCTTCTGTAATAGCCCTTGCCGTATTCAGCGTGATGACGGCTCTCGAATTCTATATTCTCCAGGCACCGGACGTTGCCATCGCTGAAGCCGCAATAGGCGCAGGGCTCAGCACGACGATCTATATCATCGCCATCCGGGCGTGCGGCAAGATCAAGAAGAGCGACGGAGGTGACGGGAGATGAAAAAGACACTGTTTGTCGTCGCTGCAATTATTCTCGGTGCCCTTGTGGTGGGTGCTGTTGACAATATCCACCCCTTCGGCGAACCCGGGACAACACCCATGGACGATTATTTCATCGCAAACGCGCTCAGGGACCGCTCGTCTGAAAACGTGGTCACCTCCATCGTTTTCGACTACAGGGGTTTTGACACCATAGGAGAAGCGGCGGTTCTCTTTACGGCCCTTTGTTCAGTCACCGCCCTCTTCCGTGAAGGGAGGAAAAAACCGTGAGGCCGCTTTCAGTCGTTGTTCGGACAGGCTGTGACATCTTCGCCTGGTTCCTGGTCATCTTCGGCGCCTCCATCATTATCCACGGCGATGTGACCCCCGGGGGAGGATTCCAGGGCGGAGCGGTGGTTGCGACCTTTATAAGCCTTCTCCTCGTCTCATATGGAGGAAAGAAGGTTTTGTCATGGGCCAGGCTGAATATTTTCAATTCCATGCTCGTATTCGGGCTCATGCTCTTCTTTCTGCTTGGAATCATGGGCTTCCCGAACTCCTTCTTCTACAACTTTATTGCGATACCCCATGAAGTGGTTCAGGCAACGGGTCATGGAGTGATCCCCCCGTCGGGGACAATCGCGCTCATGGATATTGCGGTAGGTATCGAAGTGGCGGGCGGCCTTTCGCTGATAGTGCTGTCCATGTTCAGAGGCATCCGGATTTTCCGTGAGGGGCCTATGGAGGAGGAATTGGGCCATGATCGGTAATGCTCCCTTTTTCGTGGTAGGAGTTCTTTTCCTCATGGGGCTCCTCGGGATCTTCATGACGAAGAACCTCATAAAGATCGCAATCGCGGTAAGCATTCTCGGGAGTTCGGTAAACATTTTTCTCGTTGCACTGGGATACCGGACGGGTGGAACGATCCCGGTACACTTCCTCGCCGGTGAAGGCACGACCATGGTCATGCCCACCCCCCAGGCGATGACCCTGACCGCGATCGTCATAGCCCTTGCAACAACGGCACTGCTTTTGTCGCTTATCATGCTTGTCTGGCGCCATTATGGCACTGTCGACGTCGACGAGATCCGGAGGTTGAGAGGATGAACTGGAACGAACATCTTCCCGCGCTGATCCTTATAATTCCTCTCTTCGGCGCATTTATCGCACCGGTATGTTCCCTTGGGGGGAAAACGGCCCGCAACATCCTGCTCGTGGCGATTTCGTTCCTGACTCTCATTGTCGCGTTCATGCTCTGGCGCCATGTTCTTGCGAACGGTATCAGCTACTACGTCATGGGCGGCGACAAGTTCAACCTCTCGCTGCCATCGGGAATGGCACTGCCGGTAAGGATAATCCTGGAAGTTGACGCCTTCAGTGCGTTCATGGCATTGTGCGGCGCCATCGTTTCCTTTGCCGGTGCACTATTTTCCGTGAATTACATGAACAGGTTCTCCGGCATGGGGCGTTTTGTTTCCCTTTACTGCCTCCTCACCGCCGGAATGATCGGAATGATGGTGACAGGAGATATATTCAACTTCTTCATTTTCATCGAGATCTCGTCTATAGCCTCCTTCGGTCTTATAGCCTTCTGGAGGGACAAACCCGCCGCCATCGAGGCGAGTTTCAAGTACGCACTCATATCCCAGGTGGGATCGATGCTCATTCTTATCGCGGCGGGCACGCTGTACGGAAAGTACAACCTGCTCAACATGGCCGCAATAGGAAGCGTCCTGAAAATGGGAACCATGGAAAAGCTGGCGCTCGTATTCCTTGTGGGATCCCTTGCCATGAAATGCGGCTCCTTCCCGATGCACATGTGGCTGCCCGATGCCTATGCGGAAGCCCCCACAGGCGTCACCTGCCTGCTTGTGGCAGTGAGCCAGGCTTCCCTGTACGGCCTGATGCGCGTATGCTATTCAATATACGGTGCAGCCATGGGCAGTTCCTTCATCCCCTGGATGATCATTGTCTTCGGGCTTGCTTCCATGTTCTTCGGGGTCTCCATGGCTGTTGTCCAGCATGACATAAAGCGCCTCATGGGCTACCATTCCGTTTCGCAGGTGGGCTACATGCTGCTCGGCCTCGGCGTGGGGCTCCTGGTTCTCGACGATGCCCGCGCCATGGCGGACTACGGCTTCACTGCAATCAAGGGCGGAATGTTCCACATATTCAATTACACAATGTACAAGGCGCTCCTCTTCCTTACCGCCGGAGCGATCTACTACGCTACCGGAAAAAGGGATCTCAACGAAATGGGCGGACTTGCAAGGAGGATGCCGTACACCACGTTCATGTTTGTCATAGCTGCGGCAGCGATCTCCGGTCTCCCTCCCTTCAACGGCTTCGTATCCAAACTGCTTATCTACGAATCATCCTTCGCCGTGCATCCCTTCCTGGCGGTCGTGGCCCTGGTGACCTCCGTCCTTACACTTGCCTCTTTCGTTAAGGTCTTCCAGACGGCTTTTCTCGGCCCCGAGAAAAACTCCCTGGTAAAAGTCCAGGAAGTACCGGCTGCCATGCTCATAGGAATGGTCGTCCTTACGGCTGCCATCATTGGGGCCAGCCTCTTCCCGTCATGGACCCTTTCCACCCTCGTGGAGCCCGCGGCAAGGGCCCTCGTTGACCAGAGCGGGTACATCGGCGCAATACTGGGAGGTGGAATGTAATGTGGGGTAAGGTTTACACAGGGTTCGGATACTGGGACGCAAGCGCGTGGATCCTTTTCTTCTTCATTGCGGCGTTCTTCACCCTCTGGCTTCGCTCGCAGGGGCGTTCGGACTATAAAAAGGGAACGGAACAGGATGAAATCTACTGGTCGGGCAACGAAGTCCCCGAAGACGGCGAGGAAATTACAGTTCCGGCGTCTTCAGCGTACTGGGGATTCCGGAAAGCCCTTGAGCCCTTTTACAGGGGGCTCCTCGGAATGCACACCGGGATCGCGACGGACATTGTCGGCTATTATGTCATAACCGTCGCTTTTCTCGCAGTGTTCATTCTTCTGGCGTAGGAGGGGATCCCGATGATGAAGCTGGAGAAATACCTTGAAATCCTGCCGAAATCGCTGTGGGTCACCACCTGCAATTCAGGGTCGTGCAACGGGTGTGACATCGAGATCGTTGCGACGATCAGCCCGAGGTATGATATCGAGCGGTTCGGTATGAAACTCGTCGGTACCCCGCGGCATGCGGACGTACTCATCGTGACGGGTCCTGTTACGAAATACATGACGAACAGGCTCCGGAGGATCTACAACCAGATGCCCGATCCGAAGGCAGTGGTGGCTGTGGGCAACTGCGGGGCTTCCGGCGACGTGTTCTATAAGTCGTACAATCTCGACGGCCCGATTGACCGCATCATTCCCGTGGATGTGTATGTCCACGGATGTCCTCCCCGTCCGGAGGCGATCATAGAAGGTGTCGCAAAGGCGGTTCTGAAACTTGAACGGCTGAGAGAGGACCTAAAGAAAGCGGGTGAACAGCAGTCATGAGTTTTCCGAAGAAACCTGTGGATAACGTCAGGTCAGCGAAGACACCGGAAGAAGTCCTCTCCAGGATCCGTGAAGTTTTCGGCGATGCTGTGTCTGCGGAGCTCAGGGAAAGAAAAGGCGGAAAGGAAGACCGGACCGGATTTTACGATGCATGGCTTTCCGTACCGAAAGAGGAATTTCTCAACCTCGTCGATACACTTGCGGAATTCGATTTTCCCCAGTTTCACGTGATCTCGGGAAACGACGACGGAGACGTGGTCACGCTTTACTACCACTTCACCATTTTCCAGGTCGCGGGACGGGGAAAGCGCATGGGGGTCAATGTATCGGTTCCCGTGGATAAAAAAGATCTCGTCATGCCTTCGCTCTTTTCCAGGATCCCCGGAGTGGAGTACAGCGAGAGGGAAACCAGGGAAATGTTCGGCGTCGATTTCGACGGCCTTCCCAACAAGGCTCTTATCTTCCTGCCGGAGAACTGGAACGAAAGCGTAAAACCCTGGCGCAGGGATGAGGCCGGCCCTTCCGCCGGAGATGTGCGGGAGCTTTCCTAGGAGGATAAGTCAATGGAGAAAAAATACAAAGTTCCCATCGGTCCTGTACATGTCGGCCTGAAAGAGCCCATAACGGCGTGGCTCGACCTTGAGGGAGAAAAAATCGTCGGCGCCACAGTCCGCCCCGGGGCTATCCACAGGGGCATAGAGTTCATGGCCCGGGACCGCAATCCCATCCAGGTCATCTACCTCTCCGAGCGGATCTGCGGTATCTGTTCCTTTGCCCACGTCGTCTCTTTCCTGCGTGCCGTGGAGGATGCCGCATCCATTCCTGTTCCGCCGAGGGCACAGTATATCCGGGCACTCGTCCTGGAACTCGAACGCCTTCATTCCCACATGCTGTGGGCGGGGGTCGCATGCTACACCATAGGCTTCGACTCTGCCTTCCACCTCGGGATGATCCTGAGAGAAAGGGTCATGGACGTGCTGGAAGTGCTCTCCGGAAACAGGGTCAATTACGGAGTGGCAACAGTAGGCGGCGTAAGGTGGGACGTAACGGCGGAACTGGCGAAGACCGTAAAGGACATGGTCAAGTACTATAAGAAGGAGTTCTCTCCCTTTTACGATGTCGTTACTGCCGACCCCATCGCAAAGGCCAGGCTTCGGGACGTGGGTGTTCTCACCTACGAGGAAGCCATAGCCCACAGTGCCGTCGGACCCACCGTAAGAGCCAGCGG
Source organism: uncultured Synergistaceae bacterium (assembly GCA_964439735.1). GTDB lineage: Bacteria > Synergistota > Synergistia > Synergistales > Aminobacteriaceae > Aminivibrio. The sequence goes on from CAYTQC010000033.1 coordinate 6,287, forward strand.
TGTCAGGGCAGACCTCCGGGAGAGCTCTCCCTATGAAGCCTACGTTGATTTCGGTGTCAAGGCAGTTGTGCCGCAGGATTACTACGGAAAGGCCTACGGAGACGTCTTTGACCGGTTCCTTGTCAGGGTTCACGAAGTCTACCAGTCCCTCGACATAATTGAAAAGGTTATGGAAGGTCTCCCGGAAGGGGACATCATGTGGGAGAAGAACCTCAACAAGGTTCTCGCCTACCTGAAAAAGGCGGAAGGTACCGGGATGTCCTCCATTGAAGCGCCGCGGGGTGACGATACCCATGTCGTCCACCTCGACGGGGGAGACGAAAACGTAACGTGGTGGAAGGTACGGGCACCCACATACGCCAACGCTGTCTCATGGCCTCTCATGTTCCGGAACAACGAACTTGCAGACGCGCCGCTCATTATCAACAGCATCGACCCCTGCATTTCCTGCATGGAGCGCATGCTTGTGACCGACGCATCGAGCGGGGACCAGAAAGTGGTAACCCGCACAGAACTCCTGGAAAAATGCAGGGAAAAAACAAGGAGGCTGATGCAGAATGATCGTAATTAGCCTTATCATGCGTCTCATAGCAGGAACCGCACTTATGCTCCTCGTTGCCGTCCTCGCACTTCTTTTCGACGGCGCCGACAGGATCGTGAATGCACGGATGCAGCGCAGGCTCGGGCCGCCCCTCCTTCAGCCTTTTCTCGACCTGCTGAAACTGCTCGGCAAGGAAAACATCGTTCCCCGCAGGGCAGTGCCCTGGGCTTACAACGGTGCGCCATGGCTGGCGGTTGCCGCCATGCTCCTTGTCTTCCTCTACATACCCGTCGGATCGCTGCCCCCTGTTCTGGGCAGTGAAGGAGACCTCATACTCGTCATCTATCTCCTCGGTCTTTCCGGTGTGGCCATGGCGGTCGGAGGATTTGCCAGCGGAAACCCGATCGCGAACGTAGGGGCCCAGCGTGAACTCATCCTGATGATGAGCTATGAACTGCCCCTTGCGGTGGTGGTTGCAACCCTCGCCCACGTGGCATACCGTACCGGAATGCCGGGAGAGCCGTTCAGCCTTGAGACCTTCGCAGGCATGTCTGTCTGGGGCGCAATGGGGAAGGTTGGATTCCTCGGGATACTCTGCCTTTTCCTCGCGCTTGTGCTGGTTGTACCCGGAGAAACAGGTAAGGGGCCCATGGATATACCGGAAGCGAAAACCGAGATTCTTGAAGGACTGATCATCGAGTACTCCGGTACGAACCTGGCCATGTTCAAGATCACATTCGCCCTTCGGGCCACTGCAATGTCTGCGATCATTGTCGCGCTGTTCCTTCCCTGGTCACTCGGCGGAGCCCTCGGGCTGGGAAGCATATTCCTCTTTGCCGTGGACTTCTTCTGGTTCTGGGTGAAGGTCTTCGTGGTCCAGATCCTCTTCGTGACGTTCATGAGGACCGCTTTCGGAAGGTTCAAGATATGGCAGGCGGCGGAATTCTACCTTATCAAGGTGGCGGGTCTTTCCATTGCGGGAATGATCCTTGCCTCCCTGGATCTCGTGCTGTAGAAAGGGGGAGAGGAAATCATGCTGAACCGGATGGCGCTTCAACTGCTCCGGCAGATATACGAAAAAACATTTACCAACCCTTTCCCCGTTGCGTCCATGCCTGATTCGTTGTCAGACGCCCTCAAGGCTGCGGAAGAGGGAAAAATCGACCTCAATCCTGCGGTACCTGTGGAAGACCGCTTTCGTGGAAGGCTGAACTACGACAAGTCGGCATGCATCGGGTGCAAGCTTTGCATCAAGGTGTGCCCGGCCAATGCCACAGAGTATCTGCCCGATGAGAAAAAGATACAGATCCACAATGACCGCTGCTGTTTCTGCGCCCAGTGCACTGAAATCTGCCCGGTAAAATGTCTTACCATGTCGTCGGAGTACCTCATCTCGTCCTACGACAGAAAGGCACAGATAACCACGGATACGGGAAAACCCGAGCCGAAGAAGGGTGCGGAAGACGGGGGGGCTCCGAAGAAGAAAACCGTGTACCGCATCATGTCGGACAAGTGCATCGGATGCACGAAGTGCGCCCGGAACTGCCCGGTCAAATGCATCACCGGAAAGGTGAAGGAGCCCCATGTTATCGATGAGTCGGCTTGCGTCGGATGCGGAAAGTGCGCGGAAAGCTGCCCGGTGAACGCAATCGAGTCAGTGGAGATTGACACGTGAACCCCTGAGCGGAAAAAAGGCACAGCAGACCGGGAGCTAATTCCGGTGAAATGTCACAGATGAAAAAGCGGGGCCCCAGGGCCCCGCTTTTCTGGTGGATACTATTTCCCTAAGCTTCCACGAAACCGAAGAAGGCGAGCCGTTTCCTGGTCTCTTCGCGCCCCAGGTGTTCGGCTACCTCGAAGATACCAGGGCTGACTTTCATCCCGGTAATGCCCATTCGGAGGGGCATGGCTATGTCCTTCATTTTTACCGGTTCCCTTGCGCTCCATTCCCTTGTGAAATCTTCAAGAACGGCTGCTTTCCATTCAGGCAGGGCCAGGAGTTCCCCGTAAAATCTCCGGAGGAGTCCCTTATGTTCCTCACTTACGTCAGAAGCATCGTAGCGTCTTTTTACCGCCTCGAAGGTCAGGAAATAATCCGAATACCCCGCCGCCTCTTTTGCTGTCTGTCCTCTGCCTGCGAGGACGACAAGGGACTGGGCGAGATACTCCCTCGAGTGGCTGTCCACGGGAAGCCCCATTTCTCTCCAGAAAGGTTCCACGAGCTCCAGGCGGGCATAGGGATCGAGCCGCTTCAGATGCTCCTGGTTGATGAAGTTCAGCTTCTCCATATCGAAGACAGCCGCCCTCCGGGTCACTCGGGTCAGTTCGAAAAGTTCAGCTGCTTCTTCCCGGGAAAAAATTTCGTTGTTTTCACCCGCTGACCATCCGAGGAGGGCAAGGAAGTTGAAAACAGCGTCCGGCATGTATCCCATATCCCTGTATTCATAGACGCTCGTTGCACCGTGGCGTTTTGAAAGCTTCTTCCTGTCTTTTCCCAGTATCATCGGCAGGTGGGCAAAAACGGGGTATTCCCAGCCCAGGGCGTCATATACAAGGAGCTGCTTCGGAGTGTTTGAAATATGGTCCTCTCCCCGTATGACGTGGCTTATCCCCATGGTATGGTCGTCGATAACCACGGCATAGTTGTACGTCGGCATCCCGTCGCTTTTCAGCAGGACAGTATCTTTGAGCGTTTCGCTCATCATTTCGATATGTCCGTACACCATGTCGTCAAAGGCGAGCCTGACGCCCTGGGGAGTTCTGAAAATAACCGCTTCCCCCTCACGGTATGCCTTGCCTTCCTGTACGAGCCTGTCGGCGTATTCGTGGTAAAGATGAAGACGCTCCGACTGCCTGTACGGGCCGTGTTCCCCGCCGGCATCAGGCCCCTCGTCCCAGTCGAGGCCCAGCCATCTCATGCCCGACATGATGGTTTCCTCGTATTCCTTTGTCGAACGTTCGCGGTCCGTATCCTCTATCCTGAGGATAAATTTCCCCCCGGTGTGCCGCGCCCATAACCAGTTGAAAAGGGCGGTGTGGCCGCCTCCTATATGAAGAGCGCCCGTGGGGCTTGGAGCGAATCGCACCCGTACTGCATCATTCATGTTCGTTCCTCCCTGGCGTTGTATATGCTGAATCCCCTTGTGCATGAATCCCGACAATGGGTTATTATAACCCAGTCAGAACAATAAAAGGGTCAAAAAAGAAAAAAAGGATGTGATCCCCATGGAGGGGAAAAAACTGCTTCTCATCGACGGGCACGGTCTTGCGTTCCGGGCATTCTACGCCCTTCCTGAACTCACCGGACCTGACGGGACCCCGACAAATGCCGTCGTAGGCTTTTTCAACATGTTCCAGAAAGTAAGGGAGGAATGGCACCCGGACCTGTGCGGTGTCGTCTTCGACGCTCCCGGGCCGACATTTCGCCATGAAGCCTATGCTCAATACAAGGCAGGGCGCAAACCCACCCCTCCTGAACTGAAAACCCAGGTACCTATTATAGCCGAGCTTCTTGAACTTCTCGGAGTTCCTGTTGTCATGAGGTCCGGTGTGGAAGCCGACGATGTTCTTGCCTCGGTGGCATGCACTGCGGCAGGTGAGAAAATCGAGACAATGATCCTTTCCTCTGACAAGGATATCCTTCAGGTACTCCGACCGGGGCTCTCCGTCCTGCGACCGGGGAAGGGGATCACTTCCTTCAAAATGATGGATGAAAAATCATTTCTCGAGGAATTCGGTTTTCCTCCGTCAGCCATGACCGACTATCTGGCCCTTCTCGGAGATTCGGCGGACAATGTCCCCGGAGTTCCGGGCGTGGGGGAAAAGACAGCCAAAAAACTGCTGGCTGATTATGGAAGCCTGCAGGGGATTTATGAAAATATCGAAACCCTGAAGCCCGGGCTGCGGAAAAAATTCGAGGAAAACAGGGAGCAGGCCTTCAGGAGCAGGGAATTGACCGTCCTTTTGTGTGAAACGGAGGAAGATCTCCGGGTATTCCGCCCGTGTGAACCCAAGGGTGATCAGTTCCTTGAAAAATGCCGGTTCCTGGGGCTGCAGAAAATTGCCGAAAAAATGACGTCGGGGAAAGCTCCTCAAGGCAAAACGCCTCCTGTGGATGGGGAGAAAAGCGGCAGGGCAGGAGGAGCTTCCCGGAGCGCTGCCGGGAACATGACAGGTACTTCCTTGGCGGTCTTCCTTCCGGTCGTCGGGGGAAAATATCCCCTCTCCCTTGAGCTCAGGGAATTCATCATCGCAGACGGAGAGACAGTTTATTCGGGCTCCTCTCCGGAAGAGGCCGCAGCTCTTCTGAAGCAGCTCGGCAGCGGCCCGGTCCTTCTTCCCGACTATAAAACGGCTGCCGCATGTCTCGGAACGGGTTTTCTCCTGCCTGAACAGGTGAAGGATTTCAAAACCGCCCATTACCTCCTTCACCCTGACGGGAAAGTACATGATGCCGAAGCCCTGATACCGGATTTCTCCCCAGCGGATCCCGGAGACCGGGCTGCACTGCTGCGCGGGGAGTACGGTATTCTGTCCCGCCACATAGGAGAGTACGAGGGGCTGGAACTCCTGATGTCTGAAACGGATATCCCTCTTATCCCCGTCCTTGTGGACATGGAAAAGCACGGCATCGGATGCAGCATTTCCGCGTTCGGGGAACTTGAAGAGGACCTTTCAATACGCCTTGCGGAAATAGAGGAAGAGATCGCAGGAAGGGCAGGGGAAAAGATCAACCTGAACTCTCCGAAACAGGTTGGATGGCTTCTTTTCGAAAAACTGGACCTTCCCGCCGGGAAGAAAACAAAAACCGGTTTTTCCACCGACATCTCCGTTCTCGAAGGACTTTCCGCCCTCGGGAAACCCTTTGATGAAGTCCCGAACCTTCTTATCGAATTCCGCGAGCTCTCAAAAATGCTTTCGGGCTTTGTGCAGCCCCTCGTGAAATCCGCGCAGGGCGGGGAGGGGACCATCCACGGAATTTTTGAACCTGCAGTCACAGGAACGGGCAGGCTCAGCAGCAGGGACCCCAATCTTCAGAACCTGCCCTCCTACGGAGAGTGGTCAAGAAGGATAAAGGAGGGACTTCTTCCCTGCAAAAAAGGGAATGTATTCGTTGCGGCCGACTATTCCCAGATAGAGCTCAGGGTACTGGCACACCTCTGCGGCGACAGCCGCCTTCGGGACGCGTTTTCTGCCGGAAGGGATATTCACACGGAGACCGCATCGTGGGTTTTCGGCGTCCAGGCCCCACTCGTGACCTCTGAACTTCGAAGGGTGGCGAAGATGATCAACTTCGGCCTCCTCTACGGGATGAGCTCCTTTGGACTTGCCCAGCGCCTGGGAATAGGCCGGCAGGAGGCCTCGGACATCATCAGGAAATATTTTGAAGCTCTCCCGGGGGTACGGGAGTATCTTGAAAAAAGTTACGAGGAGGCGAAAAAGAGAGGATACGCGAAAACTCTGTCAGGCAGGATCCGCCCACTCGACGAAGTGTCCGTGAGCCCGAGGGACCGCGACGCGCTCCGGCGCGTAGCGGTCAATACCCCTATACAGGGAACGGCCGCTGATATAGCGCGGAAGGCAATGGTCGACTTTGCCCGTGTGTTTCCCTCTTCCGGTGATGTCCGCCTTGTCCTCCAGGTCCACGACTCCCTGGTCTGCGAATGCCCGGCCTCGGCGGCCGGAGACGTGGAGCAGGCGTTGGGCCGGATAATGGAAAAGACTGTGAACCTTTCGGTCCCCCTGAAAGTGGAGTCGAAGAGAGGAAAAAATCTCTCTGAGGTATAGAACCCCAACCTTTTCTTCTGTGGTACAATACGCCATTGGAGTCCGGAAATCAGAAAGAGAGGAAGATGTCCCTTGTTGATGAGAACCCTGAGATCTCAGGTACGCTGGATCATGATCGCCATCGTCATTCTGTTTGTTCTGTCCATATTCGGAATGTACGGTTTCAACAGCCCCCGCGGAAATTCCTCCGGAGGCGAGGATTACGCGGTCGCAGAAATAGACGGCAAAACAGTGATGCGTTCAGTGCTTGAGCAGCAGCTCCGAAATTACGTTGAGCGGGCAAATGTGCGGGATATAACTTCCGCTGATATTCCCGGGCTCTACCAGGCTGCCCTTGAGAACATAGCTCTTGCCTCACGGCTCGAGAAGGAAGCCGCCGAGTCTGGCCTGTCCGCGTCTGAGGAAGAGATAAATACGGCTGTCAAGGAAGTGAGCGACCAGTTCCCCACGAAGGAAGCCTTTATCCAGTATCTGGACCAGTCAGGCATAAAAATGTCAGATTTCAGAAAAAACATGGCTGACCAGGTGGTCCAGATGAAGCTCATGGAAAAGGCCGTAGGCAAGGCCGAAGTGAGCGATGAAGAGGCGAAAGAATTCTATGAGAAAATGAAGCAGCTTTTCTTTCATTCGCCTGCAGGCTACACAATGGATTTCATCCGTGTGAAAAGCTCGGGTGAGGCTGAGAAGATTCTTGCCGCCATGAGTGAGGGCAAAGAATTCAAGGATGCGGTGGGTGCAGTTGTCTCCTCGGATATCATCGAAAAAACCCCTGAATCCGGGCCTGTATTCGTGCCGGAAAGCGGTTTCCGGGACAAGCTTGCATCCCTTTCAGGACTTGAGATCAACAAGCCGACTCCGGCTATTGAACTGGCAAGCAACGATATCCTCGTTGCCGTAAAGCGTGAGAAGGTTGAAGAGAAAACCAGCTCTTTCGAAGAAGTCAGCGGCGATGTAAAAGCAGTCCTTACAGAGGAAAAATTACGGGCAGGACAGGCGGAATTTTTCAAAGGGCTCCGGGAGAGGACGAATATTGTCATTCTTGACCCAACTCTTTTCCCGAAACCGGGAGAGAAGAAGGAAGCCCCTGTCTCACAGGACGTTGTTTCCGGTGATGCAGTTGTTCCGGAAGCGC
>CAYTQC010000034.1:0-9797 GCA_964439735.1 uncultured Synergistaceae bacterium
GCCATTTATTGCCCAGAAGTTCCGTATTGACCCGGCAGTAATGTCGGGTCCGTTCATAACGACCGTAGTTGATGTTATCGGCCTTCTTATATACTTCGAGGTCGCGAGGTGTTTCCTGGGTCTCGGCTAAGTTTAGAATTTCTTTAGACAGACAGCGGAAATGCAAAAAGCCTTCCGGACAGCGATGGTCCGGAAGGCTTTTTCTTTCCTGTCCGGATGTTCAGGGACGAACCGTAAGAACGCTGAATTCATCCATGAACGATTCCGCGTCGGAGGTCCATGGAGATACCTCCGGAATTCCTCAAAAAGGCCCGTTTTCCTTCCTTCACTATGCTTCCTAAAAACGTCCGTAACAGAGTTAATCGTGGGCATAAAATACATCTCGGGTTTAAGTAATTTAATATTATATTAACTGAAGAAGTGCCGGGGAAAAGAAGGAAAATATAGCTCTCAAAATAGACAAATACAGGTTAATGTATTATAGTATAATGAATTATGGGATTCAGCCTGTGAATTAGTAATCATTAAACAAGATTTCAACAGAATAGCGAGCCTCCGAGCCGTATTTCCTGTGGATCGTTGAATCTATGGATTGCGGCCGTTAGGGTATGTCTGGAAACGGACATGCCTCCCGTGTTTGGCAAGGAGGACTGATTTTTCCGCGTGAAATAACGGGGACTGTCATCTTTGCTGATGGACAGTCCCTTTTTTGTTGAGAAAGGCGGAAGACCGGTGATAGCAGAATGAAGATCCAGACACTTCCGGTAGAGAAAGCGGCAGGAAGGATTGTTTCTCATGATCTTACACTCATAGATCCCGAGACCGGGTTCAAGGGAGCGCGATTCAAAAGAGGACATAAGATCTGCGAAAACGACATCCCCCTGCTCAAGAGGATGGGAAAAAATCACATTGCGCTCATTGAGCTTGACTGCGATGAGGTCCACGAGGACGACGCGGCACTTCAGCTGGGGGAACGGATTAAAGGTGACGGACTCGAACTCCGCGGGCCTGAGGAGGGGAAATGTTCCCTTCTCGCAGCCCGCAGCGGGCTTCTTTTCTATAACGAAGACGATGTTGATTTCATAAATGAAGACCCTGACTGGATTTTCACGAGCCGACCCAATAAAACCCCTGTCACAAAAGGCATGACCGTCTCCGCGTTCCGGATCGGCCCCCTTGCAGCCAGGAGAGAGCAGGTGGAGCGCGTCCTGAAAGCCGAACCTCTCTCCATACTCCCGTGGCTCCCGCTCAAGACCGCACTTGTGACCACCGGTCAGGAAATTTTCGAGGGAACGGTCCGGGATGCGTTTCTTCCGAAACTCCTGAAAAAACTTGAAACTTACGAAGCCCCTTTTCTCGGGAACACGGTCTGTCCCGATGATCGTGCAGCCATAGCCGGAGCCGCTGCCGCATGGCTCGAAAAAGGCGCACGTCTTGTCATCTGCACGGGAGGAATGAGTGTTGATGCTGACGATCTCACTCCCAGTGCGATCAAATCGGTTTGCGACGAAGTGATTTTCAGGAGGGTCCCCATGATCCCCGGAGCAAACCTTATGCTTGCCCGAAAAGCTGATTCATTCCTTGCAGGAGTACCTGCTTCCGCTGTTTTTGCCGGGCGGACGTCACTGGATATTCTTCTCGACAGGCTGTATGCAGGTATTCCTCCCACCGGAGCCGAGGTAAGACGCTGGGGGAAAGGAGGACTGTGCAGAAACTGTGACCCGTGTTCTTATCCCGGATGTGTTTTTTCAGCACGCGGTTAAGTGAACCTTAATTGAAAGGAGTTTGAGAAATGGGAACACGCCAGATCAAAGCTTTCATTAACGGCCGGGAAATAACATCGGAGCCTGGAGTGACGATTCTGCAGGCTGCCCGGGCCAACGGAATACGGATACCCTCCCTATGCGACCATCCTGCGCTGCCGCCCAGCGGCGCCTGTCGTGTATGCCTCGTGGAGGTGGAGAAGAACCCAAAGCTGCTTCCCGCATGCACGACACCCCTTACGGACGGCATGGTTGCCGACGCTTTCAGCCCCAAAGCAATAGCGGCGCGGAAAGCCGTTGTGGAGATGATCCTCATCCGGCATCCCCTGGACTGCTTCTCCTGCGAATCCAACGGACGGTGCGAGCTTCAGAACCTCGCCTACGAACTGGGGATAGAGGAGTCCCCCTTCAGGAACGACGGCGACGTCTGTACTGAGCACGAACTGGATGATACCAATCCTTTTTTTATCCGGGACATGAACAAGTGCATCCTCTGCGGCAGATGTGTCAGGGCCTGTGACCACCAGTCAGGCTACCATGCCATTGATTTCCAGTTCCGGGGGATCCACACAATGATCGATCCCCCCATCGGGAGCAAACTGGAGGAATCGGACTGTGTCTTTTGCGGCCAGTGCGTCCAGGTTTGCCCCGTGGGCGCCCTAGTGGAAAAGAAGGCCGTTGGCCAGGGACGGGCATGGCAGACGAAAATCGTCCGCACCACGTGCCCCTACTGCGGCGTCGGATGCCAGCTCGATCTTCATGTAAACGGAGACAGGATCGCCCGCGTCACGGGCACCGAGGACGGTATGCCAAACCTGGGTCGGCTTTGCGTCAAGGGACGCTTCGGGTATGACTTTATCTATTCTGACGAGCGGCTCACGAAACCCCTTATCCGGGTGAGAAAAGGCGAGCGGAAGAGTCCCGACGACGAATTCCGGGAGGCTTCCTGGGACGAGGCCCTTGACCTTGTTTCATCCCGCCTGAAGGAGGTGATGGAGAAGCACGGCCCGGACGCGGTGGGAGGAGTCAGCTGCGCGCGAAGCCTCAACGAGGACTCGTACAGCATGCAGAAACTCTTCCGCATGGTCTTCAATACGAACAACATAGACCACTGTGCACGGGTCTGACACGCTCCTACAGTAGCGGGGCTACTGACAAGCTTTGGAGCAGGCGGAATGACAAACACCATAGGTGAGTTTGCGAAAGCGAAGCTCCTGTTCTGCATCGGGACCAACATGACCGAGGCCCATCCCGTCGCAGCCACGTACCTCAAAAACGGCGTCAGGAACGGAACGAAACTGATCGTCGTCGACCCCCGGCGCCAGGAACTTGCCGATTACGCCGACATATTCGCCCAACTGAGGGTGGGGAGTGACATCGCATTCCTGAACGGAATCATGCACGTTCTGATAAAAGAAGAACTCTACGATAAAAAATTCGTGGAGGAAAAATGCGAGAACTTTGATGCACTGGCAGCCAAGGTCGCTGAATATCCGCCTGAAACGTCCGCATGTATCTGCGGCGTGCCCGCGGAAAAGATCGTGGAGATCGCAAGGATGCTCGGGTCCATCAAGCCTGCCATGGTAATTTACACGCTGGGCATAACAGAGCACAACGCGGGAAAGAAAAACGTTATGTCCCTCGCCAACCTCCAGATGCTCCTCGGCAATATGGGGGTGGAGGGAGGCGGAGTGAACCCCATGAGGGGGCAGAACAACGTCCAGGGAGCATGCGACATGGGAGCTCTCCCCAACATGTACTGCGGATACCAGCGGGTTGACCTTCCCGAAATCAACGGGAAATTTGCCCGTTTCTGGGGAGTGGACAGACTTCCCGACAAGCCGGGCATGAAGATCGCCGAGATGGTCAACGGACTGCCGTCCGGAAAGCTGAAGGCATTCTGGATCTTCGGCGAAAACCTTGTGGCCACCGAGCCCGATGTCCGTCATGTCTCTCACTGTCTCAATTCTGCTGAATTCCTCGTGGTGCAGGATATTTTCCGGAACGAGACAACTCCCTTTGCCGACGTGATCCTCCCATCTGCCGCATGGTGCGAGGATGACGGAACATTCACCAATACGGAACGCCGTGTGAGCCGGGTCAGAAAGATAAAGGAAGCCCCCGGCGACGCCAGGCCGAACTGGTGGATATTCAAACAGATGGCAAAACGGTTCGGTTTCGAATGGCCTTCGTCGAGCGGACAGGAAATTTGGGACAACGAAATATCCGCCCTTTGCCCCGCCTTTGCGGGAATAAAGTTCGCCAGGATGGACGCCATCGGCGGCATCCAGTGGCCCTGCCCTACAGTAGATCATCCCGGCACGCCGATCCTTCACAAGGACGGGAATTTCAGCCGCGGGAAGGGGAATTTCCAGGCGATCGACTGGGTCCCCGGAGCAGAGCAGCCCGACGAGGAATACCCGCTTATCCTCAGCAGCGGACGGAGGCTAGTCCATTACCATTCACGGACTCAGACCGGGCGGGCGAAAGGGTTCAACGAACGCATGCCCGAAGAGTACGCCGACATCTCCGTTGAAGACGCCGCCGAACTGGGCATTTCCGCGGGGGATACGATCCTCGTGAAATCACGGCGCGGATCAGTTCCTATCAAGGCCAATGTCTCAAAGCGGATGCCGAAAGGAATGGTATGGATGTCGTTCCATTTCAGGGAGACGAACGCGAACCATCTCCTCAGCGGAGATCTGTCAACATTCGACCCTGACACGCTTACACCGTCGTACAAGGCGTGTGCAGTGAAGATCGAGAAGACACCGGAATGAACTATGGGCCTTTTTCATCCTACGAGGAATATTTGAAGGAACTGGAACGGTTCCACGGGAAAAAAGCGCCCGGAGGAGTCCTGGCGCTCCACATGGTGAACCTGGCGAGGGAACTGCTGCCGGAAGGCATCCTCATGGATGTTATCTGCGAGACCCGAAAGTGCCTAGCCGACGCCATTCAGCTCCTGACACCGTGCACCGTTGGGAACCACTGGCTGAAGATCGTTGACACCGGCAGGTTCGCAGCCGTGTTCTACGACAAGGAGACCGGGGAGGGTGTGAGGGTTTCCCTGAACATGGAACGTATGAAGCTCTATCCCGCGGTGAACGAATGGTTCCTCAAGCTGATCCCCAAAAAAGATCAGGACCTGAACGCCATAATCGATGGGATCAACATTGCAGGATCGTCTCTTTTCGACTCCTGCCCCGTGGCAGTGGACCCGAAGGTACTCCTTGTGCGCCCCAAGGTTCCCCCTGTGGTCTGCCCGGTCTGTGGTGAGGCGTATCCGCCTTCCCACGGTCCTGTGTGCCGCGGATGCCAGGGCGCCACAGAAGCCTATTTCCACGAACGTTCCGTTGAGGCTGCCGTGAAAAAGTAGACGAATCGCCTGAAAAAACGTTTCGTGTTTTTAGTGAAAGCCCCCCTGATGCCGGCAAATTTCCCCGGCTCAGGGGGGCTTAATTGGCTTTTCTTTTTCGAAAAACGGGAAATACCAGGTTCCTGCAGAATCAGCTGGAATAAACTATTCGCTTTGCCGGAAGAATAAGCTGCTCCCCGTCCGGATGAAGAAGAATGGTGATCTCCGGAAGCGACCCATTCAATTGGGGCAGGAATGCAAGTTTTCTCTCCGTTTCATCCCTTAGGGTGTAGACATCCGCTCTTTCTCCGGGAAGAGGATACCCTTTCACCGTGAGTGCGAAGGAATCATGCTCCCTCCGCACTTCGTATCCGCCGAGCCAGGGAAGAGAAAAAAGGGTCTCGTCAAGGTCCGCCAGGGGGAGTATCCCTCCCGGCAGATCCAGTCTGTTTGAGTACCTTCCCCGTACTTTCATCCTGCGAAGGGAGGATCCGCAGGGGCATTTGCCCGGGATGATCATCCCCCTGTCTCCCGTGCGGTATCGTAGCAGGGGAGTTCCCTCTAAAAGAAGGGGAGTGACTATGATCTCTCCTTCCCCGCCTTCCGGGACAGGATCGCCTGTTTCCGGATTGACGATCTCAAAGTAAAAACTCCCTTCCATGAGATGCATTCCCGGACCCAAAGAGCATGACAGTGCGCCTCCGTACCCGGTTTCCGTCATACCGTAGTGGCGGTACACGGAACACCCCCACGAACTCTTTATTCCCAGTTCGAGGCTCTCAGGAATGAAATCCGAGCACAGAAGTACGGAAGAAAGACATTTTCCTGCCTTTCCAAGGGGGTGCCGGGCCAGTGATATGACCCATGAGGGAGGCCCTACAAGACAGTCAGGCCGCTCTTCATCGATCTTTTTCAAAACCGGTCCTTCACCGGAGAAAGGGCAGAGTAGGGGCACCGAACCGGGACGCAGGGATTGAACGAGGAGATCACCCACGCTCCCTGGCCGCTTGCCGGGAAGAATGATCATCACTTTGCTTCCGTCACCCGCCAGGTTCCTCATACCCTCAGAGAACATGTCCGTCGTATCCGAGAAGTCTCCTCCCGAAAAGAATACCCGTTTCGGATTCCCAGATGTTCCAGAAGTCCTGACAGTTACTATACGAGCCACTGTATCCTGGGGAACCGCGAGAAACTCCATGGGATCTTCGGCTATGTCCCCCGGGCAGGTAAAGGGAAGCCTGCCGTACTCTTCGAGGGTACGGGGAAAAAGCGGAGGGAAAGAAGCCAGAAGTTTCCTGTAAAAGGGGCTTGTCCTTCCTGCCCGTTCTATCGCAGCCCTCAGCCTCTGAAGGTGAAAAGGTGCGAGGCTATCAGGGCCGCAGGGACTTCCGGTCTTCCGTAAAGTCCATTCCTCAAGGGGATTTCCGCATTCAGGGGACATTTTTGCCATAAAGGCGACGTCCATTCCGCGACGTGACCGTACCGGTACAGAAAGGGAAAAAAGTCCCGTCGGCTCCCACACACTTGATGGGGCACCGCTGAAGGCGTTCTGTGTCCAGAGTCCAGGCGTCCTGAAAAGCCATGCCTGTAACAGTAAAGATCCGCCTTCTCCAGGAAAGCACGTCTCCGAACACATCGCCGCTGCAGGTTGTGTCCTCCGGCAGGGTCCATCGGGACGCCACCCGTGAAGTGGCCCTGACGAGATCGAGCTCCTCTTTCGGAGGTTTCGCGGTTCCCTTCCGTTTAAACTTCCCCTGTGACACAAAAAACTCCCCCGTAAAAGAACACATGGGATGCAGTCCTCCGCAGGGTGAAAAGTCGTCCATTCGAAAAAAACCATGCTGGCTCCAGATCCGCTGCATCACTTCCGGCAGGGTTATCCGTTCCTCGTCGGACGGTTGGAAGGGGTATCTTCCGAAGAAAGCCATGGGTTGAAAATGTACGCCCCTCACCGCAGGTGCATGTTCTGCGCCGAATCGGAGAATATCTCCGAGAAGGTGATCGTTCACTCCTCGCTTCACAATGGTAACGAGCACGACTCCGAGTTCCGCATCAGCGCACCGTTCTACGGCCTTTCTTTTTATGCTGAAGAGAGACCGCCCCCTAAGGGCGGCGTAGGCATCGTCTTCCGTACTGTCGAATTGAAGGTAGACCCAGGAAAGACCTGATTCCTTCAGACGGAGCGGGAGATCGGAGTCTTCCGCGAGACGGATGCCGTTTGTGTTGAGCTGTACACCTGCAAAATCCATGGCCGCTGCCGCGGTAACGAGGGAACAGAGGTCATCCCTGACCGTTGGTTCTCCGCCGGAAATCTGGAGTATGCCCTGAGGCAGGCGATCCGCTATGGAGCGGAACACATCTGTCAGATTTTCATGTGAAGGGTCCCGGCTGTTCTCTCCGGCTGAAGCGAAACAGACAGGGCATTTCAGGTCACAGCGCCGCGTGACCTCCACCACGAATGATCAGCCGAACCGGTCGTGGGGCCTGCAGTTCCCGCAGTTCCGGGGACAGTTTGCCGGTGCCTGAAACGGAGCGTCGGGGAGAAAGCCTCCGGACCATTCCTCCAGGGAAGGAGGCCCCCTCCATACGATAGTCCTGAAGCCGCCGTGTTCAGGGCAGTGCTTTTCCATCCACACGTCGCCGCCTGCTGAGACATAGGAAGCGGGTATCTTCCTCAAACATTCAGGACAGAGGCTGAATGTTCTGTCCGGAAGCTTCATTTTTCGAGGTATCTTCCTTCATACATATCGATCCCGTTCGCCTCGAGAAGCTCCGTCGTCTTTATCCACACCGACCGGACAAGCTGCGGGCATTTCGTTTTCCCGTATTCGTCCAGAATATCGCTGCACCGGGTGCTTCCCGACGACAGGCCAGCCTCTGACCGGAACCATTCCGAAAGGCTCGAGATCATGACGGAAAGCCCGGGATCTTCCTCTTCACCGGGACGTCCCCTGCCGGCATAGAAACCGAGAATGCATGCACCGCCCAGGAGCGCGCCGCATGTTTCCCCGCCGTTCCACAACCCCCTGGCAATTCCACCCATGGCGCGGACAAGATCGGGATTCTCCCGTCCCGTCCGCTCGAGGGCCAGGAGCATCAGGATCTGGCTGCAGTGGAACCCCTGTGACTTCATCGTGGCGAGCCGTATCTGAAAATCATCCATCTCTTCCTGGTACATCATTTGTCCTCCAGTATCTTTTCAACTTCCAGCATCTTCCCCGTAGCAAGTTCCTCCGGAACGAAGACCATCCCGCATTCGGGGCATACGGGAAGTTCAAGGGAAAATTGGCTTCCCAGGTAGGTTATGTCCGTCTTTTTAAGATCCATGGGGCATCCGCATGAAACGCAGACCCAGTCCCGGTATTTTTCGAAAGATCTCAGCAGTTCCTTCATGGCAGGCTTCCCTCAGTTCCCGGCACGGTCATACGGTGGCTCCAGGCATTCAGTACCTCGAAGGCGCCGTCTTCCAGGGGGCGGTACACGATCCAGTAGGTTACGGATGCAGGTTTCAGGCAGGTGACAAATGCGCCGTCAGGCCGTTCGATCTTTCGTCCCGAATTCTCCCCGTTCCGGATCGCCCGTTTCACCGTATCGGTCAATATACGCCGGGTCTCCAGGATCTTTCCGGCATCTTCGGGTATGACCAGTTTCATCGCTTCGTGTTTTTCCGGCACAGGGCATTCCTCCTTCCACAGGGTGCCGAGCAGTTCCCGGACGAGCCCCGACCGGTTCTCCCGCTGGTCGGACCATGAAACCGCGGGCATGGACAACGGGTCTTTCCCCGGGGCAGGAAAAAGAACTTCGAGCAGATGGACAGTCCTTTTCCCTGTCTTTGCGAAAAGTGTCCTGCACATGGCGCAGTAGACAAGGTAATCACTGGATGATTCCCCGCAGCGGGAACTGGCGGTTTTCGAGCCCAGCTCCGGATTTGCGCACTCCTGCAGTCCTCCGTAGCCGCAGCAGGACGTCAGTTCGCCGGTCATGGGCAGCTCTTCACAGTCGATCCCTGCCCGTGATGCCATGGACCGTGCCGCCCTCCTGATCTCCGGGTAATCCGCGGCTGTGCAGGGGTCATGGACCGCAAGAGTCCCATTCATCTTCAGGAACCCCTCTGGCATCGCCTCTTTTTCCAGAACCTCCCACAGCGAGACGACCGTGATCTCCGGCAGTTCCCTCCGGAACACATCCACACATCCCGTACACGCCGCAATAATTACCGGCGACCCCATGGACTTCCACATGCGGAGAGTTTCTTCCGCCTCTTTCCGGAAAAGGTCCTCCCTGCCGGCCCACCGAGCGGGAGCCCCGCAGCACCGCAGCCACAGGCCAACCCCTCCTTCAAGGAAATTCCGGAGAAAGCCGTAGGCGTCCCTTACCTGTGAAGGGGATGTTCCCGACAGGCGGCAGCCGGGGTAGAAAAGCCACGCGGTCTCCGTTTGTCCAGGCTCCGGTCGGAGATGTGAAGCCGACGGTGAATTGCTGAACATCATGTCCTCGAGGGCGAATTCATAAGCTGACGGAGGCATTTTTTGCTGGAGGAGCATTTCCTTCCTCGCACCGAGGCAAAGATCTCTCATGGAAAATCCGTTCGGGCAGATCCGTTCACACTGTCCGCACAGGGCGCACGAATTGATCATCCTGTTGGCGAGTCTCGTTCCCTGGACGATCGAAAGATT
>CAYTQC010000034.1:9897-13532 GCA_964439735.1 uncultured Synergistaceae bacterium
GACGCCCCCTGTAGGAACCGTTCGATCGATTTCATTCCCCGTCGGCCGGCAGCCGCCCGTTCAATGAACGACCCCGAATCTCCTCCTGCGAAAACGCCCGGCAGCGATGTTTCCAGGGTGATCGGGTCATGCCTCTCCTGAAGGCCCGGATATCCCCCTGCAGCAGGGTCATCCATCCCCACGAACACGGAATGGAACATGCCCGACAGTTCCGCCGGAGGAGCCCCGTCTTCAAAAGGACGGAGTACTGTTCCGTTTTTTTCAAGCCAGTCCAGCTCCTCATCTATTATTGTATTAGTCAGAAGAGGAGAAAGGTCCAGGAGAAATTGACGTATTTCGCTCCTGCTTCGAAACAGTGTAATGGAATAACCCTTTTTAATTCCGTCGAGGGCGGCGGTGAGAGAAGCAATTCCTCCCCCAAGGACGGCCGCCGTCCGTCCATTGCGGGGAACGAGGAGAGGCAGGCGTCGGAACGGGCCCGATCCGGCGCAGAACCGTTCCAGTGCCCCCAGTTCAATAGCACCGCCTGCTTCCATGCGAAGGCAGGAATTCCGGCACGGAGCGTCACATATACGTGCCAGGATCCCGGGCAGGGGAAGTGTTTTTTCTATAAGTCTCCTCGCTTCGGCAAGATCCCCTTTTCCCACCGCGGCGCAGAGTCCCCTCCCGTCCAGGTGAAGAGGGCATGCCGCCTGGCATCGGGGAGGTTCTTCCTGGACGCATTTTTTTTCGAACTCGAGGAGTGTCTTCTTTTCCATGGGTCTCCTCCGGAAAGCGGGAAGGGCAGTGCCCCTCCCGCTTCAGCATTCAGCTTATTTCTTCAGTGCGGCCAGAATTTTCTCCGGATAGGCGGGAAGCCTGGTGATCCTCACGTCGCAGGCGTTGTAAATGGCGTTGATGATCGAGGCATGGGGGCTGGTAAGAGGCAGTTCTCCGATGCCTGCCGCGCCGTGGGGGCCGTCGGCCCTGTGCTCCTCGAAATAGATGACCTCGATATCGTCGGGAATATCTTTAATGTAGGGGAATCCTGCTCCCGGCATGGTGGAGTGTTTCTCAATATCCTCGAAATCCTCCGAGAGTGCGAGACCTATACCCTGGGCGATGCCGCCGTAGTTCTGTCCGTCCACCACGAGACGGTTGTTGATCTTCCCGCAGTCGCACATGAGGGTCATGCGGTCGACCGCGGTCTTTCCCGTCTCCGTATCAACGGTCACCTCGGCCATGAAGACGCCGTACATATAGATAACGAAGGGTTTTCCCTGGCTGTTTTCATCGCACGCGGCTCCATCAACGGCGGACCATTTTCCGGCAAAGGAGGTCGGCTTACCGGCGGCGACCAGTTCATCGTAGGTCATATAACCGCTGTCCTTTTTGAAGAAGCCGGTTTTCGGCTTAGCGGTCTCCCGCAGCAGGGTCTCGCAGGCCACCCGGATGGCATTGCCCGTCATGACCTGGGATCGGGAACCGCCCGCAGGGCCGGAATTGGGGCATTTCGCCGTGTTCGGCCACGTGAAGCGTAGCTTGTCGGGTGTGATGCCCAGGGGACGCAGTGCCTCGTGGGCAGTGCCTATTGCGCCCATATCGGCACCCTGTCCGTGGTCCTCCCATGCCGTGCAGACCGTTATCGTCCCATCGGGGTTCATATCCACCCGTGCCTCCGAGCTGTCGGGTCCGTCGAGACCGCATCCGTACACTCCTACCGAGAGGCCGACGCCTTTCTTGTAGCGTGTCGTTGAACCTTCAGCAGCCCGCTTCTTCGCCTGCTCAAACTTCGGGCGAAGAGCCTCGAGCATTTTCGGCAGCGAATACGACTCGGGAGCCTGTCCCGTGGGTGAGGTGCTTCCCGGCAGGTAGGCGTTCTTCATGCGGATCTCAAGAGGATCCATACCGAGTTTTTCCGCCAGCTCGTCCATAAGGACCTCGGAGGAGAAGAGGGACTGTGGGGAACCGTATGCCCTGAATGCCGAGCCCCATGCGTGGTTGGTGCAGACTGTCCGGCCTTCTCCCCTGATATTGGGGATATTGTAGCCAGCGCCCATAAACTGGGTACCTCTGAGGGTGACGAGGTCGCCGAACTCGGAATACGGGCCGTGGTCGACGGAAAAGTCCGTCTCCATGGCAAGCAGCTTGCCCTCTTTGTCGGCGGCATACTTCATGTTCACGAAGAAGGGGGAGCGCTTTCCTGTGTACTGCTGCTGCTGCTTCCACGTGTATTTCAGCGCAACCGGACGACCCGTGGCAAGGGCTGCGGCGCCTACGAGGGCCTCCATTGTCGGGCTGAACTTGTAGCCGAAGGTGCCTCCGGCCGGGTTTGTGACAAGGACCAGCTTTTCCGGCTCCACGCCGAGACCGGGTGCGATCATGGCCAGGTGGAGATGGACGCCGATGGACTTGGAGTGGATGACCAGCCGCCCTTCGTGATCGATGTAGGCGAATCCCACGTCCGGCTCGACGGGCATGTGGGGCTGCCGTCCCACATAGAAATCGTCCTCGACTGTCACCACGTCGGAACGGGCAAAGATGGGGGCTGTATCCTCGCCCTTCTTTATCTTCTGGGTGAAATAGATGTTGGGAGTACCGGGGTGGATTTCGATGGCGTCCTCCGCCATTGCCTCCGGGGCGCTCATGTAGGCGGGAAGGACCTCGAGGTCCAGCTTCACCTTTTCAGCTGCTGCCGTCGCATTTTTATAGGTGTCCGCGCATACGATCGCCACGGCGTCGCCGTACTGGAAAATCTTTTCATCGCACAGGATCGGGCGGTCCCAACCGTCTCCCTTGTTAGTGGGGAAGGTGATGAGACCAGTGATCCGGTTTCTTCCCTTGATATCCTTTGAGGTGACGATCTTGTAGACTCCGGGCATTTTCTCCGCCTCGGAAGTATCGATCCCCTTTATATTGGCGTGGGATACCTTCGCCTGTACGAGGGCTGCATGCAGAGTCTGCTTCGGCATCTTCAGGATAAGATCCGCCCCGTAGTCAATCGTTCCCGTGACCTTCGCCACAGCCGTGGGACGGGGGTACTTGCTTCCCCAGATCCGACCGTCTTCAGGAAGGACGAAATCCAGATCTTTCGCGTTCATCTCTCCCCTCATGACCTTTGCTGCGTCCATGACCGCATCAACTATGGGGATGTAGCCGGTGCACCTGCAGGCGTTCCTGTTGGCCTGGAACCAGTCCCGGACTTCTTCCCGGGTCGGATTGGGATTGGTGTCGAGGAGGGCCTTTGTGGAAACGATGAACCCGGGCGTGCAGAATCCGCACTGGGCTGCTCCATGCTTGATCCATGCCTTCTGGATGGGATGAAGCTTATCCGGTGTGCCGATCCCCTCGATCGTGAGGACCTTCGCGCCCTCCGGAAGACGGGACATCTTGTACACGCAGGAACGGGTATACTTGCCGTCGATGATCACTCCGCACGAACCGCAGTGTCCCTGGCCGCACCCCACCTTTGTTCCGGTGAGACCAAGCTGTTCCCGAAGCACTTCGGCGAGGGTGCTTTCCTCATCAAGAATTAGATTGCGCTCAACGCCGTTGACAAAAAAGACTTTCTGAATCATCCTTTTCCCAACTCCTTCCGATCGTCGGCAGGGGCAGGGGCGGCGGAAACCGGTCCGGCGCACGGTCAATGCAGAATG
>CAYTQC010000035.1:0-13211 GCA_964439735.1 uncultured Synergistaceae bacterium
TCCCATCCCAGGATGATCTCGTCCTCAATTTTCACTATCTGGTCCTGGGGCTTCAATCCCACCCTGTCCGCAGGAGTATCCTCAATTGGACTTATTACGAGGGTCCGGCCGTCGCGCTGGCCTATATATATGCCGAGCCCGCCGTACTCGCCCTCCATCTCGATTTCCTCTTCCTTGAGCTGCATCGGGTCCACGAAGCGCGTGTACGGGTCACCCCAGGCTTCCACCATTCCCCTGATAGCCCCGTAGAGGATCTTGCTTTCCTCGACCGGTTTTTCCGCAGAGTCCACCTGGTAGGTTTCAATGATGGCCCTTGCCTGTTTCATGAGCCACATGGACTGTGCGTCGAAGGGGAGGATCCTGTCATATTCCCCCATGTCGGAAGCTCCCATGTCGGATGCGCCCGCAGCCACAATGAATCCGGCAGCCAGCGCACCGATGATGATGCCACCGGCCCAGTCCCGCATTCTTTTTCTAAAGGGTGTTTTTTGTTCAGCCATATCGGTTTCTCCTTCTCTATTTTCTCAGGTACGTCATGGGGTCCCGTGCATCTCCGTCCGCCCTCACCTCGAAATGGAGATGGGCGCCGGTGGCAGTACCGGTACTTCCCACAGCGCCGATGGTCTGCCCCTTTTTCACGGCGCTCCCCTCGCGGACTGACATGCTTGAGAGATGGGCGTAGACCGACGACAGGTTGCTCCCGTGATCTATTATTATGACCTGGCCGTATCCCCTCAGCCACCCGGCGTACAGCACCTCACCGGGGCCTGCGGCACGCACCGGGGTCCCCCTTGAGGCACGGATATCTATGCCTGTATGCATCATCTTCGTCTTGAAAGTCGGGTGGACTCTCATGCCGAAAGAACTGGAAATCTGGCCCTGGACCGGCCATGCAAGCCGGCCTCCGGAAGGAAGGTAGGTGTACTGGGCCGACCGGGTTTTGTTCCTGGATTCTTCCTCCCTCTTTTTCCTCATGAGCGCCGTGACAGTCTGCCGGATCTCCTTCTGCGACTCCTGGAGCTCCCTCACAGCCTGTTCATGAAGCGTACGTTCCTTCCGCACCTTGCCGAGGAAATCGTTGCTTTTCGAAATTTCACTCTTGTAGGTTTTTCTTTCGCTGGAAAGATTCGACGTATTGGCTGCAAGCTCTCTTTCCTGCTGCTGCATTTTCCCGGCAGCCTGGATCAGCCTTTCCTTTTTTTCCAGCATCTCGCTGATCATTGCCTGGTCCTGCCGGGCGATCATGTTCAGAAGGTAGGACGTCTCCATGGCCTCGTGAGCGGTGGTGGAGGAAAGGAGGAGGTTGAACTCGGCAACGCCCCCGTATTTATAGATGTTCACGAGCCTGTTTTCGAGGACGTACATCATTTCCCCAAGCTCCTGTTCGGTCGTCTTTACCTCGGCACGAAGTCCGGCTATGGTATTCTTCACCTTCTCCAGCTTCAGTTCCAGTACACGGATCCGTTGTTCCGTCACCTTTTTCTTCTGGTCGAGGGTGTTGATCTGGGTCAGGACGCCCTTTTCCCTCTCCCCCATCTGTTTTGCCCTTTTCTGATGCTCTGATATCTGTTTCTCGAGTATGCGCATCCTGGCCTCCTCCTGGGCTATTTTGCTGTCCAGGCCGGAAGGCGCCGCAGAGGCCTCAGGGGGAAAAACATGTACTGCCAGCGCGGCAACCACAAAAAAAAGAAAGAAACGGAATGCTCTCAATTTCCCCACTCCCTTCCCGGGGCTTATTTCGGCTTCAGGGCCCTCGAGGTGAACCTGCTCACGGCGAGCCAGCTGCACATCCATCCCATGGTCGCGCCTGTTGCGAAGAGAAGGAAAAAGAACTGGACCAGGATCCGGTGATTGACAATTATATCAAGAAACGCAAGGGCTGACCTCACCGCATTCACGGCGGCAGCGTACGTAGCCCACAGCCCCCCCACGGCCAGCAGGGCCCCGCCTGCGCCGAGGAGCATTCCCTGGAACACGAAAGGAAGGGAGATATAGGTCTTCGTCGCCCCTATGAGGAGCATGACCTCGATCTCCTCTTTCCTCGAATATATGGCTATCCGTATGGTGTTGAAGATGACAAGGGCGCTTATGGCGATCGTAAGTATCAGGATGCCCGCCGATATGGCGGATGAAGCCCTGGAAATGGTCGAAAGACGCTCCACGAGCTTTCCGGAATAAAGCACTTCTTCAACGGATGGAAAAACCACAAGGTCCCTCACGAGGGGCGTTATATGCTCGACCCTGTGAACCTGTATCTCGAGGCTCCAGGGCAGGGGATTCTGTCCCAGCAGGGCCACAGCCTTCGCCTGGTTTCCGAGCTTCGCACGGAGCCTTTCAAGGGCCTCCTCGGGCGAGATCACCCTTACGGCTGAAACCATGGGATTTGCTTTCAGCCGGGAGTGTACCTCGTCGGCCCTTTCACCCTTCTTCATGTATACCTGAACGACAAGCCCGCCCTCGATCCGGGAGACCATGTGCCGGACATTCAGCGCGAACAATGCGGTGAAGCCAAGTATATACAGTACAGACGCCGCCGTTATGAGGGTGAGTATGCTCAGCCCCCAGTGGCGTCCGAGAAGCCTGAACGTGTCACGGAGGGCGTATCTAAAGCTCGCCATCGATGAAATACCTCCCTCTCCGCTCATCGCGTTTCAGCCTGCCGTTGTGAAGCTCAACAAGCCGCTGCCTGTAGGCATCCACGAGGTACTGGTCGTGGGTTGCCACGATGACGGTGGTGCCCGCGGCGTTTATGGAAAGAAGGAGCCGCATGATTTCCTCCGATGTCCTCAGATCAAGGTTTCCGGTCGGTTCATCGGCGAGAAAAATTGACGGAGAATTGGCCATGGCCCGCGCTATCGCAACCCGCTGCTGCTCTCCTCCCGACAGCTGGGGAGGCTTGAGAAAACGCCTCCGCCAGAGACCAAGCTGGTCGATTACCTCGTTCGACCTGTTCTGCACTATCCGCGGAGGAATGCCCATGGCCTCAAGTACAAAAGCCACGTTCTCGAAAACGGTGAGGTTGGGAAGAAGCTTGTAGTCCTGGAAAACCACACCTACTTCCCTCCTGTAGAAGGGAAGCTGGCTGCGGCTGATCTTCCTCAGGTTGATGTCCCCCACAGTGATCTGTCCCCTCGAGGGCAGGTATTCCCTCGATATAAGCCGGAGAAGAGTCGTTTTTCCTGAACCGGTGGTACCGACAAGATAGACGAATTCCCCCTTGTCGATGGAGAGATAGACATCCTCGAGGGCGACGATATCGGGTTCGAATATCTTGGTGACTCCCGCCAGGCGTATATCCATTTCCTACCTCCTGCGCATGGTCCAGGCCTGCACCGCCGCGCTCACTATCTGAGACGCTGTCAGACCGTAATATTCCTGGAGCTCGGCCGGGGAACCGCTCTGGCCGAACTTGTCGAAGACGGCAACCTGCTTGACCGGGACCGGGTAAGCCCCGCTGACGAGCGAGGCAACCGCCTCACCGAGACCTCCCCTGGCAAAATGCTCTTCGGCGGCCACACAGCATCCCGTCCTGTGGACGGATTCAAGGATCTGCTGTGCCGGCAGAGGCGAAACGCTGTAACAGTCGATAACCTCTGCGCTTATGTTCTGCCGGGCCAGTATGTCGGCCGCCCGGAGCGCTTCGGAAACCATGATACCACAAGAGCATACCGTGACCTCCGATCCCTCCCTCAATACCCTGCCTCCCCCGGAAACGAAGCCGTCGTCTCCGTCCCCGTAAATATCAGGCGACGGGGCACGGCCGAGGCGAATATAGACCGGCGAGCACATCTGGGATGCTTTTTTGACGAGTGAAAGGGCTGATGCATAATCCGCCGGGACAAGAACAGTCATGTTCGGGAAAACCCTCATGAGCGCCAGGTCCTCGAGCATCTGGTGGGATGCCCCGTCCTCGCCGACCGTGATACCGCAGTGGCTTCCCGCTATCTTCACCGGAAGGGACGGGATGGCCACGGCGGAACGTATCTGCTCATATCCCCTTCCCACGAGGAAGGAGGCGAAGGACGATACGAAAACATTCCGGCCGCACAGTGCAAGCCCTGCAGCAGTAAGGATCATATCCTGCTCAGCCATGCCGACTGAGTAGAACCTGTCGGGAAAGCGGCCGGCAAATCGTGACGCCCTCGTTGAGGATCCCACGTCACCGTCCACGACTACAAGCGTCTCGTCTGTTTCGGCAAGTTCAAGAAGGGCCTGTCCGAAAGCGTCCCTCGTGCTCCGTTCGCTGACGGCCATTTCAATCCCCTCCCTTTTCAAGCTCCCGAAGGGCTTTTTCCATGAAATCACGGCCAAGGACCATCCGTCCGCCGGAAGGATCGTTTTCGAGGAAGGAAATCCCCTTACCCAACCGCGTGCGGGCCACTATACAGCCGGGTTTTCCCCCGGATTTCCCTAAGGAGGCGAATGCCTGTCTGAGTGAATTAAAGTCGTGGCCGTCGCATTCCTCAACGTTCCATCCGAAGGCCGACAATTTATCCCGAAGAGGCTCGACGGACATGATGGATTCTGTTGAGCCTTCCATCTGCCGCCCGTCCCTGTCGATGATGAGCGTCACACTTTCCAGTCCGTAATGGGAGGATGTCATGGCAGACTCCCAGAAGATGCCCTCCTGGAGTTCACCGTCTCCTGCAAGGCAGAAGATCCTTGAAGAGGAGCCCTTCCCCCTGAGGGCCAGGGCGATTCCGTTGGCCAGGCCGAGCCCCTGACCGAGAGAACCTCCCGGGGCATCAACGCCCGGTGTCCGCTTCACCTCGGGGAACCCCTGGAGCATGGCCCCGAGGCGCCGGTAACTCCATAATTCCTCCCTCGGGAAAAAGCTTCTGTTCGCAAGCACGGAGTACAGTGCAGGGCAGCCGTGTCCCTTTCCGAGAACAAACCTGTCACGGCTCTCCCATGCCGGTTCCTCCGGCCGCAGGGAAAGAACCTCCCAGTACAGCCACACAAGTATATCCACGATGGAGAGGGATGAAGCCATGTGCCCCGAACGGGCAACACCTATCATCCTCACTATGTCCCTTCGGACTGCGGACGCGAGTTCCGCAAGGTCATGGAGTTCAGGAGTCATGAAAGAGACCTCCCCTTTCTGTGTACAAAGCTGCGGACATCATTCCATGTCCGGCGGAATTCTTCCAAAAAAAGGCCTGCCCTGAGCCGGACACCACCCTCTTCAGCGGAAGCTGCAGGAAACGGCATATCCCCTTTCCCATACCAGCAGGGAATCCCCCACTCCTCGCCGAATGCCTTCACCTTGGGATCGTAAGCGGAAAGTGACAGGGGGGTCCCGGAAATCAGGCAGAGCAGGGCGAAATGGTATCTCATGGAGACCGCCCCAGCTGAATCAACAAAAAGGTCTGCAGTTCTCTCTCTCCAGTTCCCCGGTTCAAGAAGAACCATCTCTCCGGGAGAAAAGATGCCGCGGGCAGCCTGGTCCTCCATGAGCCTCAGGTCCTCCCGGGCAAGGGCGACGGCGGTAAGGGGCAGCCCGGCTTCGGCTGCCAGCCGGGAAGCGGCAGCGGCCGTACGATCAGGCAGATCTCCTTTCCATGGCCTCACGTTCACAAGAAGACGCCTTCCGTGAGACACCGTCTTTCGTTCCTCTCCCTGGAGTACAAAAACAGGATCAGGGACAACTTTCGCCTCAAGTTCCCACGAAGCAAGGAGATCCCGGGACCGTTCGTCGCGGACTGTCCTTGAGACGCACTGTCCCAGGCCATTCCTCGCCAGCAGGGAACCTGCAGCCGACCGGAAAGGACCCACCGACTGGGCACAGCACCACGGCACTGCGCCTGCGATCTTCGCGAGCCGGACCGCTCCCCAGTAATAGGCGCATGACCTGACGCTGGTGGCATCCTGAAACAGTCCCCCGCCTCCCAGGAGCAGCGTCTCGCTCTGCCTGAGAAGGGAGAACGCTTCTGCAGGGTTCCACCTGTCCGCTGCCCGGATACCGGTCTCGCGAAATGTTCTTCCGGGATCCGACGAGAGGATTCCAAGATCCTCAACCGGAACTCCTGATTTGCCAAAAGCCGAAACAAGGGCGGCGGCAAGCAGTTCGTCGCCCAGGTTTCCGAAACCGTAATATCCGCAGAGAACCGCCCGGAACCGACGGGTCACTCGGCCACCAGCCTCCCGTACTTTTCCCAGAGGGGAAGGATCACAAAACGAAGGATCAGCACAGCAATCATACCCGCGAGAACACCTGTCCACAATCCGTTAAACTGCCTGAACAGAATAAAATAAACAGGAGTGTGGAAATGGCAGAAGCTGTTCACAG
The DNA here is from genome assembly GCA_964439735.1 of uncultured Synergistaceae bacterium. Lineage (GTDB taxonomy): Bacteria > Synergistota > Synergistia > Synergistales > Aminobacteriaceae > Aminivibrio. The sequence goes on from CAYTQC010000035.1 coordinate 6,290, forward strand.
CAGATGAGAAGCCGAAGACCGTGGCCATCCGGAACACTTCCCTGTACCCCGGCCACAGATCCGCCCTGCGGACAAAATACCATAAGAGAAGCGCAGGATAGCCGAGGAATAGCTCCTTGTTCCTGGGGCGCGCAACGAGGATCCGCTCCAGGAAGTCCCGGATCTTTACCTCGAATGCGGGAACGAACTGGACATTGTCGCTCCTGAAAAGCACCAGCGCGGCACCGAGAAGCAGGACTCCCAGCAGGAAAAGCTCCCCCCAGAGCGGCGGCCTGCGGAAAATTTCCGCCAGTGATTCGGGGTGCTCCCTTCGTCGTAAATCCGCCAGCAGCACGAGCAGAGGCGGTAAAAACAACGTCGCCTTGACCCCCGAAAAAGAACGCAGCCTGAGCATAAAGGCCGGCTCACTGAAGAACGCCGCTATGGCGAGCCCGCCCGCCACGGCAAAGAGAAAGCTCCCCAGGAGCCCTGCCCAGGGACGCCGCCAGCCGTCCAGGGCTATGAATGAAGCTTCGGCTGCCACGAAAACGGCTGCCAGGGCGCCGGCGATCCGTGCAGCGGCAGGGATGAATCGAACGGCAACTGCCGATGCAAGGACAATGACGGCAAGGAGAAAGATACCGTTCCGTGAAACGACGGGAAGCTTTCCCCCGGCAGCTGCCCCCGACGGGGAGAAAAAACGCTGCAGGTACCTGAGCAGGGAGTAGACGAAGGCGAGAGACAGGGCCAGGGCTCCGGCCATTCCAGTCCTCCACGGCGAAAAAGGTTCAGGCCATTCGACCCGGATCCCGTGCGCCGCAAGGCCGGAGGAAAGGTCTCCCACTTCCTCAAGGAAAGTACCGTAGGGGTCGGCTGAAGATTCCATGGCCGACGGGCGGAAGACTAGAAGACGGACGGATCGCTCCTTCACAGCCCGCAGCATTCGTTCTTTCAGTGCCGGCCTGGAAATGTTCCTGCTCAGCATCTCATCGTGGGTGACGCTGTGCAGCGGCAGAAGGGAGGGAAAGGCAAGCCAGTTCAGCTGCGGAGCGCCGAGCTGCCGGGAAAATTCCACAACGGCTACAGATTTTCCCCCTTTTTTCACGGTTGCGGCGAGAGGCCTCAAATCAGGGAATCCGAGGGCAGTCTCTCCGGAAGGGGCAATTGTCCGGATGGACGAAAAATCGTCAAAAAGCCTGCCCAGGGCTTCAACTGACCGGGCAGTATCTCCCGGAAGCGCGGGCGCTGCCCGATAGAATACCGGAATTTTCATTTTTTCCGCCAGCAAAAGGCCGTCAAAGTCAGGAAGCACCCCGGTAAGGAGAAGTTCTTCCAGTGTCCGCGGAAGGACAACTGCCGTACCGCCCCCGGACGGGGCGGACTTAATGCCGGGGAACCGGATGGACAGGTAGGAAAGAGCCTGTTTCAATGGACTGAAAGACCCCGGGAAATAGAGGGCGGCGGCGGACAGGGGAGCGGACAGGTTTTTTTTCGCCCCCTCGGGAAGACCCGCGGCGGGACCGTAGTATACAGGCAGAACGCCGAGGGACAGCTGGGTCCCGGTGAGCTCCGAGACCATCAGCCCCACGGCTCCCCTTTCGGAGAGATCCGGCCAGATATCCGTGGCCGTTCTTCCCCCTGCCGGGGCCATGGAAGCAATGTCCCGGAAATCGATGACGATCCCGGCGTTCCGCGACGATTTTTCAGCCTGCAGCCTGGGAAGAAGAGCAATTCCGGAGAAAAGAAACAGGAACAGCACAACGGCAATGCCAGCATTGAATCCTGCTGCCGCTGAAGGAAATACCTTTTTTTTCATCGTTTCAACCTCCATTGATCAGAAAGAGAAAATCCCAGGGATCCAAGCATTCGGCTGAGCCTGTACAGGGGCAGCCCCACAACGTTGAAGTAATCGCCCCTGATCCCCTCCACAAGAAGGGCGCCCAGCCCCTGTATCGCGTACGCCCCCGCCTTGTCGCCGCACTCCCCGCTTTCGGCATAGGCCCGTATTTCATCCCGGCCGAGCGTGCGGAATACAACGTCGGTCCCCTCAACCCCAATCTCCCTGCCGGATGGGGAAAAGACGGCAATTCCCGTAAATACGGTATGGGTCTTTCCGCTGAGGAGGGAAAGCATCCGGAAGGCGTCCTCGCGGGATGAAGGTTTTCCCAGTATTTTACCCTCAAGGGATACGACCGTGTCAGCGGCCACGATCCATTCATCCGGATGACCGGATGCAGCTGCTTCCGCTTTCGCCCCGGCAAGGCGCACGACGGCCTTCTCGGGATCCTCCCCGTTAAGGAAAGATTCATCCACTTCGGGGATCCTGACCGTAAACGGCCAGCCCAGGGACGTCAACAGCTCCCTTCTTCTCGGGCTGCCGGAGGCGAGGACCAGGTTTACCGGGCAGCCCATATTCCCGCGATCCCCCCTGCGATGGTGCCGGGATTGCACCTGAGGAAGAGGCGAAATCCGAACTCGGCAAATCCAAGATCCACTTCCGGGACGTTGAAACCGGCGGAAAGGATATCACGAAAAAAGGGCTCCAGGGACGGGAATCGCTGAAAGTAGACTCCCAGCAGCGTTCCCGTAACGAGAGAAACAATTATGATCCACCATTTTGTTGTCTGCGATGAAGACGCCATCTCTTCACCTCCACAGGGCCGAAAGGATGGAAACGGTTCCGAGAACCGCGCAGTAGCATGCGAACGGACGCCATTTCCCCCTCGCCACAATCCGCCGAAGGATCATCAGCGCTGCAAACCCGGAGAGAAATGCGGCGGCCATCCCTGCCGGCCAGCCTGAAGGAAGGGTGGACTGCCAGTCCGGGACCGTGAGCAGGTCCTTCATTTCCAGGAGCGCCGCACCAAATATGGCGGGAAGGGAAAGCAGAAAAGAGAAACGAAACGCCGAATCCGCGGAGAACCCGGTTCTCATGCCTGCAACAATGGTCGATCCGGAACGGGAAATGCCCGGGAGAACGGCAATTCCCTGGGCGAGCCCGACCAGGACTCCACGGAGCACGGTCACCGGCCGTCCGGGCCGGTGACCGGAAAGCCCTGATCCATACCGGAGCACGGCGGCTGTTATGAGAAGCCCGCAGCCGACCGCGCCGGGGAGGTGCATGGTGCGCTCTACGAGAGGCTTCAGCGGCAGCCCCACTGCTGCCGTTGCCACGGTTCCGGCAAGGACAGCCCAGCCCAGCCTCCATCCTTCGGAATCCCTTCGCCCCGACGGGAAAAAACCGCTCCCCCATTCACAGAAAAGGGAAACGATGTCTTTTCCGAAATAAAGAAGTGTCGCCAGCATGGTAGCGAAATGCAGCATCAGGTCATACGCAAGTGCAGCCTCTTTAATTCCGAACAGCTGCTGCAGCAGTGCAAGATGTCCCGAACTGCTGACGGGAAGAAACTCGGTTATCCCCTGGACGAGGCCCAGAACAAGAGCGGGAAGGGAATCGATCATTTTTTCCTTCTTCCCCGGCCGGAAGAGGCCGCAGCGGATCCCGACTGAAGATATGACCCGTCAAGAACTGTAATCAGCGGGCAGATGACGGGCTTGCCCCTTCCGAACCTGCGGAGGGCATCCCGCATCCTTCCCCTGACCCGGGTTTCCAGAAGCCCGATATCCCCGGCAGCCCGGCTGCCGAGCTGACCGACCGTTCTTTCCACTGCCAGCGTCAGTTCTTCCCCGAGGCTTGCGGCATCCTCGAGGTGGAGGAATCCTCTGCTTTCGAACCTGGGTGGCGAGGCAAGGGTCCCGTCAGGGAAAAGAACGATGGAAGCGATGACTGTTCCTTCCTCGGACAGTTCGCGCCGCTCCTTGAGGACGCTGCCCTGCATCTCGCCCAGAGCGATCCCGTCGACCATGACCCCCCCTGCCTGCACATGTTCCCTGACGGAGGCCTTTTCACCCTCGATGGCGAGGACATCCCCGTTGACCATGACGAACGCGTTCTTCTGGGCGACCCCCATCTCCCTCGCAAGCTGGGCATGCCGCACCAGGTGACGGTATTCCCCGTGGACAGGGACGAAAAATTTCGGGCGCACCATGTTCAGCATGATGCACAGTTCATCCCTGGCCGCATGTCCGGAGACGTGGATCGCCTGCTCCTTTTCATAGACGACTTCGCATCCGCAGGAAAAAAGCCGGTTGATTGTGCTGCTCACCATTTTCTCGTTGCCCGGGACAGGAGTGGCGAATATGGCCACCACGTCCTTCTCGGTCAGAGTGATCACCCGGTGTTCACCCCTGCTCATGAGGACGAGCCCGGAAAACGGTTCCCCCTGGCTGCCCGTTGTCATCACCACGAGTGACCCCGCAGGGACACCGGAAATCTCCTCTATGTCGATGATCGTTTTGTCGTCAGCGTGGAGGTAACCGAGTTCCCTGGCAAGCTCCACGTTTTTCACCATGCTTCTTCCCACGAAGGCAACCTTCCTGTTGAAGCGGGCAGCGGCATCCACGACCTGCTGTACCCGGTGAAGGTTGCTGGCAAAGGCGGAAATGACGATCCTCCGGGTCCGGTGCTGCCGGAAGAGCCTGTCGATGGTGCCCGAAAGGGTGTGCTCCGACTGTGTGAAGCCTGACCGTTCCACATTGGTGGAATCCGACAGGAGCAGGAGGACGCCTTTCTTTCCCTCCTCGGAGAAAGCGGCATAATCGGTGAGCCTGCCGTCTATGGGCGTGGGGTCAAGCTTGAAGTCCCCTGTGTGCACCACTGTCCCGACGGGAGTCTCTATCGCCAGCCCCACTCCGTCAGGTACCGAGTGGCAGACGGCGATGAACTTCACGGTGAACGGCCCCATTTCCACTTTTTCCCCGGCTTTTATTTCCCTGTAATCCGGGATGAGAGCGGGAGCCCACTCCGACAGCTTGTTCCCCACCATGCCCAGTGTGAGCTTCGTTCCATAGAGGGGGGCGGGGATCTTCGGAAGCACGAAAGGAAGGGCGCCGATATGGTCCTCGTGGCCGTGGGTAATAATAATACCGACGATTTTTTCTTTTCTCTCTTCCAGGTAGGCAATATCCGGGATCACAAAGTCTATGCCGAACATCTCGTCGTCGGGGAACATCAGCCCGCAATCCACCACCAGGATCGAATCGCCGTACTCCAGGGCATACATGTTCTTCCCGACTTCTCCGAGACCGCCCAGCGGAATATACCGGAGCTTTCCCTCCTGCTTTTTCGGGAGCGTCTTTTTCTTCCGGCTCCTGTTTTCACGCACCATCTGCACACCTTGCCTTTCTCTATTTCTCCATCGGCCCCGGGAATTTTATCATCCAGTATTGCCGAACAGAACATTCTTTGTTAGAATTCCATATCAAACGTAATAAGACCTTTTCCTCGCTCAGAGGACGTTACCGGGAGGTAGAAAGTTTGAGCAATCATAACAGCGACAGCCCTTCCACCATGACCCAGAAGGGGTACGACAAGCTCATGGCGGAGCTCATAGAGCTCCGAAGCACGGGACGAGCGGAAATTTCCCGACAGCTCGAGGAAGCGAGATCCTTCGGAGACCTCAGTGAAAACGCCGAATACGCGGCAGCGAAGGAAGAACAGGCGAAACTCGAGACGCGCATCTCATATCTTGAATTCCAGCTCAGCAAGGCAAAAATCCTCGATTCCTCCACCATCGACAACAGCAGCGTCACCCTCGGGACCACGGTCACTATCCAGGACATCAGCAACAAGGACGTATTCTCTTACACCATAGTGGGATCCGAAGAATCCGACCCCAGGGCGAGTAAAATATCCTCCGCAAGTCCGGTGGGGCAGGCGCTGCTGAACAAAAAGGTCGGGGACGAAGTGCACGTCAAGGTGCCCCGGGGAATGCGGCATCTACGGATAAAGGATATTTCCGTTCTCTGCTGAGCCGGTTCCGTCTCCGCTTTCAGGTGAAGGGACAGGGTTCTCCCCTGTCTCTTTCAGCCTGGTGGGATCAGACCAGTAGGTCACGTTGTCGTCTCCCCACTGCTCGTCATACTCCAAAGGCTTCTTCGAGGGAACCCCTTCCCTCTTCTTTCCGTGGAACTCTCCCTGGTTGGGGAACGTAAAGGGAAGGTTCTTGTCGCCGAAAACAAGGGGAGTGGCCGGAAACGCCTTCACCATGAACCTCAGGGACATCCAGTCGTCGTCCGCTCCGGTCTGGTCATCGCGGAAAATGAACTCCCAGCGGCTGCAGTCCTGGTCGAGGATCAGCCGGTAGTCCATTTCCGTGATGCTGTGGGCCCGAATGTCGTACGTTGAAAGAGCGGAGAGATAGAGATCCCGTCCCACAGGAAATCCCAGTTCAGTGTAGAACACTTCCTTGTCGCCCAGCCTGTCCCATCCCATGGGGGACCGTCCGCTCACCCTCTGGATATGCCAGGCATTGGCGAAGTCGAACATGCCGAGCCGGGTCCGGAATCCAAGCCACATGGCTGAAACATTCTGGTAGTCGTACTCGTTTCCCCTGTACAGAATCGGGTCGGAGTAATCAAACTTACGGTACTGACCGCGCCAGAAGGGGCGGATGTCTCCGGCTTTGCTTATGTACTGGGCCTGGAGTTCCCACACGGTCCTCGACGCCATCCGGATTTCGCCTGCCCGCACTCTTGACACTTCGTAGTCACCCCACGTGCCTGTGACCCTCCACTGAAAATCCTTTATGGACCCGACATTCCACCAGGGGCTGGAGATAGTCAGTTCAGGCTCCCGGTGAAGCATGTTCCTGTAGTTTTTCGTCACTGTTTCCCCGTCGATCTCCTGGTTGCGTTTCTCGATATCCAGGTTCTCCCTCTGTGACCAGAGGAGAGTCGCATTCCACCCGTTCCGGGAGAAGCGGGCGCCCCACTGGGGGCGGTGCTTCTTCTCGCCGATGCTGTTGCCCTCTTCGTCCTCTTCAAGTTCTTCCCACGAGTAGTCCACGTTGGCAAACACGGAAAAGTTCCTGCCGAAACGCTG
>CAYTQC010000036.1:0-12517 GCA_964439735.1 uncultured Synergistaceae bacterium
GCCTTCACCTCTTTTCAATTTTCCCCGGCATCGCTGCGGATGAAAGAGCCTCTATGCAGTGTTCCATTGTTTCCCTGACCCCGAATCCTCCTGCCTTCGTCACAAGGAGGAGGCCATCGGCTTTCCCTCCCATGATGCGGACCAAAGGAATACCGGGCTCCAGTTCCTCAAGAAGAGATGTACCTTCTCCTCCAAGAGCCCGTACGATCCCTATTGCCGCCTCTCCGCCCGTTATGAAAATGCCGCTGACCTCTGCGTTTTCCAGAACGCCTGAAACCACTGCCGCAAGACTTCCACTTATGCGCTCTCCTGCGTCCGCCTTTCTTCCGGCCTCCACCTGCCATTCTTCAAGGGAGGATGTCAGCAGGACATTTTTCCCGTTCTTCAGGAGAGACACGGTCTTTTCCGTCAGCAATGTTTCATGGGAAGCCATGTCGTCCAGGAGGGCATCCACATCCACCAGGACCGGTGATGCAAGCCCTTTTTCGAGAACATGCCGTGCCTGGGCCGCGCTTTTCGGACTCACGCTCCCGACAACGAGGAGCACAGGCCGCCGGAAGGAAACAAGGGCTCCAGCCAGGCCCGCTGACCCGATCCACAGTACTTCCTCCGGGGGAACAGTTCCTGAGACTCCGTCGGCGATGAGCCGGAGGTCCTCCTCCGTCTCGGCGTCGAAACAGAATACACCGGAACAGCCCGCCGCACCGAGAATGGAGGGGATCTTCTTTCCCCTGACTTCATCAAGGGAGACGGTCCGTGCCGAATTCTTCCCGGATCCAAGCAGCGTTTCCGCCAGAGATGAAGTTCGAACCGGCTTTCTTGGATCCCTGCCCATTTCCGTCTCCGCTACCGGGACCCCGTCAAGAAGGAGCAGCCCGTCTCTCGAGATACGCTTATTCCCCGGATATGCGGGAGCAAAAACCGTCAGCCGAAAACCAAGTGATTCCCGCAAAACTGCAGCTTCCGCGGCAATATTTCCACGAAGGGTGGAATCCACTTTCTTGTAGAACACCTTTTTCCCTTTTGATCCGGCAAGGTGGGGCACGGCATTGCGCATAATTTCCGCAGCTTCCGTCGAAGGGATATTCCGTGACTCCGTATCGAGAATGACCGCCCCATTCTTTTCGAAGGAAGAAAAAGCTTCGGGATCCAATATCACTGTTGATTCGTATCCCGCCTTGAGGAATTGGATCCCCGTATCATTAGCGCCCGTAAAGTCATCAGCTATGACTGCAAAGCTTCTGTCCATGGGACAGGATCCTTCGGCCGTCTCATCTGTTTCCGGCAAACTGCACTGCTGCCCTGATCGCGGATATCATGCTCGACTCGTCGGCAGTGCCTTTTCCGGCCTTTCCGTATGCGGTGCCATGGTCAACAGAGGTACGGATGATCGGAAGCCCTACGGTAATGTTCACACCTCCCATGAAATCCGTTATCTTGAGGGGGATGTGCCCCTGGTCGTGGTACATGGCCACCACAATATCGGAGTCACCCTTCAGGGCTTTTACGAAGACGGTATCCGGCGGAACAGGACCTGACGCGTTTATTCCTTCAGCCCTGGCTGCCTCGATGGCGGGGATGATCTCCTCGATCTCCTCCCTGCCGAAAAGACCGCTTTCACCGCTGTGGGGGTTCAGCCCGGCCACCGCGATCCGCGGTTCAGCGATGCCAAGTGCCCTGACGGCACCGTCAGCGAGGCGTATCACCGAGAGGACTCTCTCTTTTTTAGCACGGTCGCATGCCTCCCGGAGAGCTACATGGGTGGATACGTGAATAACCCGGATCCCGCCTCCCATAAGGAGCATGGCGTAATTTTTCGTTCCCGTGAGATCAGCGAAAATCTCTGTATGTCCCGAGTAGTTGATGCCCCCTTCATGGAGGGCCTCCTTGTTGATCGGGCCGGTGACCACCGCATCGATCCTTTTCTCCAGGGCATCCTCTATTGCTCTTTTGATGTAGGCGAAGGCCGCTTTTCCGCACTTGCCCTGGACCCTGGCGAATTCATAGGGTCCCTCCAGGGCCCCCAGCGACACGAGGTTGATATTCCCTTCCCCGGCATCCTCGGGGCTTTCCAGTGTGACGATCTCGCGGCTGCAGTTGACGATCGAGGCCGCTCTTTCCAGTACAGATGCGTCCCCATAGAGAACAGGCATGCATGAGGAGAGCACTTCATCGTTCTCCAGGGCCTTCAGGGAAATTTCAGGGCCGACCCCCGAGGGGTCGCCGATCGTAATGCCGATTCGAGGTTTTTTCATTGTATCCTCCCGGTTGTGTGTCTATTCAACTCCATATTTTAAAAAACAGGCGCCATCCGGATTTCTTTTTTCAACCCGAATTATATCAAAGGACTGCAATTCAATCGTTTGCACCGCAGGTTCAGACGGCTTCAACTATAACGGAAACGCCGTCCGGAACGACCGTTACTGACGCTTCCGGGTCATCCAGCAGGCTTTCGGCCATGGTCAGGGCTGCTTCAAGGGACGGAGCCCATTTCATGTTGAGGTGTTCCACCATTTCCCTGGAGGCGGATGTCACCATGATGACCGTAAAGTCAATGAGAATCCTTGCGAAAATCTGGATCTGCCACTGATCCGGCTCAGTCTGGTCACGTCCCCGTGCCGTGATCATGTCCATAATCCCCCGGGGGGTGGTAATTTTCTCGAACGTGCGGTAGAAGGCTTCTCCTCCGTGACCGTCGCTGCATTCGGCAGCTACGATAATGACCCCGCCCTTTTTGCAGGTCGCTTCGCCTGCAGTCATGCTTTTTACCGCCTGGTAGAGATTCTGGTCAAGGGGATAACCACCATTGCCTGTTACGACGATGTCAGAAGGAACAGCCCTTACTTTCCCGTACTTTCCAACGAAAGAGCAGCCCGCTTCGTGAGCCTTTTCCATATCACCGCTGAAAGCCGCAACTATATGTTTTTCCGGGTCAATGACCACGTTGCAGATAAAGGCAAGCCCCACTTTCCTTGCTGCGTACACCATGTCCCCGTGGATCGGGTTGCCTTCAAGGACACCTGTTCGTGCACGTTCATGGGCGATGAATTCGGCGCAATGGTTCGCCATGACCGTCCGGTAGCCGGCGGTGCCGGGGAGCACGCTTTTCCTGCCTCCTGAGTACCCCGCAAAAAAATGGGGTTCGATAAAGCCCTCTGCCGCCAGGAGATCTGCCTCTGCCACGATACGGTTCAGGATGAGATCGCCTCCCGAGGGCAGTTTCCCCAAACGGACCAGGTTACCGTCGTCATGGCTGTCGTGAACCACGATCCGTTCATTTTTCACGATCTCCGGACCGTATCGTTTCAGCAGTTCTTCAGCGGTCGTCTCCCGATGTCCTCCCGTTGCGACAAGGATCGTTATTTCCGCATCGGGATTTCCGTTCCGCACCTCCCCCAGAAGGAGGGGCAGAATGATCGAACTCGGCACCGGCCTGGTGTGATCGCTCGAGATGATGACCACGTTCTTTTTTCCCCTTGCCAGCTCTCTCAGAGGGGCCGAATTTATGGGGTTTTCAAGGGAATTCCTGATGATCTCCCGCTCAGGCGTTTCTGATTTAAGCTCGTGCAGATCCGATGTAAGAACGGCTTTCAGCCTGGGGTCAGGGATTTCAACAGATAAAAAAGCATTTCCATAGGGGACAGGTATTCGAATGATCAGCGACCTCCTTTTTGCTGTATCCAGGCAATTTTCAGGTCCGCCCGCAAGGAACCGGAAAGACACTTCTCCTGCGGCATCAGTATTCCCTTGTGCGACAGATCAGCGGTTGAAAAAAATATCGAAAATTCTCCACGCCGCCCGGTCGGGGTCGAAGGCCGGGGGATTCCAGTTATCCGGCCGTATGGACCACCGGTTGATGGAGAGATTCAGAATGAAATCGCCCTCCACCGCACCGTAGACCCATGTGCCGAACTCCTCCCCGGCAGCGGGGCCCCTTTTCGATATATGAGCATTGCCTTTCGTCAGGACGGTGATCCCCTGTGCTTTCAGATGTTCTGCCGTCATGGCCCCATCCAGGCCGAAGCGGGCCCGGTGGAACCGCTTCGCTTCCCCGGGGTCGGGAGCGAGGCGGAGGTCGGCGACGGAATAGTTCACCACTGTTCCGCCTCCGTACACGTCCTGGGGCGATCTTTCCTGAAGATTGTTTTTTCCGTCGAGGAAGAAACCGACTACTGATCTTTTCCTGTTGTAGGCAAGGACACCTGCAATACCTGTCAGACGGTTCGCTCCCGGATCGGGAAGACTTTCCGCCCCCTTGAAGCTGAACTTGAGCTCTTTTCCTTCCGGGGTGAGATACAGCAGAAAACAATCGGAGTTCAGGATCTCCGCGTTCAGGTAATACCCGTTCGGTACGTCTTCCCTGCTTTTCCGCTCTCCCTCGGGAATTGCGGACAGCCCGAAAAGCGCCCCGATCTTTTCGTGAACGCCGGGAACGACAGGAAGGACTCCCGGCTGACCTGCTGCGCTGACTGCTGAAGCCACCTTAACGGAAAAGTCCTTCCGGACTGCCTGTTTCCCCTCCAGGAGAAGGATGGCCGATCCCTTGTAGCTCCCCTCTTTCGAATAGGCGTGGACTACCGTACGGCCTTCAGCCGCAGTTCCGTCACCAAAGTCCCACCGGACAACTGCGGGAGCAGGGACGTTCTCCATATCCGCCGAGAAATTCAGTTTCTGTCCCGGTTCCCCGCCGGCAGGGACCATCACGGCCAGGGCCGGAAGCCGGGGAGCGGCCTTGACGGCTGCAAGAAGGATACCAAGCGCCTCTTCCGCCTCCTCAAGAGACTTCCGGGCGGCCTCTGCCCGGGGAATAAGGTCCGCGGCAAGGATGCGGGCCCTTCGTGCGGTCTCCGCCGTTTCTTTTCGGATCCTTCCGTCCGCAGCAGGGAATTTTTTCAGGTCTGCCGCAATGATCTGCTCCATGCGCAGGAGCGTCTCGAGCCAGGCGCCGAATTCCCCGGGGAGCTTTTTACCGGGGGAGGTGACGGCCTGCTCGTTCCTCCCGATGATCATCCACCCGGGGATCCCTTTCTTTTCAAAGAAGTGGGCATATCCACGCCTGAGCGCCTTTCTTACCCGGTCGAACTCCGAAAGGGCGGACTGCCACCCCTCGCGGTTCCTCTTCATGGCCTCCGCCCCTTCCCGGGCCAGCTTCCCTGCCTCTAGAAGGGCGGCCCTGTCCTCCTCCATGGCAGGAAGAAGCTCCGCTGCACCGGAAAGCTCCCGGAGAACATCCATCTCCTCAAGGATCCTGTCGAACCGGGACCGGTTCCGTGCGTGGTCCTCCGCTGCCATGGCGGTTCCGGCCTCCAGCCCGGCCAGGGGACTCCCCCGGGCCAGATCCTTTCTGAGCCCGTTGATCCTGCGGAGGATCAAAACACTGTCTTCCTCCGTCTTTTTTAAATCCGCTCCCCAGGTTTTTGCCCCCTCCTCGAAGACCTTCCTGAGGGAGGGAAGGGCATCCAGGTGCTCCGCTCTTCCCCTGAGAGAATCCACCGTCCGGCTTCGCCAGATGTCGAGAGACCGGGCCCACCGCACATTCTGCTCCATGGCGCCCCTGAGAGACTCTGCCAGCGCTGCGGTTCTCTCCAGTTCCCGCACCAGTTCCCTGCCCGAGGCCACGGACCGGGTGTTCTGAACCTCCACTGCCATTCCCTGGGCGCGGAGCTCGGCGGAGGTGGTCTCAAGGACATTGATGGTGTCGAGAGCTTCACCGGCAAGGGATATGACCGTCTCCGCCCCCTCAACGACGGCGCCGCCGGTCCACCGGCCGGCCGCCTTTGCAAATTCGTACCCGCCTCTCACCGTACCGTAGGCAGTTCCCCTGGCCGCAGCCTCGGCAGCGATCTTCATCTTCACTGCGAGGCTGTCAGGATCCTCTCCATGTTTTTTATAATACTCACGGAGCCGTTCCACCTCGGCCTTAGTATAGGCGGCGGTGTGCGCTGTTACTGCTTCAGCCGTCCCCCGGACAGTCATATCATAGGCGAGACCGATGGCAACTCTTCCAAAGTCGGGATTTCCAGAGGTCCGCCTGTTCTCTTCGATCAGGGCGTTGTACCCGCCTATGACAGCGGCGGCGATCCCCGCCCCCCGGAGAAGAGAACTCCCCCTTCCGCTTGCGGTCGCTCCGGGATCTCTCCGTGCTGTTTTTTCGCCGGCAGCCGGTGTTTTTTTCAGCTCCGCGGCCATCTCACGGGCAAAATCACTGCCGTGCCGTGCCTCCATCTCCGCAAGTGCGTCGCCGAGTCTCGACGGAGGCAATCCTTTCAGTGTCTCCGCAGCGGCTTTTTTCAGCGCCGACCTGCTTTCCGGACTGGATGAAGCAGCCGCGATCTCTCCCAGGGTGGAAGCATAGTTTTTGAGTGCCTTCTCCGTAAGATGACCGCTCAGAGCATCCACAGCCGCTTCCCCTCTCCTGGAGGCCGCGCCGGGATCCCGTGCTTTCGCCGCTTCCAGGAGAGGAGAAACCGCTCCCTCCCGGGGAGGAATGCCGGCAGGTTCCCCGAGGCTCCGCTCCAGCCTGTTGATCCTGTCGATATACTTCGCCTGGTGAGATTCCGTCTTCCGGATCTCCGCCGAAAGGAAGCTCCGGTCCGCCGGTTCCGCGGAGGCTGTGTACTTTTTCATCAGGGAGGCCTTTTCCCTCTTCATGGCCTCGATCCGGGATTTCATCTCCTCGGCGTAGGCTCTTCCCTCGGCAATGCCCACGGGGTCCCCCCGGTCGAGTTTTCCCTGGGCTTCTGCGGCGAGGGGGGAGGCGTACATATTGCCTCCGTCACCGTTGATATAAGAGGCGGCCTTAAAGAATTCACCGGGGCTCTTCATGTCCGCCGGAGAAGGCATGATATCCGTCTCGGTCCGGGCGGCCCAGTTAACACCCCTTTCCACGGCGAGGCCGCTCTCCCGGAGATAGGCCTCCACACGACTGTTGTATGCCTTTCTTGCCCGTTCCACGTCTCCGGCGGAAAGCTCCTTTCCCCTGAGCTGCACATCTGTGTCGGTTCCCGGGCGGAAAGAGTCCCTCTTGCTGCCCTGCTCCGCCGAGAGCCCGGCTTCGGCGGCCGCATCGGCTGCCAATCCACGGTTCTTTTTGTCGTAGGCGCCCTGGACCTTCCTGTAGGTCTCCCCGTCCAACGTTCCTTCCATGGCCAGATGGTTCATCCGTTTGTTCTCAATAAAAAGAAGCGCTTCGTCAGCTTCCGTCGCGGTGCCCGACGCGGCCCGCTCCGCCGCCCGGAGGATCGCCACGTCGTCGGCACCTGAGGCAGGGAAGGGATACAAGGCAAGAATCATGAGCAGAAGAAAAAGCACCGGTATCCTGGAAAGCGCAGAGAAAGAACCTTCACGGCCGGTATCCACGGAGATCATCTCCTTTCAAGCTCCTCCGCCAGGCGGAGGGCTTCAGCGGCAGCAGGCAAAGAAGAGGGAAAAGACGCCGTGATCTCTTCGAGGATGTCGGCGGCGGCCTTTTCGTATTCTCTCCGCTCGAAGGCGTCACCCGAGGCCGATGCTTTTTCCAGAAGAAGAGCGGCCAGGGCGGGAAGAACGTCCTCCCTTCCATCCTCTCTGAGGGCAAGGATGGAGCGAAGGCATTCGATTCCCCTGTCAATGTCGCCGCTCGCCGCGGAAATAAGCAGGATCTGTGAGACGGCTCCGGCAGGAGAGACCATCGGGTTCCAGGCCCTCCGAAGGGCCGTGTCGAAGGCAGCGCCGAAGCGGCAGGATCGTCCGTAGGCGTCCGCCAGTCCTGCGAGAACCGTGTCAGAAGGCGAGACGGATGCAAGTCCTCTGTACAGGGAAACCGCAAGGGCGAGTGATGCGGCGTCATCCATGGCGGAATAGGCTTCCGCAAGTTCAAGGGCCGAGCGAAAACTGCCCGCATCACTTCTGAAAGCCGCCTCTTTTTCCGCCACAGTTCCTTCCCGGCTTTCTCTCTCATCCGGCAGAGTTTTTTTCAATTCGGAAGCTTTTTCCTTGCCCGGAGCTCCCCCCTTTTTCACGGCAAACTGGAGGGACGCCGTGGGACGCGTCGCAGGAAGGAGGTACATATCCACCACGTACCTTCCCTCGGGCCAGATCCTTCCCAAGGTCAGGGTGGAGTGGAATGTTACGGAAGATTCTTTGATGGGGCTGGCAACGGTGCGCTCCCCCAGTCTGATCCTGCCCGAGCCGGGCGGGGAAGAAAACCAGACGAAGCGGACAGCAGTGCCAGCTTCAACATCACGGACCTCCGCCACGGCGATGAATTCCTTCGCCGACGGGTCATAACCGGAGGTCCGTCCTACAGGGGAACCGTCAGCAGCAACTCCGGAGGCGAGGTACGTTTCGGCAACCGCGGGAGCAGCTTCCCCTTCTCCGGGGGAGAAAACAAACGGAAACATAAGAGAAAAAAGCAAAACGAACCTTAAGGCCGCCTTCTTCATGTAAATTCCTCCCCCGGTACGGGTATGTATGCTCCTCCGGCAGCAGTCTTTCCGGGAAGCATTTTGCGAAATTGTATCACCTGTCTGTCCGGCAAGAAAGATCAGGGCTGGATGAATGCCTGAGAAGGTTTTCTATGAAGCCGAACGCTTCTTCTTTCGAAGCGAAGCCGGGATGGAGCCCCTGAAGCTTTACGGCACCCAGGAGCTTCCCGAGGAAAGGTCCCGGAGCAAGGGAGAAACGGTTCATGATCTCTCTTCCTGTGGGGAGAACATCCTCGCGGAGAGCCCGCACCGCCATGGAGACATACAGTGCCCGATTCTCGCTCCATCGGCGGAAATGGGGCTCCCCCACGCAGAACTGCCGTGACAGAAGAAAGAGGGAGTCCATGAAATGAGTTCCCCTGGCCTCGAAAAGGGCCGCCATTCTTTCAGGGTCGGGGGAGGCGAGGGGAAGGCGTCGCTGCCTGACGAGTTCTGCTGCATCCGAGGCGGCCCGGTCCGGCCATTTCCATGCAGTGAGAGCGGCGCCGGCAGCGGAGGATCCGTCATCGCTCCGGGAAGAACCCCCCCAAGGAAGGGAAAAGAGAGCCGCTGCCCGCACTTCAAGATCCGCACCTTCCTGTGCCAGCCCTTCCAGGATCCGGCACAGCCGGGAGAAGTCGAACGCCCTGGAAGGCATCCCGGGGAAAAAAAACTCCAGAAGGCCGCACTCCCTTATCATTTCGAGGAAAACCCGGGGATTCCCCTCCAGGCCCAGCCGAATCTCCCTCCCTACTCTTTCGGGAGCGCACTTCTCCAGGGATGGACGTGCCTCCCGGCAGGCAGCGGCTGACTCCGAAACAGGGACAAATCCGGGAAGAACCGCAGCAAACCGGGCGAGGCGAAGTGCACGAAGAGGATCTTCCGACAGCCGCTCCCGGGCCGGACCGTTAAACCTGAGCACCCTCGAGGCAACGTCAGCCATAGACCGTCTGCTCCCCACCACTTCTCCCGTCCGGCGGAGGGCTAGGGCGTTCACGGTAAAGTCCCTTCTGGAAAGATCATCCTTCAACGATCCTCCTGAATAAGAAAACACCTCGCAGTGCCCCTGTTCTATGGGGAGAAGGAGTACTTTCATCCCTTCCGGGCCGAGGAGCCGGCCGGCCGGAAAAAGGGGAACGGCATCGGCCAGGGGAATATTTGAGGCAATGTCAGCATCTGCAGCAGGAAACCCGCAGAGAAGGTCCCGTACCATACCGCCGACCAGGACTGCTTCGTATCCTGCTTCTTCCAGCCTCCGGAGGACATCCAGGGCACCGGAAAGAACATTCGTCATGACGCCTTGGGTTCCGCCTCGACGGCCAGCGGTTTTCCATAGAGCATGGCCATGCCGGTCGACTTGTGCTTCACCTTGTATCCCACAAAACCGTCCCCGAAGACTTTCGGATGGTAGTCGTAGTTCCTCAGCAGGATCTCCTTGTGCCCCCGCGTCATTACCGCTACAGGCCTTCTGAGATTCTTGTAGAGAACGAAACGGGGATGACCGCCGTACTTGTTTTTGAAGCGGACCGCATGGAAACCGCACTTCAGCACGTTCGACAGGCTGAAGATGTTTTTCGGAGAGACGGTGGTATGGAGGTGATACCTGTTGGGATACAGTATATTCTCCATGAAGAGGTACGTGAAAAACTGGATATTGTTGCCCCTGAACGTCGAGTCGGTCACGCAGAAGTCCATGACGGCCACGTTGTTCGCCTCCCCGGGGTCGATCCCGAGGTCTTCCGCCGCATCGTCCACGTACTCCTTCACGTAGGATACCGCACGGAGGGCTATCAGGCGGCCTTCGGCGAAAATTCCTGTTACGGCTCCCTCTCCCCGGATGCTCTCCGCAATGGTGTTTTCCTCTGCAAAAAATCCCTCGTCTCCAATTTCATCGGTGATGCGCTTGTGGAAAAAAACAGCTTCATCGATATCATCCTCGTAAAGGATCCTCATTGTGCATAAAACAGGAGCGACAACCCCCACGTCTCTTTTCTGCAGAAAAAACTGTTGGGATGCATACCCCATTGCATCGACACCCCTTTCTCTTTCTTCTCCATAGCTGCCCGGGACCCTGAAAACAATCAATTATGAAAAATCCCGGGATGGTAGAGTATATTATACAAAACAGTGCAAGAGGAGAGATACAATGACGCCAACGGTCATTATCGCATGCCCGGATTACGCAGAAAAGACAGTGCTGAAGCGCATGACTGATCTTCTTGAACCTCTGGGAGGAATGGGGAACTTCATCAGGGCTGGGGAAAGGGTGCTCCTCAAGCCGAATATGCTTTCCGCTTCTCCGCCTGAGCGGTGTGTCACGACCCACCCGGAAGTGGTACGGGCGGCAGCAAGGCTGGTACTTGATTCGGGCGGCATCCCCTTCATAGGGGACAGCCCCGGACTCGACGGTTTCAGGAGCGTTGCCGCACGAACCGGAATGGATCAGGTCGCACAGGAACTCTCTATTGAGATCCGGGAACTCGATTGCCCGGTCCCCCTGGCTATGGCAGCAGGTTCGGTATTTCAAAAAGTTTCCGTTTCCAGTCACGCCGTTGAAGCCGATAAAATCATCAATCTTCCCAAACTGAAGACCCACGCACAGATGATGCTGACTCTCGGAGTGAAAAATTTATTCGGGACGGTTGTCCGGAAGGCAAAAGCGGAGTGGCACTACAACGTGGGGCTCCACAGGGACACCTTCTCCGACCTGCACCTTGACATAGCCAAAAGCCTGGCGCCGGCACTGACGATCCTCGACGGGATCGACGGCATGGAAGGGCACGGCCCCGGGAACGGGCGGCCGCGTCACTTCGGTCTTCTGGCGGCTTCACGGGATCCTCTGGACCTCGATCTCAGGATATGCACCATGCTCGGAGCAGACCTGCACTCTTTTCCCCTGTACAGGTCGGCCCTGAGGAGAAACCTTCTCCCCGATTTAAAAAAACCCGCTGAAGGTGACTTTCCCTCTGAATTTGTCTTTGAAAATGTTGACATCCCGAGGCTGGACTCTCTTCATCTGCTCCCGTCTTTTCTGGACGGCTTCGGGAAACGGTTCTTCACTTCCCGTCCTGTTCAGGACCTGAACTCGTGCATCCGATGCGGAAAATGTGCATCAATCTGCCCGGCGGATGCCATGAAGCTTGAAGAAAACGGGATCATTACCATTGATTACGAAAAGTGCATACGCTGCTATTGCTGCCAGGAAGTCTGCCCCGTTGACGCGATCAGCTTTTCCAGGGGACTGGTCCTCAGGACCCTCGAATTTCTGAAAATCTGACTGCGGCCGGCGCCGTTTTCCATGATTTTTCATTGCAAATTGTCCGCCAGAAATTGCTCAATTTCCCATGGATTCTATAATTCAGTTGAAAGCAGGCTTTCGTTTCATTGCCTGCCGGTTTCATATTCTGATTTATCGGAGGGTATGCCATGAAACTATCAGCCTATTCAGGACTTGCGGAAAAAAAATTTGACGCGGATTTTCTGAATCTGCTCATGTTTGACATCTCTGGAGGAATGAGGTCAGTAACCATTCCAAAGGAGTATGTGTCGGACTCCGTGTTCCGGGATGGTATCGGGTTTGATGCTTCAAACTACGGCTTCGCGAAAGTGACCAACTCGGATATGGTCGCGATTCCGGACGCAGGCTGCGCATTCCTTGAGGAACGGGACAGCTTTCGGACGATCCATGTGCTCTGTGACGTGACAACCACCGAAAGACTGACCTTCGACCAGTATCCCCGTTCCGTCACGAAAAAAACCGCTGCGTATCTTCAGGAAAAAGGCATTGCGGACCGGGCGATGATGCTCGTGGAACTGGAATACTATGCATTCGAGGAGGTAGAGTATTCAACAGGAGTTTCCCATGCCTTCTATTCCATAGGCTCTTCCGAGGGGCTCGGGGAGAGCTTTTCCACCCGGCCGCGGTTCGGGGCTCAAAAAGGATACCAGAAACTGCCCCCCGAGGACCGGTATCTTGACTTCCGCAACAGGACCGTCAGGATAATGGGAGATGCAGGTATTCCCGTGAAATATCACCATCACGAGGTAGGCGCATCCCAGCTTGAGATCGAGCT
>CAYTQC010000037.1:0-12346 GCA_964439735.1 uncultured Synergistaceae bacterium
AAAAAAGGCGATTCAATGCAGGTCGAGATAGAAAGTATAGGTGTTCTCGAAAATAGAGTAGGATAGAGCAAAAACGACAGACCCCTGCCTGCGGCATAGTCGGTACGTCTTTGCCGCCCTGTGGAAACGGAACATGCTGCGGTTGAGGTACCCCTTTTCTGCTTTCTGCAGGCGTCTCGTCATGTTTAAAAATTTTCATAACCGGTCAGGAGGTTTTTTTAATGAGCCGGAACACTGCTGGCGGCACGATTGAGTTTCTGAATCGTATCCTTGAAGCTGAACGAGCGGGAGTGAAAGTACTGAATGATCTCATACCGAAAATTGGTTGTGAGCGAGAAAGAGTATTGGCGCGAAAGTTTTTGCGCGATGAAGGAATGAACTGTCAGATACTCAAAACGATAATCGAAAATGCCGGTGGTGAGGCAAGCAAAGATACAGGGGATTTTGTGCAAAAGGTAGAGTCGCTGCCGGGCATTGATGAAAAGATGGATTTGCTGGTCAAGGGACAGGAATGGGTGGCAAAACAAATAAGAAAAAATAGAGATACTATGATGAACATCTCCGAGGCAATGCTTCTGGAAGCAATGAAGATACAGCATGAGGAAAATGTGGACGCACTGAAAGAAATTATTGATAACGAAATGAACGGCTCAAAATAGAAGCGTTGTTTCCGGTTTCCCGGAATACCCTTAAGGAGGATCTGAAGACTCTGCAGGATGTTTCCTGAAAAATACAATACAACAGGTGCGTGAAAAAAACCGGCTGGGTATTTTTCACGCACCATTTATTTGGGGTGGAACTTTGAGCGCTTTTGGCGGAGGGCAGAGGATTCGAACCCCTGGCGGGTAAACCCGCAACTGATTTCAAGTCAGCCGCCATCGACCACTCGGCCAGCCCTCCGGAACGAAAGGATTATACACGCATTTTCCTTCCTTGCCAACATATTCGAAGATGTTCCGAGAAAAACAGCAGTTCACGGATACATCTCCCTGTCCTCTGTCGGCAGAGATCTTTTCCTCCGGATTCCCGGTCTTTTGGGGAAGGGGTATCTATTCTCTGTCTCCCGGCCGGCTCTCTATGAGTGCGAACTGGTATTTGCAGGAGTATAATACATGAAGAGACTGTGATAAGAATTTTTCAGCGAGGTGATCGAGCGTGGAAAAAGAAGAAATCCTGAAAAAATATGTCTGCACTCCCTCAAGGGTGGCTGTTGTAGGGGCGTCTCCGAAAACGGACCGCCCTGTTTTTCGGGTAATGAACTACCTGGCAGGTGCAGGCTTTGTTCTTTTCCCGGTGAACCCCGGATATGCGGGAGAAGAGATCCTTGGCCGGTCGTGTGTCGCTCACCTGGCTTCTCTTGAGGAGAAGGTCGATGTGGCCGCTCTTTTTCTGTCGGCAAAAATGCAGGAGGCTATTGCTGAGGATTTGAGAAAACTTTCTTACAAACCGGTCGTATGGTTTCAGCCGGGGGCCGAGAATGACTCCCTCGCAGATGTGCTTGAAGCTGAAGGATACACGGTCGTCCGGTCTGACTGCATGATGGCCTCTCACATGAATGAATGCCCCTGACTGTTCCGGAACAGGAATTTGTTCCCCCTTTGAGAGATTTGGTATATAATTGCAGAAAAGATTGTATTAGCCTCCTGAAATCCATCCTATTTTTAAAAATGCTGTTCCATCGGGAGGCCATTTTCCTCTTTAGGAGGTGTTCCGTTGTCCTCCGAAATTCCGTTCACACTGAGAGTCCGTTATGGAGACACTGACCAGATGGGGGTCGTTTACTACGCGAACTACCTGTACTGGTTCGAGGTCGGACGCACCGAGTTCTGCCGTGCCTTCGGAAAATCATACGCCGACTGGGAATCCGAAGGGATTTTTCTGCCCGTTGTGGAGTCTCACTGCCGCTACAAGCATCCTGCCAGGTACGAGGACGAGATCACTGTTTTTACAAGGATAGGAGAAATAAGGCCAAGCAGCGTGGTCTTCGAATGCCGTATAGAGCGAGAGCCGGACCGGAAGCCCATTGCTTCCGGCTGGACCCGGCACGCTTTCGTTGACAGGAATGGAAAGATTCTGCGAGGAGATAACCCGCTGCGCGGGTGGATAGAAGCGCTGGCGGATGACGGAGGTGTTGTGTACAGTGAGCACTAAAGCCATAATGCTTGGAAATGAAGCAATTGCCAGGGGAATAGTTGAGGCCGGATGTCTCGTAGCATGCGCCTATCCCGGAACACCCTCGTCGGAGATTTTGCCGGCAGTTGCAAAATTCGCTGACGAGATGGGGTCTCCCATGGCCGTGGAGTGGGGGGTAAACGAAAAAGTCGCCTTTGAAATGGCGGCAGCTGCATCGTTCACAGGCGCCCGTTCCTGTGCCGTGATGAAACAGGTCGGTCTTAATGTTGCCGCTGACCCGTTCATGAGTTCAGCTTTGTACGACCTTAAGGGAGGTTTTCTCCTCGTCGTGGCTGACGACCCGGGGCCGCACAGTTCCCAGACAGAGCAGGACAGCAGGCATTTTGCCATGTTCGCAAAGGTCCCCTGTTTTGACCCGTCATCAGCGGCCGAGGCCAGGGAGATGGTATTCGATGCTTTTGACCTCTCGGAGCGCTTTCACGTGACGGCAATGCTCCGCCCGAGCGTTCGGGTGGATCACTGCCGTCAGGACGTGGAGCTCGGGGAGATACGGCCTTTGAAAGGTGATGTGAAGTTTGAAAAAGATCCCTCGCGGTGGGTCTGTCTTCCTGCCAAAGTCAGGGTCAACCACCCGAAGCTCAACGCGAAGCTGGAGGAGATCCGTGCTGCCTTTGAAACAGAGTTCGGAAAATACAACTATGAGGTACCGGCAAAAAAGGAGAGCGTTCTCGGGATCGTTGCCTCGGGTGTTTCATTTTCCATAGTATCCGATATTCTCAAGAGCTGGGGAAGAGACGATGTCGCCATACTCAAGATCGGTACGCCCCATCCTCTTCCTGTGAAAATGGTCACTGATTTCATCGAAAAACATCCCAGGGTCATTTTCCTCGAAGAAACATATCCTGTTATGGAAATGCAGATTCCCGACAGGACAAAGATAATGGGCCGATGGAACGGTGTCGTCCCAAGTGCCGGAGAGCTTCTTCCTGAAGTCGTTGCCGGCATCCTGGCTGATATTCTGGGGATCGGGAGTCCGTCCGGAGCAGACAGCATGCTCAAGGAAACACTCGAAGAACTCAGGATCACCCCCAGAAAACCCATGCTCTGCCCGGGGTGTCCCCACAGGGCGAGCTTCTTCTCGATCCGCCAGGCACTGCCCAACGCGGTGAATCCTTCGGACATAGGATGCTATTCCCTCGGAGTAAACCAGAAGGCAGTGGATGCCATCATCGATATGGGCGGCTCGGTAACGATGGGATCAGGCCTCACCCTTGCCCACAAGGTTGCCGGAATCGACCGGCCCGTTGTGAGCACTATCGGTGATTCAACGTTTTTCCACATGGGAATTCCAGGGCTTGTCAGCGCGGTGTACAACAGGCATCCCTTTGTTCTCGCAATCCTCGACAACAGTACAACCGCGATGACCGGCGGCCAGGCCAACCCGGGAGTAGGGGAGAAGCTCCGTAAAGGAGACGCGGGCAGGAAGGTCGATATAGAAGGCGTCTGCCGCGGTTGCGGGGTTTCTCATGTCAGGACCATAGAGGCCTATGACGTGGCTGCCGGAAAAGAAGCCATAAAAGAGGCATGGGAGAGCGCGAAAGAAAAGAAAGAACCTGCTGTTGTCATTTTCAGACATCCGTGCATGCTCCTGCGGCCCCAGCAGCCCGTGATACCGGTACGGGTGGACCCGGAGAAGTGCATCGGGTGCAAGTTCTGCATAAATTTCTTCAACTGCCCCGGTCTTGTTTTCAACGAGGAAAGAGGAAAGGCATACATTGATGAACGTTTCTGCGTTTCCTGCGGCGTCTGCCTGTCCGTCTGTCCCCATGGGGCCATCGTGGAAGTTTCCGAGGAGGGGGAATAAAATGCAGTACGTCATCGTTGGCATCGGCGGACAGGGTATCCTCTTCGCCAGCAGGATTCTCGGGAAAATCGCCCTCGAACGGGGAGAGCAGGTCATGGGCAGTGAAGTTCACGGCATGGCCCAGCGTGGAGGATCAGTGATCAGCCATTTCAAGGTGGGAAATTACTACAGTCCCCTGGTCATGGCAGGAAATGCCGACATACTCCTCGCATTCGACCAGAACGAGGGGGTCAGAAACCTCCACTTTCTGAAAAAAAACGGGAGCATGGTGGTCAACGTTCATTCAGAGGAGGCCATGAAAAACTCAAGCCTCACATCCTTTCTGAAGGACAGGTCCATCCGTGTCCATTCACTGGAGGGATACGAGCTGCTCAAAAAACACATGGGCGGCAATTTCCTCTTCCTTAACGTACTCCTTATGGGGGCCATGTGCGGTGCGAACATCAGCGGCCTGTCGTTTGAAGAAGTCTCCCGGGCAGTAAAAGAACTGTCTCCGTCGAAGTTCGAGGATGCCAACATGAAGGTTTTCCGGCTCGGGTACGACTCGATTTCATCGGGACAGTGAGCGGTGCAGCCAAAAAAGGGGGAACCTCCCGGAGGTTTCCCCTTTACCGTCGGTCAGGGGTTACCCTTGTGGAACTCCTTGCGGTACTTCTCATTTGCGGCGTGCTGTTCGGAGGGGTCTCCCTCAGCCTGTACCCGGTGCTCTACGGCCCTCCGTCCAGGGAGACGGTAAGGCGCGAGGGGAAATACGCCGCTTCCTGGCTGCAGCGTATTTTTTACAAGGCGATGCTGTCACAGAGATCATTTTCACTGTACGTGGCCTCGCCATCAGTCCCTCAAAGATCTTTCAAGGTTGTCTGGGCTGATCCCCACGAAGAAGAAATCTACCGCGGGAACGAGAGGATCTGGTTTACCAACAGGAGTGCTTCGCCCAAATGGTGCGTTTTTTCTCCGAAATGGAATACCCTTTCTCCTGCGTTGACGATTGAAATAAATGCATCCCGGGACCGCAGGCGTCCTTTGCACTACATTGTAATCTCTCCTTATTGCAGAGTTTCATACAGAGATACTCCTCCCAAGGATTGAAAGTATGCTCCATTGGGGGTATAAAAGAAAGCTGGCATTCCGGTTTTTCATTTCGCGGCGCGCATAGCTGAAACGGAGGTTTTTTTATGGCTGCAGCAACCAAACCCTGGTGGAGAGAGACGATCGAGACTGTACTGTGGGCCCTTGTACTGGCCCTGATCCTCAGGACCTTCGTGGTCCAGGCGTTCTGGATCCCGAGCGGTTCCATGATTCCAACCCTTGAAGTCGGCGACAGGGTCCTCGTGGCAAAGTTCTGGTACACGTTCTCCGAGCCGAAACGGGGCCAGCTTTTTGTGTTCAAGTATCCCGTCGACCCCAAGAGAGATTTTGTCAAGAGAATAATCGGCCTTCCAGGAGATACCCTGGAGATCCGGGGAGGAATAGTCTATATCAACGGGCAGGCCCTCAGGGAAGAGTACGTGAAGAACCACGATGCCTTTTCGCTCAATGCCGGGCCTGTTTTCCCGGAAGTGCCTGTGAGAATCCCGGAAAATCATTACTTCGCCATGGGTGACAACCGGCCCAATTCACAAGACAGCCGGTTCTGGGGATTTGTCCCGAAACAGAATATCCGGGGCCCCGTGTTCCTCAGGTACTGGCCATTGAACAGGATAGGGACGGTGGACTGATTGGGGCGCACTGTCTGGTATCCCGGTCACATGGCCAAGGGGAAGCGAAAGCTTTCGGAACTGGCCGGGAAACTGGATGTCATCCTGGAGGTCCGCGACGCACGTGCCCCTCTTGTCACTTCTTCTCCCGTGACGGACGAACTGTCACGGATCTGTCCTGTGGGGATCGTTCTCTCAAAAAAAGACCTGGCCGATGAAAAAGCCACGGCCAGATGGCTCTCCTGGTTTTCAGGGGCCGGGAAGATGTGCTGGGCGGTAAACCTCCTGAAACCCAAAATTGAGCAGATCCGAAAGGACCTTCTCCCCCTCGGACCATCTCACAGGGAAGTGCGCCTTGCCGTCGTCGGCATTCCGAACGTGGGAAAATCAATGCTGCTGAATGCTCTTGTCGGCAAATCCTCCGCTCAGGTCGGAGGGATCCCCGGGATCACAAGGGGGGTTTCCTGGTACAAGGGGAGCGGTTTTCTCGTAGTGGATAGCCCCGGCATCCTCGATCCGAGATCGGGCGATGCCGTCCAGCGGTGTCTTGCGTGGCTCGGCAGCAGCAAATCTGATGTTATAGGCGGTTATGACGTCATAGCCCTCGACCTCATCAATGTCCTCAGGAGCAGGGACCTGTGGGGAATGGTGGAGGAAAAGTGGGGAGTCGGCGCTCCTTCCGGTGGATCCGCCGAGGAAGTGCTTGAATCCATAGGGAAAAGACTCGGATGCCTTGTTTCAGGAGGTATTGTGGATACGCTTTCTGCGGGGCGCCGTTTTGTGGAGGCTTTTTCCTCGGGCAGGCTGGGACCTGTCACCCTGGAACTTCCTGGGGATCCTCAATGGACCTGAGCAGCATGGGGCGAATCGCCGGCACCGACGAGGCAGGAAGGGGTCCCCTTGCAGGTCCGGTTGTGGCTGCAGCGGTCTATCTTACCGCGGAGCAGGAAAGGGAACTGCTTTCACTCGGCCTGACCGATTCGAAGAAACTTACACCGCGCAGGAGGGACTTCCTTTTTGAACGCATGGTTTCCCTTGGAGTCGCCTGGCGTGCGCAGGCCGCCTCTCCTGCGAGGATCGATGCAATGAACATACTCCGTGCCTCGCTTTGGGCCATGGGACGGAGTGTCCGGAAACTCCCGCGGTGTTTTGATGTGGTCATAGTTGACGGTACCTTTCCCATTCCCGGGCTTGATATCCCGCAGCGCTCCATGGTGAAGGCCGATCTGCTCGTCCCCGCCGCAGCGGCGGCATCTGTGGCTGCAAAGGTCCTCCGCGACAGGATAATGGATGCGCTCGACACAGTTTACCCGGGCTACTCATTCAGAAAACACAAGGGATACCCCACTGCAGTCCACCGGAAAGCTTTGGCGGACCTGGGCCCTTCACCTGTTCACAGAAGAACCTTCAACTGGAGTCCGTAAATATTCTGCAAAAGGAGACGAGGCAATGACGGCGAAGCATCTCGAAAGAGGTCGGCAGGGAGAGGATATTGCCGCTTCCTTCGTGGAGGAGCTGGGCTGGAAGATCCTCGACAGGAACGTTGTTTTCCGCGGAGGGGAACTTGATATTGTGGCTATGGACGGCAGCGAGCTGGTGATCGCGGAAGTCCGTACCCGTGCCGAGGGATGGATGCAGCCGGGTGAAGACTCTGTCGGACCCCGCAAGCTGGGGCGGCTTGTCAGGTCCGGAAGGCTCTATGCCGACATGAGGGGCTGGGAAGGGCCGTGGAGGATCGATATTCTCTCTGTTACGGTGAAGAATGACGGAACACACTCCATAGAACGTTTTGAGGATGTCACCGGGGGTGCCTGGTTCTCGTGAACGGGGTGTGGGGAATCACCCTGAGGGGAATGGAAGCACTGAAGGTGGAAGTGGAGGTGGAGATCGCCGGCGGGCTGTTCGCCATCTCTATCGTCGGCCTTCCCGATGCGGCCGTTCGGGAATCAAAAGAGCGTGTGCGCGCGGCACTGCGCAGCCTTGGGCTGGCCGTTCGCGGCAGAGTCGCCGTGAACCTGGCCCCTGCTGACCTGCCGAAGGAAGGTGCTGTCCTTGATCTGCCCATCGCGCTCGGCATTGCAAGGGCAATGGGAAGCATTCCGGAAATACCTCCCGGGATTTTTCTCGGGGAGCTTGCACTCGACGGGCGCCTCCGGGGAATCCGTGGAGCAGTGGCGGCGGCGATCCTGGCACGGGATTCGGGGATACCGCTATTTGTCCCGGAGGGGAACCTTGAGGAAGTTTCCCTTGTCAGCGGGTGTTCCGCTTTTGGAGCGGAATCGCTGGAGGATGTTTTCGCCTTTCTTCGCGGGGAGAAAGAACTGAAACCCGCAGCAGAATTTGTTCCGTCGCCGGACACCTGCCCCCCTGATCCCGATTTCGCGGATATCCGCGGCCAGGCCGGAGCGAGACGGGCCCTTGAAATTGCCGCAGCCGGGCATCACAATGTTCTCTTCACAGGTTCTCCCGGAAGCGGAAAAACCCTTCTTGCCCGTGCGCTTCAGGGAATTCTTCCTCCTCTCTCGACCGACGAATTTCTTGAGACAGCCCTTGTCCGGAGCACCCTGGGCATACCTTTCGACAGGGGCATGCAGCCTCCGTTCCGTACCGTTCATCATACTGCAAGCATTGTTTCCATCTGTGGAGGAGGATCGACTCTCCGTCCCGGTGAAGTGAGCCTCGCCCATCGGGGGGTGCTTTTCCTCGATGAGTTCCCGGAGTTTCGCAGAGACCTTCTTGAAGGGCTCAGGCAGCCTCTCGAGGACGGACGCATTACCGTAAGCAGGGCGTCGGGTTCCGTGACCTACCCCTGCAGAGTCCTTCTCGTCGCTGCATGTAATCCATGCCCCTGCGGATGGGCAGGCGACCCGGTGGAAAAGTGCACCTGTTCCGTACCGGAACTTGAGCGCTACCAGCGGAAGATCTCCGGACCGATCCTTGACAGGATCGATCTTCACGTTCCTGTTCCCCGCCTTCTGCCGGAAGAACTTGTTGCTGTGGAAGATACGGGAGCTGAACCGAGCGCTGAAATTGCCTTTCGCGTCCGGAAGGCCAGGGAGCTGCAGCGGAAAAGATGGTCAGGCACAGGTTTTTCCTGCAACGCAGAACTTCCGGAAAGGATGGTGAAGCGGTCGCTCATGCTGTCTGCAGACGTCCGCCCGTTTCTCTCGTCCATGGCGGAGCGGCTCCGCCTCTCGGGACGGGGAATAAGCAGGGTTCTCAAAGTAGCCCGTACCATCGCCGATCTTGCCTCCTCAGAAAAAGTGCAGGTCCCACACGTTGCGGAGGCTCTTGCCTACAGGGATGGAGGAGGAAGGTCATGACGCCGCTGCTCGGAACACTCCTTTTAATTGCAGCCTCGGGAGGGTATCCCCCCCGTATATGGTCCCTGTTCGGGAAAGAAGGGCTTCCTCCGGAGGCCTTCGTTCAGGAGGGGCCTGTTCTCTGGAAGCGTATCGGATGCACGGAGCAGGTGATAGATACCATGGAGCGCCTTTTGGAAAATCATTGGCCTGAAAGGGAAGCCGAGCGTGCAGAAAAGAAGGGTGTCCGCCTTGTGACGTTCGATGACAGGGATTTTCCCCGGTCACTTTCAGGTGTGCCGGGGGCTCCGCTCCTTCTCTTTGTACGGGGAAAATGGCCGCTGTCCGGAATCGCTGCTGCCGTTGTGGGGACCAGGAAATGCAGCTCTTACGGTTTCCGGACGGCAACAGAAATAGGAAAGGCCGTCGGGGAAGCTGAAGGGATCGTTGTCAGCGGCGGGGCCATAGGCATTGACCGTGCCGCCCACGAAGGGTCTCTCTCTTCAGGGGGGGGCACTATTGCGGTACTCGGCAATGGAGTTGATATCACTTACCCCGGAGGCCACGAGCGCCTTTTCGAAAGAATCATTTCAGGGGGAGGAGCCCTGATCAGCGAATACCCCCTGGGAACTCCTCCAAGGCCCTGGCGGTTCCCTGAAAGGAACCGGATAATTGCAGCGCTTGCCGAAAAACTGGTGGTGGTGGAAGCCCCGATTAAAAGCGGCGCAATGGTCACGGCCAGGCTCGCCCTTGAAATAGGGAGGGAAGTGTGGGCGGTACCGGGCCGCATCTCCGAGGAAAACTGTTCAGGATCCAACCGTTTGCTGTATGACGGTGCTCTTGCTCTTGTATCTGTATCGGATTTTGCCTCCCTTGCATTCGGGAGGCAGCTGGGGCTGTTCCGGCAGAACGACGGCCGGGGCAGTTTTTCTGCATTGACTGAAAAAGAGCAAAGAATTCTTGCCGTTTTAAAAAAATCTGGAGAAAGAACTGTTGACAACCTCGCCGTTGAGGGTACAATGTCTCCCGCTGACGTTTTTTCCTGCCTGGCCACACTGGCTGCGGCGGGGCACGTCTTTCCCTCGGGTCCGGGGCGCTGGAGCGCCGTTCCCGTCTAACTTATAAAAACGGAAAGGAAGAGCCCTGGTGCCGAACACATACAAAACAAACCGCAGCAAAACCATTGCAGGACGCCTGTCGGACGGACTTCTTGTACGCAGGATCCTTCATGACTGTGAGCGCAGGTACCTTGACCCTGAAGCCCAGGGTATAATATACCGCTATATTGCAACTGAAGAAGTGCCTCTGGACATAACGGAAAGAGCGATCCAGGAAGCCGTATCGCTTGGTGCGCTGAAGAACTCCGCCGTGGATGCCGTTCTCTTCGAAGCCATAGTGGATGCGATCCTTGACGATCGTTCCTTTGAAATTCCAGGAAGCCCCTGCGAGAAGGTTTATCCTTCCAGCTGCTGGATCTGCTGAGGACGGAAACTCATGGCGAAAAAAAAAGCGACAGGAAAAGAAGCGGCTGTTCAGGCCGTCTCATCCACATCACGAAAGAAAAATACAGATGTAAAGAAAAAAGAGGCTCCCGCGGAGAAAACAGCTACCGGCAAAAAGACGAAGAAGGCCCCGGCCTCTTCGCGTGCAGGAAAAAAAGCCCCGGCGAAAAAAACAGCCTCAGTTTCCGCTGCTGAAAAAGGGGGCGGAAAAACCCTCCTCATAGTTGAATCGCCCACAAAGGCAAAAACCCTGACGAAAATCCTTGGATCGAAATATATAGTAAAGTCGAGTGTCGGACATATACGGGATCTTCCGAAAAGCCGCCTTGCCATCGACGTTGACAATGACTTCGCTCCTGAATATATCCTCGTCAAGGGAAAAGCAAAGGTAAAAAACGAGATAACCTCACTTGCGGAGAAGGTTTCGAAGGTAATTCTGGCCTCTGACCCTGACCGGGAGGGTGAGGCGATCGCCTGGCATCTCTGCGAACTCCTCGGGATCGATCCCGACTCTCCATGCAGGGTCAGGTTCTACGAAATTACACAGGGTGCGGTGAAAGAAGCCGTAAAAAACCTGGAACCGGTGAACATGAACAAGGTTGAGGCCCAGCAGGCCCGCAGGATCCTGGACCGTCTCGTCGGGTATACCCTCAGTCCCCTTCTCTGGAAGAAGATCCGCAGGGGACTCTCTGCGGGAAGGGTCCAGTCGGTTGCCCTTGCCCTGGTATGCGCCAGGGAACGGGAGATCCGGAATTTCGTCCCCAAAGAATACTGGATCGTCACTGTGGCGGCAGTCGCAGAGGACGGCAGACGATATGTCCTGAAGGCGGACAGCCTGGACGGGAAGACCCTCTGGAAAGAGGGCAAGTCTCTGCTGATCGATTCGCAGGAGATCGTGGACACCATTCTCGGCGAAATCGCCGGATCACCTCTCGTCGTATCTGATTTCAAAGTACGGGAAAGCCTCCGCGCAGCCCCCGCACCCTTCAAGACGAGCACCCTCCAGCAGGAGGCGGCCCGCCGTTCCGGACTTTCGCCCCGAAGGGCCATGCGGATTGCCCAGGAACTCTTTGAAGGCGTTTCCATTCCCGGGCGCGGACCCACCGGTCTCATAACCTATATGAGAACCGACAGCCTGAGGATTGCACCTGAAGCTGTCGGGAAATGCAGGGGCTATATCTCTGCCCACTTCTCCCCGGAATACCTCCCGGCAAAAGAGAACGTGTACGCCGCAAAAGGCAGGTCACAGGATGCCCACGAGGCGATCCGTCCAACCGACGTGGAAATATCCCCGGAGAGTCTTGAAGGAATCCTCAGTTCGGACCAGATGAAGCTCTATTCGCTCATCTGGCGCCGGTATGTCGCCTCCCAGATGTCGCCTGCGAAGGTGGCAAATGCGACACTTTCGGCTGCAGCTGGTAGGGCGGGCTTCCGTCAGCTGGGCGAAACCCTGGTTTTCCCCGGCTGGAGCGCCCTCTGGCCCCTTGACCTGAAAGGGGAGCCCCTTCAGCCTGCACGCAAAGGAGAAACGCTTCTCCCCGAAACCCCGGAAACGGAGCAGAAATTCACACGCCCTCCCGCACGGTATTCCGAGGCTTCCCTCATCAAGATCCTGGAAGAAGAAGGAGTGGGACGCCCTTCAACCTATGCGTCCATCGTTGAGACGCTCTACGACAGGGGATATGTTGTGAGAAGCGAAGATCGGCGGCTGCAGCCCACACCCCTGGGGGATACCGTGGATGAATTCCTCATGAAGTATTTTCACGGCGAGAGCCTTTCAGCCATAGTGGATACAGGTTTTACGGCACGGATGGAAGAGAACCTGGATGACGTGGAGGAGGGCAAAGT
>CAYTQC010000038.1:0-12305 GCA_964439735.1 uncultured Synergistaceae bacterium
TGAACTCGGGAATTCCCTGGTCCGAGGAGGTCTCCATAGTTATCGTTGTATGGTTTACATTCATCTCCCTCGCCCTGGGAGTGAAACACCGTCTTCATATCAGTCTTTGCGTTCTGCCGGAGCGGATCTCGCCCCGCATTGATTTCGTCCTGGCGAAAATCACGGACCTCGCCACACTGTTTCTCGGCTACACCATGATCCGCTATGGATGGATCCTCGTTCAGTTCACGAGCAGGTCCATCCTCCCCGCCACCGAAATGCCGGCTTCGGTGATGTACTTTCCCCTGGTCCTCTCGGGAATCCTGGTACTCTACGAGGGTTTCATGAACCTGCTCGGCCTGGATAAGGGGGATTCAGGCCTCGATGAAAAACTCTCCGGAGGGAGGTGTGTCTCCGATGCCTGACACAACTCTGGCTTCCTGGCTGCTTCTGGGATCCTTCGGAATTTTCCTGGTGCTCAAGGTACCCATCACATTTTCCCTGGCGGTTTCCTCGATCATAACGGCCATGTACCTGAAGATTCCGCTCATGGCCGTCATGCAGCAGATGGTCCAGGGGGTGAACTCTTTCTCACTGCTGGCCATACCCTTCTTTATCATCGCCGGTGAAATTATGGGCGAGGGAGGAATCTCCAGGCGCCTCATCGCCTTTTCCAACCTGCTCGTGGGGCGGGTCCGGGGAGGACTGGCCCAGGTGAACGTGCTGGCAAGCATGTTCTTCGGCGGCATTTCCGGCTCAGCCGTGGCGGACGTATCCTCCATCGGGACCATTCTCATCCCCATGATGAAAAAGGAGGGATACGACGCCGATTACTCCGTGGCCGTCACCGTCACCAGCGCATGTCAGGGAATAATCATCCCTCCGAGCCACAACATGATCATCTACTCCCTCGCGGCAGGAGGCGTCTCCGTGGGACGTCTGTTCCTTGGAGGATTCATCCCCGGAGTCCTCCTCGGGATCGCACTCATGATCATCAGTTATATAATCGCCGTGAGACGGAACTACCCCAAGGAGAAACCCTCCACCTGGAGGGAGGCCCTCCGGATCACAAAGGACGCGGTCCTCGGGATTTTCACAGCGGTCATCATTATCGGGGGCGTCATCTCCGGTGTCTTCACCGCCACCGAATCGGCGGCGGTGGCCTGCGTCTATGCCTTCTTCGTGACCTTTTTCGTCTATCGTGAGATCCCCCTGTCGCGGATGAACAAGATCCTCTACTCCTCCCTGAAAACCCTGGCCATGGTGATGAGCCTCATCGCGGCGGCGAAGGCCTTCGGGTGGCTGCTTTCCTACCTGAAGATCCCGGCCCTCGCCACGAGCGCACTGCTTACTGTTACCGACAGTCCTGTGCTTCTGCTGCTCCTCGTCAATCTGCTCCTCCTCGGACTCGGCTGTATCATGGACATGGCTCCCCTGATCCTTATAACCACTCCCATCCTCTTCCCCGTGGTGGTGGGAAGCCTGGGAATGCACCCCGTCCAGTTCGGGATCATGATGATGCTCAACCTGGGCATCGGGCTCTGCACGCCCCCGGTGGGGTCAGCTCTTTTCGTCGGCTGCGCCGTGGGAAAGATCTCCATCGAAAGAGCTGCACGGGCCATGCTGCCCTTCTATGCGGCCATGGTGGCGGTGCTTCTGCTTATTACATTTGTTCCCCGGGTTGTCCTCTTCATCCCCGAGCTGGTCATGGGAAAATAAGCAGGTATTCAAAAGCCGGGCCTTTCCCTGGTGACGGAAAGGCCCGGCTTTTTCTGCCTGAAAAAGGCTATTTCCCTTGCCGAAGTTCCCCGAGCCGGCCAAGGAGAGCTGTTCTGAGATCAGGATCAAGGCCGGGAAATAAGCTGTCGGTCATTTCCGGCAGGCTCCTGCCCTTCAGCTGCCTGTAGTCGGAAAGTTCCATGGGGCCTCCGGGGAGCTCCTTCACACCGCCGCAGTCGTAGAGCTTCGTCATGGCGGCGATGCAGCCTGTGAGCACGGGAGGCAGTTTTCCGAAAAGCCTGAAATAATCCTCAAGCGTCGGGCGGAGGCGGGTATTGCTCTTTGCTACGGAGTTCAGGGCGATCGACCGGAACGCATGTTCCAGGGCGGGATTTCTGAACCTCTCCAGGACATCGTCGCCGTACTTGTGCGCATCAGCGTCATCCGAGAAGGCTGGGACGATTTCGTCGTGGACCAGGCTCCTGAGGCTTGGGGAGAAGCGTTCGTCCTCCACGAAATCTTTCACGTACTCTACCCCGGCGAGGAGGGCAACGGGAGTTGACGCGGTGTGTACACCGTTGAGTATCCTTACCTTCCTGTTCCGGAAAAAAGGGAGCCTGTCGTCGGTCAGCACAACATTGAGCCCCGCTTTGTGGAACGGGAGCACCTCCAGAATGGACCTGTCTCCCTGGAGTACAAACAGGTGAAACAGTTCGCCTGCAGTCACATGAAAATCTTCACGGCCGATCCTCCGGAAAATCTCACCTGATTCCTTTCGTGGAAAACCGGGTACGATCCGGTCCACGAGAGTGTCGTAAAAGGTGCAGGAATCAAGGTAATCGAAAAAGGACCTGCCGTAGTTCCATAGTTTCCCGTATTTTTCCAGGCATTCCCGAAGATTTTTCCCGTTATTTTCAATAAGCTCCAGGGGAATAATAAAAAGGGGAGGGAGCCCTTTCGCGGCCCTCTTTTGAAGCACCTCCGCAAGGAAAGAGGGGTAATTATGGGGTTCAGCCCGTTTCTCGAAGAAAATTCCCGCCTCGGTCGTGTTGGACGTTATTACCCTGAGTTCAGGGGATAGAGCCGCTTCAACCATGGCCTTCCTTCCCCCGGGAGTAAACGGGTTCGCACCTCCTGCAATTACCGTGACGGTGTCGAGGATTTCCCTGTACTCTCCGTCCTGGTATCCCCGAAGCAGCACATGATATTCCCCCTGTTTCACTATATCGTCAACCCGTCCTTCCGGGAGGGGCTGGACCAGAAAGACCCTGTGCTCCATTCCTGCATTTTCCCCTATTTTCTGGAGCATCCAGTCGAAAAACGCCCTGATGAAGTTTCCTTCGCCGAACTGCAGCACTGTATAACCCATTTTCCCCCTCCTTCCAGAGAAAGTCCGCTGTTACAGGGTCACACCGTCCCTGAAGATGGCGATCTCCCCGACTCGGTTCTCCTCGTTCCTGGTCTGTCTGCCTGAGGCGATACCGGTCATGAGAGCGATAAGGGAGCGCGCGGCCTCTTTCCTGTCAGCTCCTGAAAGCAAAGGACCGGCATCAAAATCGATCCATCCCGGTTTTCGTTGAAAAAGATTCGTGTTGGATGAAATCTTTACCGTGGGAACAACCGTGGCATAGGGATTCCCTCTTCCCGTTGTGAAAAGGATGATCTGGGCGCCGCTTGCAGCCATGGCACTTGCGGAGATAAGGTCATTCCCGGGTCCGAAAAGAACGGATACACCCCTCCGCCGGGCCTGGGCCCCCATTGAAAGGACATCGGTCACGGGAGACGATCCGCACTTGTTGACAGCTCCGAGGGATTTTTCTTCGAGAGTGGTTATTCCCCCATCCTTATTTCCGGGGGACGGATTCTCGTAGACCGGCTGGCTGTGGGAATCATAATAGTGCCGGAACCACCCGATGGTATCTTTAAACGCCGCGAACACGTCCCTGTCAGAAATCCGGGAGGCGATCACGTGCTCGGCTCCGAACATCTCCGGTATCTCCGTCGCCACTACCCTGCCGCCCCAGCCGCAGATCATGTCTGTGGCCTCGCCCACCAGGGGGTTGGCGGAAAGCCCTGAAAATCCGTCGCTTCCTCCGCATTTGACCCCGATAGTCACTTCTGAAAGGGGGAAAGGGGTCCGCTCTTTCGGGGCATCCCCGGCCAGCTCATCGAGGTACGAATACAGCTGTTCCCGGTCATCGCCTACTTCCTGCAGCGAGAAGAAACGGGCTTTCCTGAGATCCGACAGCCTGGTCTCCATGAAGATCCTCTGGAGGTTCTCACACCCCAGCCCCACGAGTACAACTCCTGCGGCACAGGGGTTTCTTGCCAGTCCCTCGAGCACCGCCGCAGTCCTGTCAAGGTCTTCGCCGAGCTGGGAACAGCCGTAGGGGTGGGAAAGGACACGGATCCTTTCGATCCAGGGGGGAAGAGTGTACGTTTCCGCCAGAAATTTCACGTAGTCATTGACGCATCCCACTATGGGGATTATCCAGAGTTCATTCCTGATCCCCGGCGCTCCCTGCTCCCGGGCATACCCCGAAAACACGGGGACAGGAGCCGAGGGTTCCTGAAAGGCAGTCTTCGATGGATTCCAGGCCAGTTCCCACTCCGCGCGGAGTGATGACTCCACATTATGCACATGGACCCTCTCTCCTGCGGCTATATCCTGCGAGGCCCTGCCCATGGCGAAGCCGTACTTGATCACGTCCGTACCCTTCCTGAGACTTTTCGCCGCGGCCTTGTGCCCCGGTGGGATATCCTCCTTCAGCACGATACCGGATCCGGAAAGGACCTGTCCCGCTCTTCCTCCTTCGGGCAGGACCACAACGCTGTCCTGCGGCTTGAGCAGGATGCAACCGGCCTCATTTTTTTCTCCCTGTTCATTCATGAGCAGCCCTTCCTCCTCTATTTTTTCTGTTTTTTTCAGGCTGTTTTCAAAAATACATTTTTTCTTACCATAATGGAGAAAAGGAAAAAGTCAAGGATATGGTTCTATCCGTCATCCACAAAATGAGGAGAAAACACCGCAGGTGCACACAGCAGCACTTTACGGCGTTCCCGAATCGTTTTCAAGTCCCCTGAAAAAGCCGTACGCGAGCGGCAGGCAGCTCAGGAAGGTCAGCGCATCGGCGATCGGCTGGGTTATCTGGACTCCGGTCAGCCCGATAAATCCCGGCAGCGTAAGGATCAGCGGAAGGAAAAAGATGCCCTGCCGCGCAAGAGAAAGTACCGTTGCCGTCCATGATCTGCCGATGGACTGAAAGGTCATGTTGCAGACAACACCCAGAGGGATAAGCGGCATGGCGAGGCTCATCGCCCGGAGTGCCCCCGCACCTATCCGGACAACATCAGCGTCGTTCCTTATAAAAAGCCTGATCAGGAACGGGGCGGCGGTGAATGAAGCGACCGCGGCAGCTGTCATCAAAACACTCGTGACTTTCAGCGTGAAAAAGAAGGCTTTTTTCAGCCTGTCGAAACGCCCTGCACCGTAGTTATACCCCGCGACAGGCATATACCCCTGCCCGATTCCAAGATTGACCACGAATACGAACATGAAGAGCCTTCCGACAATGGACATCCCCGCCACTGCGGCGTCGCCGTACACCGCTGCGTTTACATTGAGGGCTATGGTCGCGGCGCTGGCCAGGGCCTGCCTGCAAAAAGAGGGGAACCCGTTTTTTAAAATTTGAAGATAGGTCCCGGGGCTTCTCGAAATAACTGCAGCGTTAAGGCGGACAATAGTCTTTCCCCTGAGAAACCATGAGAGCAGTATGCAGAAACTCACGCACTGGCTGATTGCCGTTGCGATCGCCGCTCCGGCGATGCCCAGATTGAGGCCGAAGATGAACAGCGGGTCAAGCAGCAGGTTGAGAAGCCCACCGGTCGTCAGTCCGACCATGGCAAACCGGGCCTTCCCCTCGGCCCTGAGGATGTTGTTCAGCAGGAATGAAAGCGCCATAACAGGAGCAGCGTACAGGATATACCCAGCATAATCCCTGGCGTAGGGCAGAATTGTATCTGTCGCCCCGAGAAGACGCATCAGGTCATCAATGAAGAGAAGACCGAAAACGGTGAGCAGCATTCCGAATACGCCCGCCGCCAGAAAACCGCTCACCGCTACAGTATTCGCTTCGTCAGCCCGCTGTGCACCCAGCAGCCGGGAGATCTGTGCACCCGACCCCATGCCTATGGTAAAACCCACTGCCTGGATTATAGCCATCAGTGAAAAAACGATACCAACAGCACCCGATGCACTGGTTCCGAGCTTCGAGACGAAATAGGTATCCCCTATATTGTAAACAGCCGTCACCAGCATGCTGACTATGGTCGGCACAGCAAGCGAAACGATCAGCCTGCCGACCGGCGCCTGTGTCATCCTGAAATATTGCGTGCCGCTTTTATCCATTCATTCAACAGGCTCTTCTTTCCTATTTTTTCTCAAAAAACAGATCAAGTACATTTTTTTCTTTCCGGGTGAACGGAGCATAGTGTTCCGGCTGTTCCCAAGCCGCGTGGGATTCATTTCCGCAGCTTCGATATGTCTATAGCAATAAAAGAGAGGTTGTGGGCATGATCGCACACTCTTTCAAGGTTGCTCAGGATATCGATAAAAATGACTCCTCCCTGCGGAGTGCATTCTCCCCTGTTGAGGCGCATGATGTGATTCTTTCTCAGCGTTTTCTCCTTGCGGTCCACTTCGTCCTCGATCCGGTCAACTTCCTTCGCCTTCAGCACGTTCTCTTCCTCGAGGGATTCGAAACTCAGCCGTACCGCATCCTCCACAGTATCAAACATGTCCCTGAACTCTTCCTTTGCAAGAGAGGAAAATTCCACGCCATGATCGAGTTTGTATTCATAAAGCTCGATGAGGTTCGTTGCGTGGTCTCCGATCCTCTCGATATCCCCCACTCCGTTCACGTAAGCGCCGAGAACGGTGGAAAGATCGCTGGACAAGCCGTTCTGCCAGATTTCCGAGGCGTACGATGTAATAGCCCGGTTGATCTCGTTGACCCCCTTCTCCGTCTGGGTCACCTCGTTGATCATCTTCGAGCTGTTCTCCTCGAAAGCCGTCTGGACATCCCGAAGCATGGAACGGGCAAGCATTCCCATATGGACCATTTCTTTTTTTACGGCATCAACTGCCGCCGCGGGAGAAGCCATTATGAGCTTCATATCGAGATACATGGGGCCTGTGACAACCTGGTCACCTCTGACGGGGACAATTTTCCGGATGAACCACACAAAAACTGAGACAAAGGGGAGGAACATAAGTGTATTTGTCACGTTGAAAATGGTGTGGGCGTTGGCTATCTGCCGGCTGATGTCTCCGGAGGTGGCAAGGACCGCATGCCTGTAGAGAGGAAGCGCCGCAAGGAAAATACAGGCGCCGATCACGTTGAAAAGAACGTGCGCAGTTGCGGCCTGCTTGGCGGAACGGTTCGAACCCATGGAAGCGAGAACTGCCGTGATAGTTGTACCGATATTGTCACCAAGAAGGATAGGTATGGCGGCGTCAAGGGAGAGAAGTCCCTGGGATGCCATGGCCATAGTAAGGCCGATCGTGGCCGAACTCGCCTGAACAAGCATGGTTATGGCAGTACCCACGAACAGGCCGAGAAAGGGATTGGAACTGAAGGCCAGAAAAAGATCTTTTCTGTCCCTGAGGAAGAACATGGCCCCTTCCATAGTCTGCATTCCCATAAACAGGAGCCCGAATCCCACAAGGCCGTTTCCCATGTACCGCTGCCTCTTCGTTCTGCCGAAAAGGACCAGCAGAACTCCAAAACCGAGGATCGGCAGTGCAAAATCCTTGATTTTGAATGCGACGATCTGGGCGGTCACCGTCGTTCCGATATTTGCCCCCATGATGACCCCGATCGCCTGCTTCAGGCTCATAAGCCCCGCATGGACAAAGCTGACCGTCATTACCGTGGTACCGCTGCTGCTCTGAATGAGCATTGCTACCAGGGCGCCTACAAATACCCCCCTCACAGGAGTTTTCGTAAGGGATCCGATGAGCTGCCGCATCCTGTCGCCTGCAAGATACTGAAGTGCCTCGCTCATCAGCTTGATGCCGAAAAGGAAAAGCCCTACGCCGCCAAGAATCTGACACATGCTGCCCCAGGTCAAAACAACATCCCCCGCTTCTTTACAGTTTGCTTTTCGCGGCTGTGAAAAGGCGGAGCTCCGGCCCGGATCACGGGGAAGCCCCTCGTTTCACTCGCCTTTTTTCAGTTTTTCAAGCTCTTCGGGCGTGAGCAGTCCGTTCTCTTCGTCGGGCAGCAGATCCCGTTCGTTCTTCGCCACCTCTTCAGCGAGGAAATCTTCTTCATCGAAGTTGATCTTTTCGTCCTCCATGAAGCATCCTCCCTTTCCATTCACCCGGTTCAGGGTGGTGTTTTTCCAGTTTCTCAGCTTTCCCCGGAAAACTCCTCCCCGAGCCTGTAAAGTGTGACGTTTTTGCCCGGGGCACTTCTGGCCTTTTTCAGGAACAGCGTGACAGACTCGAAAGGAAGGCCTCTCTCTGCGGCTGCAAGGGCGACTTCGTCACCGATGCGCATCCAGAAGGCGTCTTCCCTTTTCCGGGATACAAAGGGATCCCGTGCCTGCAGGCTGTAGACTGGAGTCCTCCCGGGTTCCGGATCGTCATCTCCTACAACTACCCTGTATCCGGCCAACCGGACACCCCCTTTCCTTTCAGCCAGTATCTTACCATGATTTTCTTATCCCTTTTGTGGTACTATAAAATCCAGAAAAGACAGTTCCGGTTATCCGAGAGGAGAAAGCCCCCTGGAATTTTTTTCATTCTATCCCTGGCAGGTAAAAGCATACCGCGACATTCGCGGAAAAAACGCGGTTCTTTCGGCACCCACCGGGTCCGGGAAGACCCTTGTCGCATATCTTTGGGCGGGCATCCTGAACGAAACGGGGCAGATCCGGAGGCCCGAAGGCGGAAGAATTCTCTTCACGGCCCCCATCAAGGCCCTGAGCAACGAGCGGTACCTCGACCTGAGAAAGATGGGGCTCGACGTGGGAATCGAGACGGGAGACTTCAAAAAAAACGAAGGTGCGTCCATCATCTGCTGTACCCAGGAGATCTACTCCCTGAAATATGCCTTGATCCCCGGCCAAAAACTGATCGTGGACGAATTCCACTATATCTTCGACGATCCGGACCGGGCGAGAGCATACATCGACGGGATCCGGGACACCATGGAATCCACATCCATCCTCGTCATGTCCGCGACCCTTGGAGGTGCGTCATCCGTGAGGGATTATCTCCGGAGGGTCACAGGCCGGGACTTTCATCTCCATGAAAACACCCGGAGGGAAACGAAGCTTATCTATACGCCTGATAAACCGGCACGTATAGACAATCTGAAGGATGCACTCGTGTTCCTTTTCTCCCAGAAAGGGGCGGTGGAACTTGCCTTTCTGGCGTCAAAAAACCGAAAACACATTGCAAATGAGAAACGGACCCGCCTGAACGAACTTGCCTCCATCCTGGAAGTGCAGAAAATACAGCCGCCCCTTTTCAAAGGGGTGGGAATTTACCACGGGGGAATGCTTCCCAAGGAGAAGCTTCTCGTGGAGTCCGCCTTCAGGGAACGCATCCTTGACGTAGTATGCGGAACCAACGCTCTGGCCCTTGGAGTCAACCTCCCGGCCCAGACCGCCGTTTTCGCACAGCTCGTTCACTACCACTCCGACCGCCCCATCTCCAAAAACGAATTCTCCCAGATGGCCGGCCGGGCGGGAAGGAAAGGACTCTTTGACCCGGGCTACGTCACATGGCTTTATAATTCCCCTTTCGAGAGAAGGGGCTTTTCCACGGGGGAAATTTTCACCGGGCTCGTGGCCGCTGAACCGGAAACCGCTTCAGTAACGCTCAGGCCTGCATTCGGGAGGCTTCTCCGCAAAGAGGTACTTCCCGAGGTTGAGGCAGAGTATATTGCGGAGTTCTCATGGCCTCCGGGCGATCCCCGCCTCATGGAACACATTCTCAGGTCAGGACTCAGCCGGATTGACCGCGCGCTGAGGAAAATGGTGGGAGGGCATGAAAAGAAACGTTTCAGGAAGATACTCGCTTCCCTGTGGTACGAAGAAATGGACATCGACGAAAACCTGGAGATGGCATTCCTCTTTTTCTCCGAGGACATGCCGAACGCCCTCATGGCAGCTCAGGTCATCCTTCCCTTCGAGCGAAACTACCTGCAGGCACTGCTGAAAGTCAAGAGGTATGCGAACCGCCTTCCGAAGGGGTATGCCTTCAGGGCAATGAAGGAACTCAACTCCGTAGTTGATGAAATCGATCCCACAATATACGGCTTCGAGGAGAAGATCGGGGAGATCGAAAGCTCAGCCTGATGACCGGGAAGCGGGCTTTTACTCCGAGGCAGCTCCTCTTTCTGCCGCATATCCTCTTCGCTGCAGAAGGTTCAGAAAAAACGGGGAGATTTCATTTTTCCTGAAAGGGAGGGTTTCCGCGGGAGAAACAGGGGGGCTCAGCAGATACCCCTGGATTCCGTCACATCCGTTGATCATCAGAAAATCGAGCTGCTCCGCCGATTCCACACCAACAGCGATTCAGAATTGAAACGTACAGCAGACAGCGGTCCACGTTTTTCCGTTCCCGTTTATTTCTTCGCTCCCTTTTTTCCCTCCAGTACTATCTCCGCGACATCGTCCGCTGCCGTCGGAAAGGCTATGGCCGCGGCGGCTTGTTCCATGGACGCGAGAATTGAACGGTTCCTGAAAAAACCGGAAATAAGCCGCTCTACATCAGAGGCGGTGCTTGCCAGGATACCGGCGCCTTTTTCCTGGAGATAGGCGGAATTGTTTGTCTCCTGCTTCGGTATGGGGTTGACCAGGATCATAGGGATGGCCGCGCAGAGAGCCTCGCTTACGGTAAGACCTCCTGGCTTGGTAATAAGAAGAGATGCCCCGGACATGAGGACCTCCAGGTTGTCTACAAAACCGAGAATCCTGAGGGAAAGAGTTTCACCGAAAACGGTACTCTCAAGGTCAGTCAAAAGATCCCTGTTTCTTCCGGTCACCACGGTCACATCAAGGGGAAGGCCTGTCCTTGAAAGGGCAGCCAGAATTTCGAGGGCAAGGGCGTTGGGAATGCTGCTGGCGACAAAAAGAATGGAGAGTTTGTTTTCCTGGAAATCTCTTCCTTTTCTCTGCAGGACTGAATATTTACGAGAGACCGGAATACCGGTCATGGCTATTTTTTCTGAAGGAACCCCCAGTTCCAGAAGTCCCCGCAGGACACGGTCACCGGATATGAAATATTTATCCACGCTGTCCTTGACCCACATCCGCCTGAGTCCGAAGTCAGTGATCACCGTGTATATCTCACCCCTGTACAGGCCTTCCTCCTTCATGCGGGAGAGAACGTTCAGGGGAAAATAATGAGTGCAGATGCACTTTTTTGGCTCATTTTCAGCAATATACCGCATAAACTTCTTCACGTTTTCCGTGGATATCTTCTCGAAAAGCCTGAGGGCGACGCTTGCTTCCCTGTTCTTGTCGGTGAGCTCGTACATGATCCGGCAAGCCAGATGTGAATGTTCGCTGACGAATGCATAGACATCACTATATGACCATTTGAAAAGGTCACTTGAGAAATCGAGAATATCCATAATAATATTCGGAACCGCTCTGTGGTCGAAGGACTCCCGAAGTGCCCTCGCAGCCATTCTGTGACCGTTGCCTGCACTGACATATACAATATGAACGGGACGCACGGAGTTCCCCTCCTGTACTTTCCGGACTCAGCCGGGAGCGCTCTTCAGTTCTTTGGAAGCGCTCCCGGTTTGGTTTTGCGTACTGCTGGTTTTATTGTACCCTATTCGGAAGGAAAGGGGGGAATCTCTTTATTTTTCCTCCATTGGAAGGACAATTCCGCCCTGGGGAATTATATAAGAAGTGAATCCGGAACCGTATTTTTCTCTGAGCCCCGGGAGTATTT
Organism: uncultured Synergistaceae bacterium; assembly: GCA_964439735.1. Classification (GTDB taxonomy): domain Bacteria; phylum Synergistota; class Synergistia; order Synergistales; family Aminobacteriaceae; genus Aminivibrio. Next base: position 11,678 of record CAYTQC010000038.1, read on the forward strand.
CATCGACAGACTCGATTTTTTCGCAGAACATGAGCGCGCTGTCCTCCCTGCCCGATTTTGAATAGAGCTTGATCGTGCACTCTTTCGCCAGTTTTGCAAGATAATACAGCTTGTGGGCTCCGAACCGGAAGTCCGCTTCGAAAGCCGAGATTGCGCCGTCCATGCCAAGACGACGTTTTGCCCACTCCTCGAAGACCTTGTGACCGTACCCTTCCGCCAGTTCAGCGAAGAAGACCATGGTCCCCCCCGGACGGACGGCCCTCGAGGCCATGTAGAGGGCCTTGTGGGCCTGGTACATGTTGATGTCCTTGGGGAACCCTCCGGCGGAAAGGAAGACGACATCAGCTCTTCTGCTGATTGGAGCAAAGTTGTACTGCCTGAATGTCTTTATCCCTTCCCTCCAGGCGTCATGCCAGTGACCGCCCACGACCCGGACGATGTGCTTCGAGCTGTCCGAGACGCAGTTCAGGATAAAATGGAGAGGGCAGAATCTGTCTGCGGCCTCCACCATCTCCTCGCTGAGGACATTGCCGTCCACCACGCCGATTCCCACTCCGGGGGCGGTCATCATACGGTGGTTCGTCATCACTGTCTCCCGCCCGGCCACTCCCGGGAGGATACTCTTCCG
>CAYTQC010000039.1:0-1327 GCA_964439735.1 uncultured Synergistaceae bacterium
GTTTCAGGCTCATGAAGATGCCGTTGTGGTCAACGGAATATGCCCGCAGGAACAGGGAAGAATACAGGTGTGTTCCGGTAACCGCCGTTGATGAAGCCCTGCAGTGCATTTTACAGGGCTTCAGATTCGGAACCCCGAGCTCACGAGGTTTTCGGAAGCCCTTTTTACAGAGGCCTTCATATGTTCCAGGACGAGGGATGCGGCCAGGTCGCCGTTCCCCTTATCTATCGCCTCGAAAATCCGTCGGTGTTCGCTGAAGATCTCATCGAAGCGCAGTTCCTCCCGCATGAAGACCAGTGATGTGCTTGCGGTCTCGTATGACCGGGAAACCGTTTCGTAGAAACGGCAGAGGAACTGGTTTTTCGTCGCCGCCATTATCCGGGCGTGGAAGATCCTGTTCCATTTCGCCGGGAGACACGATTTCGGGCAGTTCGTGCTGCTGCATGAAGATGCCCTGCCGGTCCCGTATTTCCAGGAGGACAAAAGGCATCCGCCGCCTGCGATATCTGTGTAGGGCTTTTTTCGTGCTATTCTCCGGGGAAAATATCGGCGATGGAGTACAGGGCGGCTTTCCCTGCCAGCTTTACCCTCTCCCCGCAGTTCCGGCAGAAAAGCGTTCCTCCGCGGCTTGAAGCCTGCCGCGCGACCAGTTCGTTTTTCTTCAGCTTCCTGCTCCAGAGAGGGACAACATGGCAATGGCCGGAGCCGCATACAGGATCCTCCGGCACGCCAAGCTTCGGGGCGAAACTGCGGGTCACGCAGTCATGCTCCTTCCCCCGGGCCGTGAGGTGGAGCAGAAGGCCGTCAAGCTTCGTCACTTTCACCAGGTCCGGTTTCGCGGCCCGGACCTGACTCTCGTCCTCAAGCACGCAGACAAGATCCCTTGCCATCCAGGCCTCTTCCGGTCGGAAGCCGATGGCATCCGCCATTTCATCGGTGACCGGTACGGGGTTCAGGGCATAGGCCGGAAGATCCAGTTCGTACAGGTCTCCCCTGCGGGTCACCGTAAGCCGTCCGCTCAGTGTTTCAAAGAAGTAGCCGCCGGCATCCGGTTCAGTGAACCTGGACAGGACGCAGGCCGTGGCGAGGGTGGCGTGGCCGCACAGGTCTATCTCTCCGCCGGGGGTGAACCACCGCAGCCGGTAGCTCTCAGCCTCTTTCACCGTAAAAGCTGTTTCGGATAGATTGTTTTCCATGGCTATCTTCTGCATCAGTCCGTCCGGCAGCCAGCGGTCCAGGACACATATTCCGGCCGGATTCCCCTCGAAAACTTTTTCCGCGAACGCATCGACCACGTAATACTTCATGACAGGTTTTCTCTCCTTTT
>CAYTQC010000039.1:1427-2690 GCA_964439735.1 uncultured Synergistaceae bacterium
GCCTTTTTAAAGGAGGCTGAGGAGTGCTTTCTCCCCGTTCTTCCCGGAACAGTGCCGGAGGATCCGGACAAAAGCCTTTTCCAGACCAGGCTTCGCCTGCTGCTCGACAGGAAGCATCTCCAGCGCTGGGGCCTGAAGGAATACGTCCGGGGTGCCCGATTTCCCATTCCGGATCTTGAAGGTGACTCGCTGTTCTCGTGGAACGGGGGTTTTGAATGGAAGTGGCCCTGCTCCCCGGCCGTTGAAAGGATGAGGCGAGACTGGCCCGTGACCGGCCTGGCCGCCAGGAAGGTCACTCCTCCTCCCGCCGATGCCGTTTCCCGATGGTTCGAGGGTCTGGGAGAGGCCCCCGGGATCTTCGAGGCGGACCTGCTCTATCTCAGCCGATACGATTTTCAGGCCTACACCTCATTTGCCCCTCTTCCGGGCGACACGTGGGGACTGCTGAACGCAGACCGATTCTTCTGCATGAAGGCGCCGGTCCCGAAAAAGGAGACCCTCACCTGGTTCCTGGGAACCACAGGGAGGTTCCAGCTCGTCCTCGAGGTCCTTCGAAGGATCATCCTGCCCGGATACGTGGACCTGGACAGCCACGACCAGGACGGCATCACATGGCTCGTTTTTCTCTTCGAAACGGATAGGGAAGCGGAGATGTGCAGGGTTCTTCTGAGTCCCATGGGGCTTGACCTCATACGCCCGGCAATGCCCATGGACGTCTGGGCGCTGAGTTTCGAATCCCTTGAAACCTTTTCAGAAAAGGCGGAGACGATCCACGACCTTATTCCCGTGATCGGAAAGGCCGTTATGCGGACTCCGTAGAGAAGTTTTAACAACCGTTTCCGTGGGGAAAGCATTGGAAATTTCCGCGCTTGTCCCCAAACCCGTCTGTATCGCTGAAAATGAAGGAGGAATGAACGTGGGGAACGCAAAGAGGATAGAACACGACATTCAGGCACTCAATGCAATCTCGGCGCCATGCGGGGAGGGGTGTACCCGGCTCAGCTATACTCCTGCCTACCGGGAAGCAGCGGACTATCTCAAAAAACGGATGCTGGAAGCAGGGATGAGAGTCCGCGAGGACAATCTCGGTACGCTCTACGGCACCGTTGAGGGAACGAATCCAAAGGCAGGAAAGATAGTTTCCGGTTCACACCTGGATACTGTCCGGTGCGCGGGCGCTTTCGACGGAGCCGCCGGAATCGTCTGTGCCCTGGAGGCAGCCCGGATGCTCAAGGAGAGCGGTTCCCCTCTTGAAAGCACCTT
>CAYTQC010000039.1:2790-6272 GCA_964439735.1 uncultured Synergistaceae bacterium
CCCTGGAGGCAGCCCGGATGCTCAAGGAGAGCGGTTCCCCTCTTGAAAGCACCTTCGAGGTTGTGGCCACGATCATGGAGGATGGCGCCCGATACCCGGGAACAACGGGAAGCAGATTCATGGTGGGCATCTACGGAGAGGATGAGCTGCACGATCTGAAGGATGACGACGGTATCCCGCTCATCGAAGCCATGAAGGAATATGGCCTCTCGGGAAGCCTTGAGGGCGTCTGCCGCAGGGGGGAGAACGCGAAGGCATTTCTGGAGCTGCACATGGAGCAGGGGACGAAACTGGAATCTGCGAATACAGATATAGGTATTGTTCGTACCATCAACGGCAACGCATGGTTCAAGATCACCGTCAGGGGGCAGACGGACCATCCCTCGACTCCGCACGAGATCCGTCACGATACATCCTTTGCATCCTTCAGGCTTCTGACGGGGCTGGAGGAAAAAATTTCAAAGGAATTCCCCGGAAAGATCACCGTGACCTGCGGCAGGATAGCCTTGCATCCTGACGTCCTGAATGCGGTTCCCTCCCGCTCCGTTTTCACCGTCGATTTCCGGTCACCCGGTCAGCAGTATATCGATGCGATGGTGGAATTCCTTCGGGCCGAAGCGGTCCGGATCGGGAAAGAATACCGTGTCGAGTTCGACGTGGTTTTCCTGAAAGGGACGCCGCCTGTTGAGAACAGCCCGAATGTTGTCGAAGCCTTCCGGAATGCTGTCGGAAAACTGGGATACAGCAGTATGGAGATGGATTCCGGTGCGGGGCATGATGCCATGTTTCTCAGACGGATATGGGACGCCGGCCTTATTTTTGTCCCCAGCCGCAATGGTGTGACCCACTGTCCCGAGGAGTTCACCGGGTACGAAAATCTCGCGAAGGGTGCGGATGTCCTTCTTGAGGCAGCCAGGATCATCGACGTGGAGAAAAAATAACACCGTCCTTTTTTCGGAAGAAGCGCGAACTTACGGGAAGCTCCTTTTTCCCCGTGATCGGAAAGGCCGTTATGCGGACTCCGTGGATCGTGAACAACTCTTCTTTCTCCCTGAAAAGAACCGTTCTGTTGGTTCTGTCGATTTAATATGATATATTTCTTCGTGAGAAAAGGGGGGAAACAGGGTGGAGAATAGAATGAAACCTTTTTTTGAGGCCAGGTATAACCGCCTCCTTGAAGAGACGAACCGTGCCGGGGCAGACGGTTTTTTCATGTTCAGCAGCGAGTCGGACAATCGGCCCGGCATCCAGTATTTTTCCGGGTTCACGGGATCATTCGCTATTCTCGTGTTTGGGGAGAAGGACGGCAGGCTTATCACCGATTCCAGGTATTTTCTCCAGGCGGAGGAGGAATCCTTCTTCCCTCTTCTCAGGATGGAGGACAGGGATCCATGGCCTGCAGTCGCACAGGCGATCCGTGAGCTCGGAGTGAAAAATCCCGCCGTTGAGGACGACCGGCTCACCCTTGAACGGGGAAGGACCATCGGGAAAATCATCTCCTCCTTCGTGGGCACATCCGGCCTGGTCCGCAGGCTGAGGGCAGTAAAGGACGAGGAGGAACTGAACGTCATCCGCCGCTCCGCCAGGATAGCTGCCGAGGCCTTCGAGGCGTTCCTTCCCGCGATCCGGCCCGGGCGCACCGAGGCTGAGATCGCCGCCGACCTGGTCCACGAGATCCGCAGAAGGGGAGCCCAGTATCCGGCAAAGGGACATTTCGTCGTCGCATCCGGTCCCAGGGGAGCCCGCCCTCATGGGGTTTTCTCGGACAGGCAGATTCAGAGGGGAGATTTCATCACCATGGATTTCGGTGCGGTGCTGGACGGCTATTTTTCAGACATGACGCGCACTGTTGCGGTGGGGGAACCCGACCCGAAGCTTGCGGAGATCTACTCCATCGTTGAAGAGGCGAGAAAGAGGGCAGTCGCTGCAGTTTCATCATCGGCGACCGGCAGGGAAGTGGACGCTGCCGCCAGGGACTTCATAGCATCGAAGGGGTGGGGAGACTGCTTCACCCATTCAACGGGGCACGGTATAGGGCTTGAGCTTCACGAACTCCCCGTGGTCAGCCGTCTGAACGGGGAAAAACTCCCTGCGGGAGCTGTGGTCACCATTGAACCGGGAGTCTACTCCGAGGGACTGGGAGGCGTGAGGATAGAGGATGACGTCATTGTTCATCCCGAAGGTGCCGAAGTGATCACCGGGGCTTCCCCGACGGAGCTTCGTGTGCTGTGTCCCGCGTAGAGGGGAAGGAAAAATTTCCGGCCGGGCAATCGGCCGGTGGATATAGAAATCAGTACGGTCACAATACGAAAGGAAGTGGAGAGATAATGAAGAAGTACCGTTCAATTCTTGCAGCGATTGTGGTTTTACTTGCCTTCTGCCTGCCTGCCTTCGCCGCCGAGCTTCGCCTCGCACAGGTGGCCGACGTGTCAAGTCTCGACCCCCACAAGGTGAGCGATATCTACTCGGCGAACGTCATCCGCCAGATTTACAGCAACCTTGTGCAGGTAGACGAGAACATGGAGATCGTTCCCGACCTTGCGGAAAAATGGGAGAACCCCGACGACCTCACCTGGGTCTTCCACCTTCGGAAGGGTGTGAAATTCCATAACGGAGAGCCCTTCACTGCCTCTGATGTGAAGTACTCCATGGAGCGTATCAAGGATCCCAAGACCGCATCTCCCGGTGCGACCCACCTCAAGGAAGTGGTTTCCGTGGAAGCGGTGGACGATCACACCGTGAAGATCGTCACCAGGCGTCCTTTCGCCCCCATGCTCATGAGCCTTACACGGTACGAGACGTCCATCCTCAACGAGAAGGCCGTATCCGCCGCCGGGGCCGACTACGGCAGCAAGGCTGCCGTGGGGACGGGCCCCTTCAAATTCGTGAGCTGGTCCCGGGGCGACAAGGTCATTCTCGAAAAGAACGCCGACTATTTCCGCGGCCCTGCCGCCATTGACACCGTGGTCTACCGGGGAATCCCCGAGGATGCCACCCGGCTGGTGGAGCTCGAGTCCGGCGGTATCGACCTGATTCCCGGAAACTTCCCCTACCAGGAGTTCGAGAACATAGCGAAGAACGACAAGTACCTCACCTACAAAGTCCCTGCCATGTCCACCCTGTACATGGGGCTGAACACGGAAGTGAAGCCTTTCGGCGATAATCGTGTGCGGAAGGCCATGAACTACGCGGTGGACAAGCAGGCAATCGTGGACGCAGTCTATTTCGGTTTCGGCGCCCCGTCCCGCGGGCCTCTTTCCCCCGTGATCTGGGGATTCGACCCCGAGAGGAAAGACGCCTACCCCTATAATCCCGACAAGGCACGAGAGCTTCTGAAAGAGGCCGGCTACGCAGACGGTTTTGACATGACCATTTTCTCCGACAACAGGACCGAACGCCGCAGCGCTGCAGAGCTTATCCAGGCCTATCTCGCCGAGGTGGGCATCCGCGCCCAGATCGAACTCATGGAGTGGAGCGCTCTT